>NZ_JAFAGS010000188.1 GCF_019237635.1 Pluralibacter sp.
GTCTGTCAAAAATTGAGCAATGTCAAAAGTCCTGCGGATTATTGGCCAATTCAACACTCCGTCACAGTTTATCGATTGAAGATAAAAACCATTCTCATTATCATTGTACCCATTGATGTTTTATCCTTTTTCCCGTTGGTATTACGTTGGCTTCATGCGCACCCCGCGCGTATGAACGGATTATCGGTTAATGAAAGAAGCAGGTCCTATGCAATTCACTCCTGACAGTACGTGGAAAATCACTGGGTTCTCCCGTGAAATTAGCCCGGCTTATCGGCAAAAACTGCTTTCACTGGGCATGCTGCCCGGCTCCTCATTTCATGTCGTGCGCGTCGCGCCTCTCGGCGATCCCGTTCATATCGAGACGCGCCGCGTCAGCCTGGTATTACGTAAAAAAGATTTGGCATTAATAGAAACTGAAGCGTTGAACCGCTAATACGCCTCTGGCAACAGCGAGCCCAGAAAAATGAAAAAATTGACCATTGGCCTTATTGGTAATCCAAACTCCGGTAAAACAACGCTTTTTAACCAGTTAACTGGCGCTCGTCAGCGCGTAGGCAACTGGGCGGGCGTCACCGTCGAGCGCAAAGAAGGGCATTTTTCGACCACCGATCATCAGGTCACGCTCGTCGACCTGCCCGGCACCTATTCACTGACGACGATTTCGTCGCAAACGTCGCTGGATGAGCAGATTGCCTGCCACTACATTCTCAGCGGCGACGCCGACCTGCTGATTAACGTCGTCGATGCCTCCAACCTTGAACGTAACCTCTACCTGACGCTACAGCTGCTGGAACTCGGCATTCCCTGCGTGGTGGCGCTGAACATGCTGGATATCGCTGAGAAGCAGCAGGTCCGCATCGATGTTGACGCGCTGTCAGCCCGCCTCGGCTGTCCGGTGATTCCACTGGTCTCCACCCGCGGACGCGGCATTGAAGCGCTGAAAATGGCCCTTGACCGCCATCGCGCCAATAGCGAACTGGAGCGGGTGCACTATTCCCAACCGCTGCTGCGTGAAGCCGACTGGCTGGCGGAAGAGATCTCGCATGAGATGCCGAAAAAGCAGCGTCGCTGGTTAGGGTTGCAGATGCTCGAAGGCGATATTTATAGCCGCGCCTATGCCGGCGACGCCGCGCATAAACTGGGAATAGCCCAGGCGCGTCTGAGCGAAGAGATTGACGACCCGGCGCTGCATATCGCCGACGCCCGCTATCAGACCATCGCCGCGATTTGCGATGCGGTCAGCAACACGCTGACGGCGGAACCCAGCCGTTTCACCACGGCAATGGACAAAGTCATTCTCAACCGCTTCCTCGGCCTGCCTGTATTTTTGTTCGTGATGTACCTGATGTTCCTGCTGGCTATCAACATCGGCGGTGCCTTACAACCGATTTTTGACGCTGGCTCCGTGGCTATCTTTATCCACGGCATCCAGTGGCTCGGGGCAATGCTCCACTTCCCGGATTGGCTGACCAATTTCCTGGCGCAGGGGCTTGGCGGCGGTATCAATACCGTGCTGCCGTTGGTGCCGCAAATCGGCATGATGTACCTGTTCCTCTCCTTCCTTGAGGACTCCGGCTACATGGCCCGTGCGGCGTTCGTGATGGACCGCCTGATGCAGTCCCTCGGCCTGCCGGGGAAATCCTTTGTGCCGCTGATTGTCGGCTTCGGCTGTAACGTTCCGTCGGTGATGGGCGCCCGTACCCTTGACGCCCCGCGCGAACGCCTGATGACCATTATGATGGCGCCGTTTATGTCCTGCGGCGCGCGTCTGGCTATCTTCGCCGTCTTTGCGGCGGCGTTCTTTGGTCAACAAGGGGCGCTGGCGGTCTTCTCACTGTACGTGCTGGGAATTGTCATGGCGATCCTCACCGGCCTGATGCTCAAACACACCATCATGCGCGGCGAAGCGTCGCCGTTTGTCATGGAGCTGCCGGTCTACCACGTTCCTCACGTCAAAAGCCTGCTCATTCAGACCTGGCAGCGCCTGAAAGGCTTCGTCCTGCGCGCCGGTAAAGTCATCGTGATTGTCAGCATCTTCCTCAGCGCGTTGAACAGCTTCACGCTGAGCGGGAAAGCGGCCGATAGCATCAACGATTCGGCGCTGGCCTCCGTCAGCCGCGTGATTACGCCGCTGTTTAAACCGATTGGCGTGCATGAGGACAACTGGCAGGCGACGGTCGGTCTGTTTACCGGCGCCATGGCCAAAGAGGTCGTCGTGGGTACGCTGAACACGCTCTATACCGCCGAAAATATTCAATCCCAGGCTTTCAACCCGGCTGAGTTTAACCTGCTGGATGAATTAGGCGCCGCCGTAGAAGAAACCTGGCAGAGCCTGAAAAGCACCTTCAGCCTGAGCGTTCTGGCGAACCCTATCGAAGCCAGCAAAGGCGATGGGGAAATGGAAACTGGCGCAATGGGCGTCATGAGCAGCAAGTTCGGCAACGCGGCGGCAGCCTACAGTTACCTGATTTTCGTACTGCTCTACATTCCCTGCATCTCGGTGATGGGCGCCATCTCGCGTGAGTCCAGCCGCGGCTGGATGTTCTTCTCCATCCTGTGGGGGCTGAACATCGCCTATTCGCTGGCCACCGTGTTCTACCAGACGTCAAGCTTCAGCGAGCACCCGCAGTACAGCACGGTCTGCATTCTGGCGGTTATCCTGTTTAATATCATGGTGCTTGGCCTGCTGCGTCGTGCGCGCAGCCGGGTTGATGTGAACCTGCTGGCGACGCGTAAAACCGCCAGTAGTTGTTGCGACAGCCCGGCGGGCAACTGCCACTAAGGAGAGACAATGGCGTCGTTAATCGAACTGCGGGATATGCTGGCGTTACAGGGACGGATGAACGCCCAGCAACTCAGCCGCGCGCTGCACACGCCACAACCGATGGTCGACGCCATGCTCGCCCGTCTGGAAGCGATGGGAAAAGCGCGCCGCGTTCAGGATGATGCCGGGAATTGTCTTTCAGGAAGCTGCCGTAACTGCCCTGAGGGCAAGGTCTGCCAACCAGAGTGGTGGATGCTGCAGTAAAGCGGAAAGAAAAAGCGGGTTCTGCACCCGCTTTTTTATTATTTGTAGACGTCCGCGTTAGCGTGAACGGTTTTCTCGTTCTTCTCGCCAGCAATCACCACAAAATACTTACCGCCCATTTCATCGGCTTTTTTCGACAGATCTTGTCTTGCATCCATCGGGGATGTGGTTTTAGAGGTGGTGATAGAACCCAACTTAGTCAGATGCATTTTCGCTACATCTTCTTTAGTAATTTCTTTCGCGGCAAACGCGCCGAAAGAGACAGAACCCATCACCAGTGCTGTAACAATACCCTTAACCAGTTTCATAGCCTAACTCTCCATAGATTTATAGCGGTCATGTGAAACATGATGAATAACGTTAACCCGAGCGGTAACCCTAACATCGTCCTAAGTATTGTTCTGGTATGTCACTTTCGCCAGTCCGTGACAAAAAAATCAGCTTAACCGCGAGGTTAGCGTCAACAGCGTCTCGCAGAACTGCCGGGGATGAGAGATAAAGGGCGCATGTGCCGCTTTCTCTATGATGATCGACTCGCTTTGCGGCCAGGCCGTATCGAGCAGCCCGGCAATCTTGCGCGGCACCAGCCCGTCGAGCGCGCCGTACAGACGCAGGAAAGGCAATTGCAGTGTTGCCAGCGCATCGCGCAGGTCGACGGTTTTGAGGATCTCCAGCCCCCCGTTCAGCACCCCTGTCGGCGGCATCGGCAGCGACAGTACAGCGCTTTTCAGCTTCCGCGCATCCTGTCGCGCGCTCTCTGTTCCCAGCGTCTGTAGCGCCAGAAACCGCTCGACGGTACGCTGGAAATCCTCGCTTAACTGCTGCTGGAAACCGCTCAGGACGTCCGGTTTGATGCCAGGCCAGTCCTGATGCGCGCTAAAGCACGGCGATGACGCTACCGTCACCAGCGCCTGGACCCGCTGCGGCGCATCCAGCGCGATACGGCTGGCGACCAGGCCGCCAAGACTCCAGCCAAGCCAAATCGCGCGCTCCGGCGCCTGGGCCAGCACCCGATCCGCCATCTCGTTTAACGACAGCGCGCCGAACCCCTGGCTGCGCCCATAGCCGGGCAGGTCGACCAGGTGCAGCGTAAAATGCGTACTCAGTTCCGGCGTAATGCAATCCCATACCTGTGCATTCAGCCCCCATCCGTGCAGCAGCACAAGATGGCAATCTCCTTCGCCTGTGGTTTGCCACCAGATGTTGTTCATCAGTTATTGTTCTCATTCACTATTTTTCAGGGAGAGAGGATATGCTAACAGCCCACGGCTTATGCTGGCTATGCCAAATGCCGCTGGCGATGGCGCGCTGGGGCGTGTGTTCATTCTGTACCCGCGTCTTATGCCGCTCGCGCCCGCGCTGCCCACAGTGCGGGTTAGCCGCCGCCCATCCCCACCTGCCCTGCGGGCGCTGCCTGCAAAAACCGCCGCCGTGGCAGCGTCTGGTGGCGGTAAATGACTACGCCGCCCCCTTAAGTTCGCTGGTTGCGCAGTTTAAATTCAGCGCCAGACCGGAGCTTGCCGTCGCGCTTGCCCGTCTTCTCCTGCTGCAGGTAAAAGCGCATCCCGCGATAACCCGCCCCAGCCTGCTGGTGTCGGTTCCCCTGTGGCAGCCGCGACGCTGGCGGCGCGGCTACAACCAGAGCGACCTGCTCTGCCGCCCGCTGTCGCGCTGGCTGGGGTGTCGTTATACCGACGAGGCGCTACAGCGAATACGTCCTACCGCAACCCAGCATCAGCTCTCCGCCAGGTTGCGCAAACAGAATCTTAAAAATGCCTTTCGTCTTGATATTCCGGTCGCGGGACACCATATCGCCATTGTGGACGATGTCGTCACAACGGGCGCTACCGTGTCGGAGATATCCCGCCTGCTTTTGCAAAGCGGGGCGGCGTCAGTTCAGGTATGGTGCCTGTGTCGCACCTTGTAGACCCCCGGTAATGGGCGTATTATAACCCAGTAAAATAGTCAACTATTAGGCCAACGCTATGATCCGTATTTCCGATGCTGCACAAGCGCACTTTGCCAAACTGCTGGCCAATCAGGAAGAAGGGACACAAATCCGCGTATTTGTGATTAACCCGGGCACCCCGAATGCTGAGTGCGGCGTATCCTATTGCCCGCCGGATGCGGTGGAAGCCACCGATACTGCGATGGAGTTTGAACAGCTTACCGCCTATGTCGATGAGTTAAGCGCTCCGTATCTGGAAGATGCCGAAATTGATTTTGTGACCGACCAGTTGGGTTCCCAGCTGACGCTGAAAGCGCCGAACGCCAAAATGCGTAAGGTTTCCGACGATGCCCCGCTGATGGAGCGCGTGGAATACATGCTGCAGTCGCAAATCAACCCGCAGCTGGCAGGTCACGGCGGCCGGGTGTCGCTGATGGAAATCACCGACGAAGGTTATGCCATTCTGCAGTTTGGCGGCGGCTGCAACGGTTGCTCGATGGTTGACGTCACGCTCAAAGAAGGGATTGAAAAGCAACTGCTGAACGAATTCCCCGAGCTGAAAGGCGTGCGCGATCTGACTGAACATCAGCGCGGCGAGCACTCCTACTACTAAGTTTTCCCGACGTTCCCGGCGGCGTTCTGCCCGTCGGGACGCCGCCTGCCCCCTCTTTCCTCGTCAGACTACTTCCACGCAATAACTTGACCTGCGTCCCATAATGAACATTTTGCCGTCTCAGGTGATTTTCAAACACCGAATGTTACCCGTATCATTCATGGCAAGTACTGTTACAAGAAAAATAACCAACTATCTTTTGGGGATGGAAGGAAAACTGAAGCGGTGCCTGATTTACTTAATTACCCGGATTCAGCATTTGGACGTTGTTGCTGAAATATTAACGTTACCCATAACAAAACAAAGGCCAGGTTAATCATGCCATTAGTCATCGTCGCTGTCGGTGTCGTCTTGTTATTACTGTTGATGATCCGCTTCAAATTGAACGGATTTATCGCGCTGGTGCTGGTGGCGCTTGCCGTCGGCTTAATGCAAGGTATGCCGCTGGCTAAAGTTATCGTTTCCATCAAAAACGGCGTAGGCGGAACCCTCGGCAGCCTTGCGCTTATCATGGGCTTCGGCGCCATGTTAGGTAAAATGCTGGCAGACTGCGGCGGCGCTCAGCGCATCGCCACGACGCTTATCGCGAAGTTTGGTAAAAAGCACATCCAGTGGGCGGTGGTATTAACCGGTTTCACCGTAGGCTTCGCGCTGTTCTATGAAGTAGGCTTCGTACTGATGCTGCCGCTGGTGTTCACCATCGCCGCCGCGGCGAATATCCCGCTGTTGTACGTCGGCATACCGATGGCCGCTGCGCTCTCCGTGACCCACGGCTTCCTGCCGCCGCACCCGGGCCCGACCGCTATCGCAACCATCTTCCATGCCGATATGGGTAAAACCCTGCTGTTCGGCACCATCCTTGCGATCCCGACCGTTATTCTGGCAGGTCCGGTCTATGCGCGTTTCCTGAAAGGCATCGACAAGCCGATCCCGGAAGGTCTGTACAGCGCGAAAACCTTTACTGAAGCAGAGATGCCGGGCTTTGGCGTCAGCGTCTGGACCTCTCTGGTGCCGGTTATCCTGATGGCGATGCGCGCGGTTGCGGAGATGATCCTGCCGAAAGGTCACCCGTTCCTGTCCGTTGCCGAGTTCCTGGGCGACCCGGTCATGGCGACGCTGATTGCCGTCCTGATTGCGATGTTCACCTTTGGCCTCAACCGTGGCCGCTCAATGGATCAGATCAACGATACCCTGACCTCATCCATTAAAATCATCGCCATGATGCTGTTGATCATCGGCGGCGGCGGCGCGTTCAAGCAGGTACTGGTCGACAGCGGCGTGGATAAATACATCGCCTCTATGATGCATGACACCAATATCTCGCCAATCCTGATGGCCTGGTCTATTGCCGCCGTACTGCGTATCGCGCTGGGTTCAGCCACCGTCGCGGCAATTACCGCTGGCGGCATCGTCGCCCCGCTTATCGCCACTACCGGCGTGAGCCCGGAGCTGATGGTTATCGCAGTCGGTTCTGGTAGCGTGATTTTCTCTCACGTCAACGACCCGGGTTTCTGGCTGTTCAAAGAGTACTTTAACCTGACTATCGGCGAGACCATTAAGTCCTGGTCGATGCTGGAAACCATCATCTCGGTATGCGGCCTGGTGGGTTGTCTGCTGCTGAATATGGCTATCTGATGTAAAAAAGCCGGGTGGCGGCTTCGCCTCACCCGGCCTGTGCTCCATACCCTCTCCCTTATGTGAGAGGGAAAAATTACCGCTTCTTACCCGCCGCCTTTCTGCGTTTATCCAGATCCTTAATCAGCTTGTTTACCTGGTCATCGGCAAACATCGCCTCCAGCGAGGTTGAGAGCTTACGACGCCAGTTCGGGTACTGATCGCTGGTGCCGGGAATGTTCACCGGTTCCGGCATCTCCAGCCAGTCTTCCGGTTGCAACCCCAGCAGGGCGCTGTTGCTGTCGGCGATATAGCGCTGCATCCCGCGGTTAAGCGTGGCGGTCATTCTCATCAACGAGGCCTTATGTCCGGCGCGTTTCGGCAGGCAGCCGTGTTTGTGCAGAGCGTTCAAAAGCCCCTGCTTCGCCTGTTCGCGGTCCTGATACAACCCGCGCAGCACGACCTCGTCCGGATACAACCCCAGCGTTTTGCCAAGCGTCAGATCGCCGCTCTCCCAGTAGCCGCGAAGCGTCGGCAGGTCATGGGTGGTGGCGACCGCCATCGACTGTTCCGGATATGCCTTCGGCGCCCGGAAAGTCTTCCTGACGTCGCTTTCGAAATACAGCACCTTGTAGGAATAGACGCCGCTCTTACGCAGCTTACCGACGATCTCTACCGGCACGGTGCCCAAATCTTCACCGATCACCATGCACTGATGGCGTTTACTCTCCAGCGCGAGGATAGACAGCAGCGCATCGACCGGGTACTGCACATACGCCCCGTGGTCTGCCGTTTCGCCGTAGGGGATCCACCATAGTCGCAGCACCGACATAACATGGTCGATACGCAGCGCTCCGCAGTTTTGCATATTGGCGCGCAGCAGGTCGATAAACGGTTCGTAGGCTCTGGCGACAATCACGTGCGGGTCCATCGGCGGCAGCCCCCAGTTTTGCCCCAGCGGACCGAGAATATCCGGCGGCGCGCCGACAGACGCTTTCAGGCAGTACAGCTCCCGGTCGCACCAGGTCTCCGAACCGCCTTCCGCCACGCCGACCGCAAGGTCGCGGTACAAACCGATGGGCATGTCATGCCGCTGGCTCTCCTGCCAGCAGGCAGCAAACTGGCTCCAGGCCAGCCACTGCAGCCAGAGGAAGAAATCCACCTCGTCGGCGTGCTGTTCGCAAAACGCGCGCACCTGCGGGCTGGTAATGTCCTGCAACGCCTTCGGCCATACCGGCCATCCCCAACGCAGCGGATCGAGCTTCACCTGCTGGGCGTGCAGGGCATCAAACGCCGCCTGCCAGTACAGGCTCTCGCCCTCTTGCGCCACAAAGCGGCGAAATTCAGCCATCGGCTCATCATCACGCGCGGAGAATGTCTGCCACGCCATGCGCAGCGCCGTCATCTTAAGTCGGGTCACCGCGGTATAATCAACTTGCTTTGCCTCCCGCGCAGCGCGCAGCGCCTGCTGCGTGGCGGGAAGCTGCCACCACGCCTGCGCGGCACGGCTGGCGTGAAAATCGTCAACGGCGTTGACGTCGATGTAGATAACATTCAGCCAACGTCGGGAGGAGGGGCTATAGGGGCTGGCGCTTTCCGGGTTCGCCGGGTAAAGCGCATGGATGGGGTTCAGGCCGATAAAAGCGCCGCCGCGACGGGCAATCTCCGGCAGCATTACCTTCAGATCGCCGAAATCACCGATGCCCCAGTTCTGTTCCGAACGCAGGGTATACAGCTGCACGCAACTGCCCCACAGCTTCTCTCCCTGTTTTAAAGCCTGCGGCTCATAGCAGCGTTCCGGCGCGACGATGACCCGGCAGTGCCAGCGATGCTCGTCCTGGGTCAACGTCAGGGAGTGATAGCCTTCCGGCAGGCGAGTCGGCAGGTGTAGCGCCTTCCCACCGCTGGCGTGCCCCTGATGCCGCACGCCCTCTTCGGTGGTCAGCAGCCACGGGTATTCGCCGCGCCCTTCTACCGCCAGCGTCATCTTTTTCCCGTGCGTGAACACCATGACGTTGGGCACTGGCGTGACCGCCGCCGGGACGCCCCGGGCGGCGGGATGCATGGCGTCGAGCAAGCGCCGTTTGGTGTCGGCACCAATGGACTGCGGTTTGCCGTGGGCATTGATATAGTTCGGGCTAATGCCCGCCGCCAGCGCGGCATTATCCAGACGTTTGCTCTCCATAGCGCTTCCTTAACGTTTAGCCTGCCAGATACGGTGTTGATAATCGCGGATGGAACGGTCGGAACTGAACATCCCACAGCGAGCGGAGTTGAGAATTGCCGCACGGGTCCAGGCCTCCTGATCGCGATACAGCACGTCGACCTGTTTTTGCGCCTCGACATAAGCGGCAAAGTCCGCCAGCACCAGGTAAGGATCGCCGCCCTGCTTGCCGATGCTGTGCAGCATCTGGTCAAACGCATGCTTGTCGCCGCCGCTGTACTTACCGCTCTCCAGCTCTTTTAACACCGCATCCAGCAGCTTATCTTTTTTGCGCCACTTCAGCGGGTCATACCCTTTGGCCTTGAGCGCTTTTACCTCTTCGACGGTATGGCCGAAAATAAAGATATTCTCTTCGCCGACCTGCTCGGCAATTTCCACGTTTGCGCCATCCAGCGTACCCACGGTCAGCGCGCCGTTCAGCGCCAGCTTCATGTTGCCGGTGCCGGAGGCCTCTTTACCGGCCGTTGAAATCTGTTCTGACACATCCGCCGCCGGGATCAGCATCTCCGCCGCCGACACGCAGTAATCCGGCAGGAATACCACCTTCAGCTTATCGCCCACCTGCGGGTCGTTGTTCACCACGTCTGCGACCTTATTGATGGCAAAAATGATGTTCTTCGCCAGGTAATAGCCCGGCGCCGCCTTCGCGCCGAACAGGAACACGCGCGGCACGCGGTTGGCTTTCGGGTTTTCGCGAATCTCTTTGTACAGCGCCAGAATGTGCAGCAGGTTCAGGTGCTGGCGCTTGTACTCATGCAGACGTTTAATCTGGATATCAAAGATAGCCTTCGGGTTGATATCAATCCCGGTGCGGGTTTTGACGAACGCCGCCAGACGGCGCTTATTCGCCTGCTTAATCTCGCGATACTGCTGACGGAACGCCGCATCGTCGGCCTGTTTTTCCAGATGAATCAACTGGTCCAGATCGTTGGCCCACTCTTTTTTCAGCGTCTTATCAAACAGCGCGGCAAGCTCCGGGTTGCACTGCTTTATCCAGCGGCGCGGCGTAATGCCGTTGGTGACGTTATGGAACTTGTTCGGCCAAAGCTGGTGATACTCCGGGAACAGATCTTTCACCACCAGGTCGGAGTGCAACGCCGCCACGCCGTTAACGGCAAAGCCGCTCACCACGCACAGATTCGCCATACGCACCTGTTTATCATGGACAACCGCAAGCTTCGCCCACACCGCCTTATCGCCCGGCCAGGTTTTCTTCACCAGCACTTTGAAGCGCTCGTTAATCTCATTAATTATCTGCATATGGCGCGGCAGCAGCGCCTTCACCAGCTTCTCATCCCAGCACTCGAGCGCTTCCGGCATCAGCGTGTGGTTGGTGTAGGCGAAGGTTCGACTGGTGATGGCCCACGCGTCGTCCCAGCTCAGTTGGTGCTCGTCGATAAGCACCCGCAGCAGTTCCGGAATGGCGATCGTCGGATGGGTGTCATTCAGTTGAATGACCTCAAACTTCGGTAGCTCAGCCAGTTTGCGCCCCGCCAGGTGATGGCGTCGCAGAATATCGGCCACCGAGCAAGCACACTGGAAATACTGCTGCATCAGGCGCAGCTTTTTGCCAGCAAGGTGGTTGTCGTTCGGGTAGAGCACTTTGGTCAGCTTTTCGGCGTCGATGCCCTGCTGCTCGGCGCGCAGGAAGTCGCCGTCGTTGAATTTGGTCAGGTTGAACGGATGCGCGTGTTTCGCCTGCCACAGGCGCAGCGGTTGCGCGACGCCGTTACGGTAGCCCAGTACCGGCAGATCCCAGGCTTCGCCGACGAGGGTAAACGCAGGCACCCAGTGGCCGCTTTTCGACACCTTGCCGCCGAGACTGACCTGGATATCAAGCTGCGCGTTGTGGCGAAACCACGGGTAGCTGCCGCGCTGCCAGTCGTCCGGCGCTTCCATCTGCTGGCCGTCGGCGAAGGACTGACGAAACAGCCCGTACTGGTAGTTCAGACCATAGCCGATCGCGGATTGTCCGACGGTCGCCATTGAATCCAGGAAGCAGGCCGCCAGCCGACCGAGGCCGCCGTTGCCCAGCGCCGGGTCGGTCTCCTGCTCCAGCAGGTCGCTCAGGTTAGCGTCGTGCCCCTTCAACTCATCGCTCACCGCCTGATACCAGCCGAGGTTGAGCAGGTTGTTGCCTGTGAGGCGGCCAATCAGAAACTCCATCGAAATGTAGTTTACATGACGCTGCTCTTTCGCGGGTTTCGCCACCGGCTGGGCGGCCAGCATTTCCGCCAGCGCTGCGCTGACGGCCTGCCACCATTGGCGCTGCGTCATCTCCTGAGCAGCCTGTAAACCTAAACGCTGCCACTGACGCGTCAGCGCAGCCTGGAACTGTTCTTTGTTGAAGGTCGGCTGTGACATAAGTAATCAAATCCTGTTAATTAACACGTTGTCGTTAGTGTCTCAGGCTGCCCCGCTAGCGTCCTCATCCTGCCGGGGATTAGGCAGGGAGGAGTCGCAGGGATGAGCAAAAAATGTGATCGCAACCACTTAAACGCCAGCCTTTCACGGTAAATCTGCCCTGTTTTACCGGGTCAGGATGACAAAAAGTGAAAGGTTATTTTGCAAAATATCGGCCGGGACGAAACCAGGGCTTACGTTAAATACGAATTCCCTGGCAGATACCGACCATATTCATTATTCAGGTCAGCGCAATCACACAATTCTAAATAGTTTCCCCTCCGCGTAATGTCGTAGAGCAACTATTTCGCAACAATAAATCCCCCTGCACCACCAGGTTTTACGCGCGCTGAGGCCGGTTTCAACGACAGCATTTAACAAATCTAAAGATTTGTGACAGAGTGCAAATTCGCAAGCATTAAAGTTGGACATAACTTGCAATACATTTCTGTTTATCCGAACGTAGCAAACATTAATTACGAAGCGCGAAAAAAATACCTCTCCCCCTCACAGTGAAGTGATTAGCTTATGTTGATTCCGTCTAAACTCAGTCGCCCGGTTCGTCTTGAGCACACGGTTGTTCGGGAACGCCTGCTGACGAAACTTTCCGGCGCGAACAATTACCGTTTGGTGCTCATTACCAGCCCCGCGGGATACGGCAAAACAACGCTCATTGCACAGTGGGCGGCGGGAAAGCACGATCTCGGCTGGTTCTCGCTGGACGAGGGAGATAATCAACAGGAGCGTTTCGCCAGCTATCTTATTGCCTCTATTCAACAAGCCACTGGCGGTCACTGTGTCGCCAGTGAAACCATGGTGCAAAAACGCCAGTACGCCAGTCTGACGTCGCTGTTCGCGCAGCTGTTCATCGAGCTGGCGACGTGGCAGCGCCCGCTGTATCTGGTGATTGACGACTACCATCTCATCACCAACCCGGTTATCCACGACGCCATGCGCTTTTTCCTGCGCCATCAGCCGGAAAATATGACCCTACTGGTGATGTCGCGCAATTTGCCGCAGCTTGGCATCGCCAACCTGCGCGTGCGCGATCAACTGCTGGAAATCGGCAGCCAGTTGCTGGCGTTTAACCATCAGGAGGCCAAGCAGTTCTTCGACTGTCGCCTCACGTCGCCTGTCGAAGCGGAAGAAAGCCGCCAGATGTGCGATGACGTTGCCGGTTGGGCAACGGCGCTGCAGCTCATCGCCCTCTCCGCCCGACAAAACAACAGCGCGGCAAGCCATTCCGCGCGCCGTCTTGCCGGGATCAACGCCAGCCATCTCTCTGATTACCTCGTGGATGAGGTGCTGGATAACGTTGACGCGCCAACCCGCAGTTTCCTGCTGAAAAGTTCGCTGCTGCGCTCGATGAACGATGCGCTGATCGTCCGCGTGACCGGCGAAGAAAACGGCCAGATGCGGCTGGAAGAGATTGAGCGTCAGGGGCTCTTTTTACAGCGTATGGATAACTCTGGCGAATGGTTCAGCTACCATCCGCTGTTCGGTAGCTTCCTGCGCCAGCGCTGTCAGTGGGAGCTGGCAACGGAGCTGCCGGAGATTCACCGCGCGGCGGCGGAAAGCTGGATGGCGCAAGGTTTTCCCAGCGAAGCCATCCACCATGCGCTGTCGGCGGGCGACCCGCATATGCTGCGCGATATCCTGCTGAATCACGCCTGGGGCCTGTTCCATCACAGCGAACTGGCGCTGCTTGAAGCATCGCTGGCGGCGCTCCCCTGGGAGAGCCTGCTGGAGAACCCGCGCCTGGTGTTGCTACAGGCCTGGCTGATGCAAAGCCAGCACCGCTACAGCGAAGTGAACACGCTGCTGGCGCGCGCCGAGCAGGAGATGCCGGTCGACATGGACGCCTCCTTGCATGGCGACTTTAATGCCCTTCGCGCCCAGGTCGCCATTAACGACGGCGACCAGGAAGAGGCCGAGCGGCTGGCGATGGTCGCGCTGGAGGAGCTGCCGCTCGCCAGCTACTACAGCCGTATTGTGGCGACATCGGTGCATGGCGAAGTGCTGCACTGTAAAGGCCAGCTCAATAAATCGCTGACGGTGATGCAGCAGACGGAGCAGATGGCCAGACGCCATGACGTCTGGCACTACGCGTTGTGGAGCCTGATTCAGCAAAGCGAAATTCTGTTTGCCCAGGGCTTTTTACAGGCTGCCTGGGAAACCCAGGAAAAAGCCTTCCAGCTTATTCGCGACCAGCACCTTGAACAGTTGCCGATGCACGAGTTCCTGCTGCGCATTCGCGCGCAACTACTGTGGGCGTGGGCGCGGATGGATGAAGCCGAACACAGCGCGCGTCACGGCATGGAGGTGCTTGCCGACTACCAGCCCCAGCAGCAGTTGCAGTGTCTTGCCCTGCTGGTGCAAAGCTCGCTGGCCCGCGGCAATCTGGACAATGCCCGCAACCACCTGAACCGTTTAGAAAACCTGCTCGGCAATGGCCAGTACCACAGCGACTGGGTCTCTAACGCCGACAAGGTGCGCGTGATTTACTGGCAGATGACGGGAGACAAAAAAGCGGCGGCTAACTGGCTGCGCCAGACCCCGAAGCCCGCGTTCGCCAATAACCATTTTCTGCAAAGCCAGTGGCGCAATATCGCCCGGGCGCAGATCCTGCTGGGCGAGTTTGACGCTGCCCAGGCGGTGCTGGAGGAGCTCAACGACAATGCGCGTTCGCTGCGACTGATGAGCGATCTCAACCGTAACCTGCTGCTGCTTAATCAGCTGTACTGGCAGTCGAACCGCAAAACCGACGCCCAACGCATGCTGCTGGAAGCGCTCACCCTTGCCAACCGCACCGGCTTTATCAGCCACTTTGTAATAGAGGGCGAAGCCATGGCGCAGCAGTTGCGCCAGCTCATTCAGCTCAACACGTTGCCGGAGCTGGAGCAGCATCGCGCTCAGCGTATTTTGCGCGAAATTAACCAGCATCATCGGCATAAGTTCGCCCATTTCGACGAGAATTTCGTCGAACGCCTGCTTAACCATCCGGAAGTGCCGGAACTTATCCGTACCAGCCCACTGACCCAGCGCGAATGGCAGGTGCTGGGGCTCATCTATTCCGGCTATAGCAACGAACAGATCGCCGGCGAGCTTGACGTCGCCGCCACGACCATCAAAACCCATATCCGTAATCTGTATCAGAAACTCGGGGTCGCGCACCGCCAGGACGCCGTCCTGCACGCCCAGCGGCTGCTTAAAATGATGGGATACGGCGTCTGACGATCAGCACAATTCCAGCTGAATGTTATGCTCGGCAATCACCTGCATCACGCCTGCGGGCGGCATAATATCGGTATACACCGCATCCACCATGCTGATGCTGCCCATGTTGACCATCGCGTTACGGCCAAATTTCGAATGATCCACCACCAGTATCGTATGGCGCGAATTTTCTATTATCGCGCGTTTGGTGCGCACTTCGTGGTAGTCGAACTCGAGTAGCGAACCGTCGCTGTCGATGCCGCTTATCCCAAGGATGCCGTAATCCAGACGGAACTGGGAGATAAAGTCGAGCGTCGCTTCGCCGATGATGCCGCCGTCCCGGCTGCGCAGTTCGCCGCCGGCCAGGATAATGCGAAAATCGTCCTTCGCCATTAAGGTGTTGGCGACGTTCAGGTTGTTGGTCACGATACGCAGGTCCGAATGGTACATCAGAGCATGCGCGACCGCTTCCGGCGTGGTACCGATATCAATGAACAGCGCGGCGCCGTTCGGGATCTGGCTTGCAACCTTACGGGCGATACGCTCCTTCTCCGCCGCCTGGGTCGTGCGGCGATCCTGCCATGAGGCGTTCACCGCGCTGGACGGCATTGCCGCCCCGCCGTGATGGCGCAGAATCATTTTCTGCTCGGCTAAATCGTTCAGATCGCGACGAATGGTTTGCGGGCTGACGGCAAACTGCTCCACCAGCTCTTCCGTGCTGACATAACCCTGTTTTTTTACCAGCTCGATAATCGCGTCATGACGTTGTGTTTGTTTCATGAAATATCCCTGGAAAATTATGTTCGTTTTCGCACATGTTGTGTGTCCGCAAACGCCATGGCAAGGCCAACGGCAAGCCCGGCCACATGGGCGCCGTTCGCAATCGACATACCAAATAGATCAAACCAACCGGCGACAAGCCACAGCAGGGAGAACAGAATCAACCCGCGCTGCAAATACACGCCGCTTTGCGGATCGCGCTCGCCGCGCAGCCAGACGTAGCCCATCAGCGCATACACCACCCCGGATAAACCGCCGAACCACGGCCCGCTGAATTTCTGCTGAATAAAACCGCTAAGCAGCGCGCTTATCACCGTAATCACGATGAGTTTTCCGCTGCCAAGGCGCTTCTCGACCGCGCCGCCGAGATACCACCACCATAACAGGTTGAAGAGGATATGCAGCAGCGAGAAATGCATAAAAGCATGGGTAACGTAGCGCCAGAGCTCATATTTCAGCGAGGGATCGTACGGCCACGCCAGCCAGGCCATTACAGTCTGATCGCCAATGATGTTCATCACGATAAACACCAGAATGCAGGCCGTCATAATGAACCAGGTAAAAGGACCGGCGTTATTCTTCAACGTCGCGAGAAACGGGAAACGGCGGTAGTGCAGGCCGCTGTTGGTATGGCCCGACTGCCAGCTTGCCGCCAGATAGCGCGGATCAGCGGGATTTTCCAGAAAGCGGGCCAGCTCCTGCTGTACCCGTCCGGCCTGGCTTTCGTCGGCGAGCCAGATGTCGCTCTGAGTATGTTGCTGAATGGTCAGGATAATACCCTGCGTCGCCATATAGTCGACAAACGCCTGGGCGACGCGCGGGTTTGCAAAAGAGGTGATCATCAACATGCAGAGAGTCGCTTATTCCACACAAAAGGGGACAGTATACGCTGTCAGGCGCCGCGCGCCACCTCTGCCGGGAAATGGCGATGCCAGGCGTCAAACCCGCCGTCGACGCTGTAGACCTGGTCATAACCCTGTTGCAGCAAATACTGCGCCGCCCCTTTACTGCTGTTGCCGTGGTAGCATATCACCATCACCACGGTATCGAAGTCGTGATCGCGCATAAACGCGCCCAGCGTATCGTTGGTCAGATGAAACGCGCCGGGCGCATGACCGAGCGCATAGCTCTGCGGGTCACGGATATCCACCAGCACAGCCATGCCCCGCTGCAGCTTCTGATGCGCTTCTTCTACATTAATACACTCGAATTGTTCCATGGCGTTCTCTTTGCTGTTGTTCAGGTGTGCTCGGGTAAAGACCTCCGCACTAGTTTACCTTTTAGTGTACGTCCTGAAGGGAGTTAAACGCCAATTTGTTATACACATCACTCTGAAATGTTTTTTTGATGTTACCAAAAGCACGTTCGTTTGCTATGATGAGCGATATCGAACATTTTTGAGCTTTAACGAAAGTACACGAGGGTGCAGCATGGAAACCAAAGATCTGATTGTGATAGGTGGTGGCATCAACGGTGCCGGCATCGCGGCAGACGCCGCTGGACGCGGTTTATCCGTGCTGATGCTCGAAGCGCAGGACCTTGCCTGCGCCACCTCAAGCGCAAGCTCGAAACTCATTCATGGCGGGCTCCGCTACCTTGAACACTACGAATTCCGCCTGGTGAGCGAGGCGCTGGCCGAACGTGAAGTGCTGCTGAAGATGGCCCCGCACATCGCCTTTCCAATGCGTTTTCGTTTGCCTCACCGTCCGCACCTGCGCCCGGCGTGGATGATCCGTATCGGTCTTTTTATGTACGACCATCTTGGAAAACGCACCAGCCTGCCGGGTTCAGCCGGATTGCGATTTGGCGCAGAATCCGTCCTCAAGCCGGAAATCGTGCGCGGTTTCGAATATTCCGACTGCTGGGTAGACGACGCACGCCTGGTGCTGGCCAATGCGCAGATGGTCGTGAAAAAAGGGGGGGAAGTGATGACTCGCACCCGCGCAACCTCCGCCCGTCGCGAGAATGGTCTGTGGATCGTTGAAGCGGAAGACATCGATACCGGTAAGAAACACAGCTGGCAGGCGAAAGGCCTGGTCAACGCCACCGGCCCGTGGGTGAAACAGTTCTTTGATGACGGCATGCATCTGCCGTCGCCGTACGGCATCCGCCTGATTAAAGGCAGCCATATCGTTGTCCCGCGCGTTCACACCCAGAAGCAGGCCTATATCCTGCAAAACGAAGACAAACGCATCGTGTTCGTGATTCCGTGGATGGACGAATTCTCCATCATCGGTACGACGGACGTAGAATATAAAGGCGATCCGAAAAACGTTGAGATCGACGAAAACGAAATCAGCTACCTGCTGAAGGTTTACAACGCGCACTTCAACAAGCAGCTTGGGCGTAATGACATTGTCTGGACCTACTCCGGCGTGCGCCCGCTGTGCGATGATGAATCCGAC
Organism: Pluralibacter sp.; assembly: GCF_019237635.1. Classification (GTDB taxonomy): domain Bacteria; phylum Pseudomonadota; class Gammaproteobacteria; order Enterobacterales; family Enterobacteriaceae; genus Enterobacter_B. Next base: position 18,235 of record NZ_JAFAGS010000188.1, read on the forward strand.
TCACCGCAGGCGATCACCCGCGACTATACGCTGGATATCCACGACGACCATGGCAAAGCGCCGCTGCTGTCGGTCTTTGGCGGTAAGCTCACCACCTACCGTAAGCTGGCGGAACACGCGCTGGAAAAACTGACGCCGTACTATCAGGGCATCGGCGCGGCGTGGACCAAAGGCGCCGTGCTGCCCGGCGGCGAGATCGACGGCGATCGCGACGATTATGCCGCCAGACTGCGCCGTCGCTATCCGTTTATCAGCGAATCGTTAGCCCGCCACTTTGCCCGCACCTACGGCAGCAACAGCGAAAAAATCCTTGGCGAAGCGAAAGATATTGCGGATCTCGGCGAACATTTCGGTCACGAGTTCTATGAAGCCGAGCTGCGTTACCTGGTGAAGCATGAGTGGGTGCGCCGTCTGGACGATGCCCTCTGGCGTCGTACGAAACAAGGGATGTGGCTGAACGCGGAGGAGCAGTCGCGCGTCGCGCAGTGGCTGTTACAACACGCGGGAAAGCGTGAACTGTCGTTAGCGTCATAACGGGTATGTCCCGGCTTCCCCGGTCCGCAGAAAGAGGACCGGGGAAAAACACCCCTTACAGCCTCACCGGATTGATATGCCAGATATGATCCGCATACTCCTGAATGGTCCTGTCTGACGAGAAATAACCCATACTGGCGATGTTGCGCATCGCTTTCGTGGTCCACTCTTCCGGGGTCAGATACAGCTCATCCACCTTATCCTGACAATCCACGTAGCTGCGGTAATCCGCCAGTACCTGATAGTGATCGCCGAAGTTAATCAACGAGTCCACCAGGTCGCGGTAGCGCCCGGGTTCCGCCGGACTGAACACGCCGCTGCCGATTTGTGTCAGAACCTGATGCAGCTCGTCATCCTGCTCATAGTAGTCGCGCGGCTTGTAGCCCTTCTGGCGCAGCGCTTCAACCTCTTCCGCCGTGTTGCCGAAAATAAAGATATTGTCGGCCCCCACGTGCTCAAGCATTTCAACGTTGGCCCCGTCCAGCGTGCCGATGGTCAGCGCGCCGTTGAGCCCGAATTTCATGTTGCTGGTCCCTGACGCTTCGGTACCCGCCAGCGAAATCTGCTCGGAGAGGTCGGCGGCCGGGATGATCACCTGCGCGAGGCTCACGCTGTAGTTCGGAATGAACACCACCTTCAGCCTGTCGCCAATTTCCGGATCGTTGTTCACCACCGCCGCCACGTCATTGATCAAGTGGATGATATGTTTTGCCATGTAGTAGGCGGACGCCGCCTTACCGGCAAAAATGTTCACTCGCGGCACCCATTCGGCGTCAGGCTCGGATTTGATGCGGTTATAGCGCGTTATCACGTGCAGCACGTTCATCAGTTGACGCTTGTACTCGTGGATACGCTTGATTTGTACGTCAAACAGCGATTTCGGGTTCACCACCACGTTCAGTTGCTGGGCGATATAATTCGCCAGCCGCTTTTTGTTTTCCAGTTTGGCATGACGCACCGCATGGTTAACGGTAGGGTAATCGATATGTTGTTCGAGATCGCTCAACTGGCTTAAATCGGTACGCCAGGTGCGGCCAATGTTGTCATCCAGCACCCCGGAAAGCGGCGGGTTCGCCAGCGCCAGCCAGCGTCGCGGCGTCACGCCGTTGGTGACGTTGGTAAAGCGCATCGGGAAGATGGTGGCGAAGTCGGCAAACAGTGATTGCACCATCAGATTCGAGTGCAGCTCGGAAACGCCGTTCACTTTGTGGCTGACCACCACCGCCAGCCACGCCATCCGCACGCGGCGACCGTTAGACTCGTCGATGATCGACGTGCGGCTCAGCAGCCCGGTGTCGTTCGGGTACTGCCCTTGTAGCGTTTTCAGGAAGTAGTCGTTGATTTCAAAGATGATCTGCAGGTGTCGCGGCAGAATTTTGCCAAGCATATCCACAGGCCAGGTCTCCAGCGCTTCACTCATCAGCGTGTGGTTGGTGTAGGAGAACACCTGACAGGCTACCTCGAAGGCATCGTCCCAGCTGTAGCGGTGATCATCGATAAGCAAACGCATCAGCTCGGGAATCGACAGCACCGGATGGGTGTCATTGAGGTGGATGGCAATCTTGTCCGACAGGTTGCTGTAGGTTTTATGCAACTGGTAATGACGGCTCAGGATGTCCTGCACCGTCGCGGAGACGAGGAAATACTCCTGGCGCAAACGCAGTTCGCGGCCAGAGTAGGTCGAATCATCCGGGTAGAGCACGCGCGAGACGTTTTCGGAGTGGTTTTTATCCTCCACCGCCGCGAAGTAATCGCCCTGGTTGAATTTACCGAGGTTGATTTCGCTACTGGCCTGGGCGCTCCACAACCGCAGCGTGTTGGTCGCGTCGGTGTCGTAACCGGGGATTATCTGATCGTAAGCTTCAGCGAGGATCTCTTCGGTCTCAATCCAGCGGCTTTTCTTGCCTTCCTGCTGAATACGTCCGCCAAAACGCACTTTATAGCGCGTGTTATGGCGCTCAAACTCCCACGGGTTGCCGTATTCCAGCCAGTAGTCCGGCGACTCCTTCTGGCGACCGTCGACGATGTTCTGCTTGAACATGCCGTAGTCATAGCGAATGCCGTAGCCGCGCCCCGGCAGCCCCAGGGTAGCCAGCGAATCAAGGAAACAGGCCGCCAGACGCCCCAGACCGCCATTGCCCAGGCCCGGGTCGTTTTCTTCATCAATCAGCTCTTCGAGATCCAGCCCCATCGCCGACAGCGCGCTTTGCACATCGTCGTAAATCCCCAGCGACAGCAAGGCGTTGGAAAGAGTACGTCCAATCAGAAACTCCATCGACAGGTAATAAACCTGACGAACCTCTTGAGAAAGCTGCGCGCGGTTAGAACGCAACCAACGCTCCACCAGACGGTCACGCACGGCAAACAGCGTGGCGTTCAGCCATTCGTGCTTGTTGGCAATCGCCGGGTCTTTCCCGATGATAAACATCAGCTTATAGGCAATAGAATGTTTCAGTGCCTCAACGCTGAGTGTCGGTGATGCATACGTAAAGGGTGCATTCATAGCAATGGCTCCTGTCATTACATCAAGCGTTGATAAAGTTCGCGGTAAGAGTGCGCCGCGACTTGCCAGCTAAAATCCATGCTCATTGCCTGACGTTGCACGTAACGCCAGAGCGACGGGCGCGACCACAACACGAACGCACGCCGAATCGCTCTTAGCAGCGACCAGGCATTACTGTCTTCAAAGACAAAACCGCTGGCAATACCGTCCGCCAGATTCTCCAGAGAACTGTCGGAGACGGTGTCCGCTAATCCGCCGGTGCGGCGTACCAGCGGCAACGTACCGTACTTCAAACCATACAGCTGGGTCAGTCCGCAGGGCTCAAAACGCGACGGCACCAGAATCACATCCGCACCGCCCATAATCCGGTGCGAGAAGGCTTCATGGTAGCCAATCTGTACGCCCACTTGCCCCGGGTGCTCCGCCGCGGCGGCAAGGAAACCCTCCTGCAGCACCGGGTCGCCCGCCCCCAACAGCGCCAGTTGACCACCCTGCTCCAGCAGCCCTGGCAAGGCTTCCAACACCAGATCCAGCCCTTTCTGGCTGGTCAGGCGGCTGACAACGGCGAACAGCGGCACCTTGTCATTCACCTTAAGTCCCATCGCGATCTGCAGTTGCCGCTTGTTCTCCGCTTTCTCCTCCAGCGTATCGCGCGTATAGCGCGAGGCCAGCAGCAAATCGTGCTCCGGGCTCCAGATTTTGTCGTCAACGCCGTTGAGGATACCGGACAGACGCCCCTCCATATGGCGCTGGCGCAGCAGTCCTTCCATGCCGTAGGCGAACTGCGGTTCGGTAATTTCACGCGCATAGGTCGGGCTTACCGCCGTAATGTGATCGGCGTAATAGAGCCCGGCCTTGAGGAACGACATCTGCCCATTGAACTCCAGACCATGCATGTTATAGAACGACAATGGCAGTTGGATGTCATTCATATGGTGGGCGTAAAACATCCCCTGATAGGCCAGGTTATGTACGGTAAAAACCGACTTCGCCGGTCGCCCGCGCGCGGCCAGGTACGCTGGCGCCAACCCGGCATGCCAGTCGTGCGCATGTACCACGTCCGGGCGCCAGAACGGGTCCAACCCGCAGGCCATCTCGCAGCCCACCCACCCCAGCAGCGCAAATCGCAGCACGTTATCGGTGTACGCGTGCAGATTTGTGTCGTGATAGGGGCTTCCCGGGCGGTCATAGAGATGCGGCGCGTCGATCAGATAAATGCCAACGCCGTGATAGTGGCCGAACAGCAGCGTGATGCGCCCGGCGAACGTCTCGCGTCGCGTCACCACCTGAGCATCCGGCACCCCACGGCGAATATCCGGAAACGCAGGCAACAGCACGCGAGTATCTACCCCGTCGGCAATCTGCGCTGCCGGTAATGCGCCAATAACATCCGCCAGCCCGCCGGTTTTCAGCAGCGGGAACATCTCTGAACATACATGTAAGACCTGCATTATCGCTCCTGTTTGTGCCCCAGCTTGCGCAGCATCTCGCGCGTAACCAGCACGATACCTTCCTCTGAACGGTAGAAGCGACGAGCATCTTCCTCCGCGTTCTCGCCAATGACCATGCCTTCCGGGATAACGCACGCGCGGTCGATAATGCAGCGGCGCAGGCGGCACGAGCGCCCTATCCATACTTCTGGCAGTAAGACTGCCGAATCAATGTTGCAGAATGAGTTAATCCGCACGCGCGGGAACAGCACCGACTGCACCACCACGGAGCCGGAAATAATACAGCCGCCGGACACCAGCGAGTTCAGGGTCATACCGTGACTGCCCGAGCGGTCCTGAACGAATTTCGCCGGCGGCAGCGGTTCCATATGGGTGCGAATCGGCCAGTTCTGGTCGTACATATCCAGCTCCGGCATGACGGATGCGAGGTCGAGGTTCGCTTTCCAGTAGGCTTCCAGTGTTCCTACATCGCGCCAGTATGGCTCCGAGTTCGGATCGGACTGCACGCAGGACAATGGGAATGGATGCGCATAAGCCATGCCAGCCTTGGTTATTTTAGGAATGATGTCTTTGCCGAAATCATGGCTGGAGTTTTCGTCGAGGTCATCTTCTGCCAGCAGTTCATAAAGATAATCAGCATCAAAGACATAAATCCCCATACTGGCCAGCGACTTGTTCGGATCGTTGGGCATCGCAGGCGGATTCGCCGGTTTTTCCACGAAGTCGATAATCTTCTCGCGCTCATCGACCGCCATCACGCCGAAGGCCGTTGCCTCCTCAATGGGCACCGGCATACAGGCCACGGTGCAACGCGCCCCCTTTTCGACATGGTCGATCAGCATCCGCGAGTAGTCCTGCTTATAGATATGGTCGCCCGCGAGAATGACGACATACTCCGCCTTATAGCGACGGATGATGTCGAGGTTCTGCGTCACCGCATCCGCCGTGCCGCGGTACCAGTTTTCACCGTGTACGCGCTGCTGTGCCGGCAGCAGATCGACAAACTCGTTCATCTCTTCGCTAAAGAACGACCAACCGCGCTGGATATGCTGCACCAGCGTATGGGACTGATACTGCGTGATAACGCCAATACGACGAATACCGGAGTTAATACAGTTAGATAACGCAAAGTCGATAATGCGGAACTTGCCGCCAAAGTGGACGGCGGGTTTCGCGCGCTTGTTCGTCAGATCCTTCAGGCGGGTACCACGACCTCCCGCCAGAATCAGCGCCACTGATTTAATCGGCAGTTGACGAGCCAGCATCAACGGATCATTTTTTTCCAGGCCTACCATGATTAACTCCTTTTATACTCTTTAGAACATTGACCTTTCGAATGCGCACACTCCGTGCGCGGGTCCATGCCAGACAGCCATAATGACCGGATTATCCTCTCCGGCGAATGGGGGAATGGCGCGCCAGTTCCCCGTGGGTAACACAATATCTGCAACCTCTGAGGACGCGTTGACGGTAATAAGCCAGCGCTGCGCAAGCAGGATCTGCATGCGCGGAACGCCGTGCTGCCACTCGTCAGCGCTCAGGGGTTGCGCATCCTTATTGAGCCAACAAACGCTGCCGTCACCCTCCTGCCACCAGCGATCGCCGGTCAACGCCGGGATCTTCTGGCGCAGGTGAATCAACGCCGCAGTAAATGTGGTGAGTCCAGCATTCGCCTGCTCCCAGTCAAGCCAGGTTAAGGCGTTGTCCTGACAGTAGGCATTATTGTTGCCACGCTGGCTGTGCCCATGTTCATCACCGGCCAATAGCATCGGCGTCCCTTGCGAGAGCAGCAGTGTCGCCATTAGCGCATGGAGGCTGGCCCGACGCCGTTCTATCACATCGAGACTACCGCCTAATCCTTCTATACCATGGTTATTACTATGGTTATTGTTAGTACCGTCGCGGTTCTCTTCTCCGTTTGCCTCATTGTGTTTCTGGTTGAAACAAACGCAGTCACGCAGGGTAAAACCGTCGTGCGCCGTAATCAGATTAATCGACGCCGAAGGCGACCGCCCATTGCGTTGAAACACATCGCTTGAGGCGGCAAAGCGCTGGGCAAAATCGCCAAGCGAAAGCGACTGCTGCAGCCAAAAGCGCCGCATGCTGTCGCGAAAATGGTCGTTCCACTCGGCAAAAAACGGCGGAAAATTGCCCACCTGGTAGCCGCCGGGGCCAATGTCCCAGGGTTCGGCAATCAGTTTGACCGCCGATAACACCGGGTCGCGCCGGATGGCCTCAAACAGCGGCGCATCCTGGCGAAATTCCGGCGTACGCCCCATCACCGAGGCCAGGTCAAAGCGAAAACCGTCGACGTGGCATTCGTCCACCCAAAAACGCAGGCACTGGCGGGCATACTCCACCACGTCAGGCGCGCTCAGGTTGAGGGTATTACCGCAGCCGGTCCAGTTGTGGTAATCGCCGTCTTCCCTTATCCAATAATAGCTACGGTTATCAATTCCACGCAGGGAGAAGGTCGGCCCTTCCAGATCGCTTTCCGCACTGTGATTAAGCACCACGTCGAGGATCACCTCGATCCCCGCCTTGTGCAGCGCCTTAACCGCATCGCGAAACTCGGTGAGCGCGGATGCCGCCGTCGTCGCATAACGGGGATCGAGCGCAAATATCGCCAGCGGGTTATAGCCCCAGTAGTTGGACAGCCCCAGCCGTTGCAGGCGCGGTTCGCTGACAAAATGGGCGACCGGCATCAGCTCAAGCGCAGTAATGCCCAGCTGTTTAAAGTAGCTGAGCATTTGCGGATGGGCGAGCGCCTGCCAAGTGCCGCGAATCTCGCGCGGAATACCGGGATGCTGAATGGTCAGCCCCTTCACATGCGCTTCATACAGCACCGTGTTGCCCCACGGCGTACGGGGCGCGGTATCACCGCCCCAGTCGTAGTGCAAATCCACCACCACCGCCTTCGGCGCCACCGCGGCGCTGTCTCGATGGTCAGGCTCATCGAAACCGCCGTGCAGGCGCGGCTCATCCTTGAGCTCCCCCGCGACGCGATGGGCGCACGGGTCGAGCAGCAGCTTTGCCGGGTTAAAGCGGTGCCCCTGCGCAGGCTCCCACGGCCCGTGGACGCGATAGCCGTAGTGCAGACCGGGGCGCGCCGCCGGCAGGTAGCCGTGCCAGACATTGCCGGTACGGGACGGCAAATCCTCACGATGCTCATTGCCGTCCTGGTCAAACACACAGAGTTCCACCCGCTGCGCGTGGGCGGAAAACAGCGTGAAGTTCACGCCGTTGCCGTCGTAACGCGCGCCTAACGGCGCTGGTGTTCCCGCCGTGAGTTTTTTCATTCCCCCTCCCGCACCAGCCACAGGGTGGACAGCGGCGGCAGCGTAAGCGACAGCGAATGCTGCCGACCGTGGCTCGCTATCTCGTCGCTTTGCACCGCGCCGCCGTTACCGGCGTTGCTGCCGTGGTAGTGCGTCGAATCGGTGTTCATCTCTTCGCGCCAGCGGCCCGGCTGGTTAATGCCGAGGCGGTAATGGTGACGCGGCACCGGCGTAAAGTTGCTGATGACGATGATCTCGTTGCCCTGGCGGTCGCGACGCACAAACGCCAGTACCGAACGCTCGTTGTCATCCACCACCAGCCACTCAAAGCCGTAAGACTCGAAATCCAGCTCGTGCAGCGCTTTATGGTGACGGTAGGTATGGTTGAGATCGCGCACCAGACGCTGCACGCCGTGGTGCCAGTTGTCCCCACCCTCCAGCAGATGCCAGTCAAGGCTGCTGTCATGGTTCCACTCGCGCCCCTGGGCGAATTCGTTGCCCATAAACAGAAGCTTTTTACCCGGGAAGGCGAACATCCAGCCGTAGTAGGCGCGCAGGTTAGCGAACTTTTGCCACGCATCGCCCGGCATCCGGTCGAGAATCGATTTTTTACCGTGCACCACTTCGTCGTGCGACAGCGGCAGGATGAAGTTCTCGGTGTAGTTGTACAGCATGCCGAAGGTGAGCTTGTCGTGGTGATACTGACGGTGTACCGGGTCGAGCTTCATGTAGTCGAGCGTGTCGTGCATCCAGCCCATGTTCCACTTAAACCAGAAGCCGAGGCCGCCCATCGACGCCGGGCGAGAGACACCGGCAAAGTCGGTCGACTCTTCCGCCATGCTCACCGCGCCCGGCACCTGCTCGCCAAGGATGCGGTTGGTGCTGCGCAGAAACTCGATAGCTTCCAGGTTTTCGCGCCCGCCGTGTTCGTTCGGGATCCACTCTCCCTCTTTACGGCTGTAGTCACGGTAGATCATCGACGCCACCGCATCCACGCGCAGGGCGTCGATGCCAAAACGCTCGATCCAGTACAGCGCGTTGCCCACCAGATAGTTGGCGACTTCGCGGCGACCGTAGTTGTAGATAAGCGTATTCCAGTCCTGGTGGTAGCCCTCGCGCGGGTCACTGTGTTCGTAAAGCTCAGTACCGTCAAAACGCGCCAGGCCAAAATCATCGGACGGGAAATGCCCCGGCACCCAGTCAAGAATCACGTTAAGCCCGGCGGCGTGCGCGGCGTTGATGAAGTAGCGGAAGTCGTCGCGGGTGCCGAAGCGGCGCGTCGGCGCGTATAACCCGGTGGGCTGATAGCCCCAGCTGCCGTCGAACGGGTGTTCGTTAACCGGCATTAGCTCCAGGTGGGTAAAGCCCATCCACTTCGCGTAAGGCACCAGTTGATCCGCCAACTCGCGGTAGCTCAGCCAGAAGTTGTTATCGGTATGGCGACGCCAGGAACCGAGATGCACCTCGTAAATGGAAATCGGCGCATCAAACTGGTTGGCTTTGCGGCGCGACTCCGGCTGTTCGACCTTCTCCGGCAGCCCGCAGATAAGCGACGCGGTTTCGGGGCGCATTTGCGCTTCAAAAGCGTACGGGTCGGCTTTAATACGCAACTTGCCGTGCGCATCGATCATTTCAAACTTATACAGCTGACCGTGCTGCGCGCCGGGGATAAACAGCTCCCAGATGCCGGACTCCGCACGCAGACGCATCGGGTGGCGGCGACCGTCCCAGTAGTTGAACTGGCCAACCACAGAGACCCGGCGGGCATTCGGCGCCCAGACGGAGAAACGGGTGCCGGTCACGCCGTCCATGGTATCCGCATGCGCCCCCAGCGTTTCATAGGGTCGCAAGTGCGTGCCTTCCGACAGCAGCCACGTGTCCATCTCCTGCAACAGCGGGCCAAAGCTATACGGGTCGTCAATCAGGTTCTGCTGACCATGCCACATCACGGCCAGTTGGTAGCGGAAGGGGTTTTTACGTCGCGGCAGCACGCCGCAGAAAAATCCTCGCGAATCAAGGCACTCCAGATTGCCCACTTTCCGTCCGGTTTTCAGTTCAATGACCCACACGTCGGTGGCATCAGGTAAGAGTGCGCGGACTTCCAGTCCAGCGTCGGTACAATGCATGCCAAGCACGGAGAATGGGTCCGCAAAGTGGCCAGCAATGAGGGCATTAATCACGTCTCTATCAATACGATCGGACATGTTCATCATCCTGTTTTATGTGTCGCCACATTCCTGTTCCTACGGCGACATTTTTTTTGACCTGACGGTGCAACACATTGCACTGCTTCTGCACCATCCCACCTTCAGGGAAAATACTCCCTTAAAGCATAGCCAAGACGCTATCTGACTCCTGGTAAAAATTTAGGCATACGTATTTACTCCTTGTACTACGTATAAAGTTGCAGGCATAAAAAAGGGGTGACATCGCACCCCTTTTTACAGTTTTCTTTTACGCGAGCTGCCGCAGTATGCGGCGCAGCGGCTCGGCGGCGCCCCACAGCAGCTGGTCGCCGACCGTAAAGGCGGACAAATACTCCGGCCCCATATTCAGCTTACGCAGACGACCCACTGGCGTCGTCAGCGTGCCGGTCACCGCCGCCGGTGTCAGCTCACGCAGGGTGATATCGCGATCGTTAGGCACGACTTTCGCCCACGGGTTATGCGCCGCCAGCAGTTCTTCCACCGTCGGAATCGACACATCTTTTTTCAGTTTGAGGGTAAACGCCTGGCTGTGGCAGCGCAGCGCGCCGATGCGAACACACAGGCCATCCACCGGGATGGTTTTCTGGGTGCCGAGAATTTTGTTGGTCTCCGCCTGGCCCTTCCACTCTTCGCGGCTCTGACCGTTGTCGAGCTGCTTGTCGATCCACGGGATCAGACTGCCAGCCAGCGGTACGCCGAAATTATCGGTCGGCAGGTTGCCGCTGCGGGTAAGCTGCGTCACTTTGCGTTCGATATCCAGAATCGCCGATGCCGGGTTCGCCAGCTCGTCCGCCACGTAGTGATGCAACTGGCCCATCTGGGTCAGCAGTTCACGCATGTGGCGCGCGCCGCCGCCGGACGCCGCCTGGTAGGTCGCCACAGAGACCCACTCCACCAGGTCCTGAGCAAACAGACCGCCGAGGGACATCAGCATCAGGCTGACAGTGCAGTTGCCGCCAACGAAGGTTTTGATGCCGTTGTTTAAACCGTCGGTAATCACGTGCTGGTTTACCGGGTCAAGAATGATAATGGCGTCATCTTTCATGCGAAGCGAAGACGCAGCGTCAATCCAGTATCCCTGCCATCCGCTTTCACGCAGTTTTGGATAAACGTCGTTGGTATAATCGCCGCCCTGGCAGGTGACAATAATGTCGAGCGCCTTCAGCGCGTCAAGATCGAAGGCATCCTGAAGCGTTCCACCGGTCGTTGCGCCAAACGCAGGCGCAGCCTGACCATGCTGAGATGTGGAAAAGAAGACCGGGCGGATAGCGTCGAAGTCGCGCTCTTCGACCATGCGTTGCATGAGTACGGAGCCGACCATTCCGCGCCAACCGATAAAACCAACATTTTTCATAGCGTGTTTTCCTGCAGAGATGTGTGCTGTGTTCTGAACCCGTAAATTCAGATTGATACTGGGACATCCCTCACATTACAAAAAGCTGCCAAAGTCGCAAGTGAAAATAATCAATGATGCCTAACCATTAAGTAAAGCAACTTATTTATATTTCAGTTATGCACAACTGGCAGGGTGAAAATCCAGGCAATTATCAGGGAAATAGCAAGCGGAGGGAACGCCTTTCCACGGCCGGGCAACAGCCGCGAATTGCCCGCCGGTGACGAGCAAAGCGTATGCTATTAGGGTTGCCTGATGGCGCTGCGCTTATCAGGCAAATGCACTCACTCCTGGCAATCTTTGTTGATAAACGTAATCGCGCTGGCAACGACGCCGTCCAGCGACTGATCGATATCGACAATCAGCACATCTTTCTCGTCCGCGCCCGGTTCCTGCAGCGTTTCAAACTGAGTCACCAGCATCTGCGTTTTGAAAAAGTGGCCTTTACGCGCCTTCAGACGGCTTTCAATCACCGAGAAATCGCCTTTAAGGTAGATAAACGAGAGGTTGGGATTCCCTTCGCGCAGGATGTCGCGATAGGATTTTTTCAGTGCGGAGCAAACGATAATCGACACCTTGTTGGTGCGCTGCATGGCAAAGGCAGCATCGTTCAGCGCCTGCAGCCACGGCTTGCGATCGTCGTCATTCAGCGGTTCGCCGGAGGACATTTTGGCGATATTACAGCGTGGGTGAAGGAAGTCGCCATCAAGAAACGCGGCATTCAATTGATGCGCCACTTCGCTTGCAACAGCAGATTTACCGCTGCCGGATACGCCCATCAGGACATAAACGTGGTGATCATGGTTAGTCGTGCTCAAAGCAGGCCCCTCAGTAAATTGTTACGGGTAACAGTTATCGGTAACATTGTCCTGCCGGGACTATTGAGAAGCAATATCCAAACGCGTATGAAATGAATATGTGTGATCTACTTCAAACTTGTCTGACTAAATAGATCCGCCTGGTGACAAGGTGAAACCTAAATCTAACATTTGCGGCGTAACGGTTTCACCACGAATGCGCGCCAGCAGTCGCTCTGCGCCAATGCGGCCCATCCGCTCGCGCGGCGTCAGCACGCTGGCAAGCCGCGGTTCCATCACCTGACCAATATCGTGACCGTGGAAACCGGCGATCGCCATATCGTCAGGAATTCTCAGCCCCAAACGCTGGCATTCAAACGCCGCCCCGACAGCCAGGTCATCGTTGGTGCAAAAGATACCGTCAAGCTGGGGGTACTCCCGCCGCGCCTGGCGCATCAGTTCAATCCCCGCGGAGTAAGAAGAGGATTGCTCCACCATCACGCTATAGGGCACCAGACCTGAATCATGCATCGCTTGCTCATAGCCCTGCTGTTTCATGATAGTACGTTCATCGAGACGCGCGCCCAGGTAGGCGATATGACGATGCCCGCGGGCGATGATGGCGGCGGTCATCTGCCTTGCTGCTTCAAAGTTATCGAAGCCAACGGCAATATCAAGACACGGCGATCGGCTGTCCATCAGCTCCACCACCGGGATCCCCGCCACCTCAATCATTTTGCGGGTGCGGGCGGTATGGGTACGTTCCGACAGGATAAGCCCGTCGATGTTCCACGACAGCATCGACTCCAGCCGGTCCTCTTCCATTTCCGGCTTATAGCCGTAGTGGGCCAGCATCGCCTGGTAGCCGTACGCATCGGTCACGCTTTCGATGCCCTTAAGCACCTCGGCGAATACCTGGTTGGTGAGCGAGGGAAGCAGAACGCCAATCGCGCGGCTGGTGGCGTTGGAGAGAATATCCGGCGCGCGGTTGGGGATATAACCCAGTTCATCAAGGGCGGCGGCAATTTTGCCACGCAGTGCCACGGAAACCTGCTCCGGGTTACGTAAGAACCGGCTGACCGTCATTTTGGTCACGCCGACGCGATCGGCCACATCCTGAAGTACGGGTCTTTTCTTTTTCATCGTCCTGACTGTGATAAACGGGGAGACATTGGCTCAGTTTATCACGGACGACGCCTAACCTTCCCCTGTGAAAAAGGAAGGTTAGGCATTTATTTATGGATAATCAGACCGGCGGCAGGTCAAACAGCAGAATTTCGCTATCGCTGTCGGCATGCACCGAAATCGCCTGCTCGTCCCAAATCGCCAGGCCATCGCTGGTGGTCGCTTGGGTGCCGTTGATGGACACGCTGCCTTTCACCACCTGGATCCACACGCGGCGGTCAGCGGCAATCTGATGCACCGACTGCTCATCTTTCGCCAGCGCCCAGCGGTACAGCGCCATATCCTGGTACACTTTCAGCGAGCCGTCGCGGGCATCCGGCGAGAGCACCAGCTGTTTGCCCTGAGCGGCGTCGAAGCGGCGCTGCTCATAGCGCGGCGTAATGCCGTTTTCTTCCGGCATGATCCAAATCTGGTACAAATGCAGACGCTCAGTGTCGCTCGGGTTGTACTCAGAGTGACGAATACCGGTACCGGCGCTCATAATCTGGAACTCACCGGCAGGCACCTGCTCTTTGTTGCCCATGCTGTCCTGATGTTCTACCGCGCCTTCCAGCACATAGGTCAGAATTTCCATGTCCTTGTGCGGGTGAGTACCGAAGCCCTGGCCTGCCTCGATTACGTCATCGTTGATCACGCGCAGCGCGGAGAAGCCCATAAAGTTCGGGTCATAGTAGTTGGCGAAGGAGAAGGTATGCCAGGAGTCCAGCCAACCGTGGTTCGCATGGCCGCGCTCGTTTGCTTTGCGTAAGTAGATCATGATGTTCACCCCGTGTTCGTTTCGATGGAGGTAGTGTGGACCCGAACCGCCCTGGATGATAGTGGGTGAAAATTGACTCCTCTGTTCAAAAAATATGAATAAGAACAGAGGAGCTTTCGCCGTTACTTTGACAGGTCGATCGTGGCCGGAGACGGCCGATCGAAACCGCGCTGGAGGATCTCAAGGTTGGTGAGAACTTCAGATTCCTTGACGTAATTTGGCGCGCCGTTAACCAGCGTCTCGTACAGCGCATCGTAGACCCGGCCATAGTCGCCAGTCTCCGGCGCCATCGCTTCACGCACGCTCACCCCGTCGTCATTCACATACTCAAGCACGCCGACGGAATCGTCCGCTGCAAACTCCGGCTCGCCCGGCATGATGTTCGCTTTGAGGCTGGTCTCCTGCTGGTCGATACCGTATTTCACAAACGAGCCTTTCGTCCCGTGAACGATAAATTTCGGGTACTCGATTTTCACCAGATGGCTGGTTTTGACGATGGCCTTCAGGTTGCCGTAGAACAGCTGCGCTTCGAAGGTGTCGTCCGGGTTCGCCTTGTTGCGCAGGCTGCGGATGTCATAAGTGACGTGATCAGGGCGGCCAAACAGCGAGATGATTTGATCCAGGGTATGCACGCCAAGGCCGTAAAACGCGCCATCCTGCGGCAGGCCGGGTTTGCTTTCCGCCACCGGGCGGTAATAGTCGAAGTGACTTTCTATTTCGACGATCTCGCCAAGCTTACCGCTCTCAATGGCCTTTTTGGCGGTCAGGAAGCAAGAGTCAAAGCGGCGGTTCTGATACGGCGTCACCGTCAAACCTTTGCTTTGTGCCAGCTCGAACAGCACTTTCGCTTCGGTGAGCGTCGGGGTAAACGGTTTCTCAACCAGCACGTTTTTGCCCGCCTCCAGCGCGCGGCGGGCGTAGTCAAAGTGGCTGTCGGCGTGGGTGCAGACAATGACCAGTTTGACCTGAGGATCGTCCAGCACCTCATACAGGTCGCTGGTGAAGTGGATATGAGAATACTGCGGATGCTGCTCCTCCGGCTTGGCGTGACGGCGGAAGATATGCGCCACATGCCAGCGGTCCTTGCGGTTGAGAACATAGGGAAGATGATAACGGGTGGTGCTTTTACCGAACCCGATAAATGCGCAATGCAGGGTCATGATTCCGTCCTTTTTCAGGTAGCTGAGGATACCTTAGCGCAAAACCAGACTGAAAAAAAAAGCCAGCGCGAGGCTGGCTAAAATAATACTGGAAGCAATGTGAGCAATGTCGTGCTTTCAGGTTCTCCGGAAAGGTCTCCCTGAATGCGAGGTAATAATAATCATTATCATTCGCACCTGTCTACTCCTTTTTGCAAAAAATGTGTATTGACGACATTTCGCTTCTCGGTGATGTTAAAAGGGACAACTAACCGTAAAGGAGATGAGGAATGAGTGACATAGTGATACGCCATGCTGAACCGAAAGACGTTGACGCGATTCGTCAGATTCACGCCCAGCCAGAGGTGTATCACAACACGCTACAGGTTCCCCATCCCTCCGAGTCGATGTGGCAAGAACGCCTGACCGACCGCCCGGGTATCAAACAACTGGTAGCCTGCGTGGAGGATATCGTGGTGGGACATCTCACTATCGATGTTAGCCAGCGCCCACGACGCAGCCATGTGGCCGATTTTGGCATCTGCGTCGACGCGCAGTGGCATAATCGCGGGGTCGCCAGCGCGCTGATCCGAACGATGATCGACATGTGTGACAACTGGCTGCGGGTAAACAGAATCGAGCTGACGGTCTTTGCCGATAACGCACCGGCGGTAGCGGTCTACCGCAAGTTCGGCTTTGAAATCGAAGGCACCGGCAAACAATTTGCCCTGCGTAACGGCGAGTATGTGGATGCGTACTATATGGCGCGCGTGAAGTAAAACCTGCCCCTCACCGGCCTGGTGAGGGGCTCCACGTTAATACCCTGCTGTTAAATCATCCACCGAGCGCGGATCGGACGCGCCGTACAGCGCGCCATCCGGCCCGACCATAATGCTCTGCGTGCTCCCCATCGCCTCTTTCACCGCCACTTTCTGCCCCTTCTGCTCCAGCAGTTTTATCGTGTCCGGGCTAAAACCCTTCTCGACGCGCAGCTCGTCCGGCAGCCACTGGTGATGAAAGCGCGGCGCGTTGGTCGCTTCCGCCACGTTCATCCCGAAATCGATGGTGTTCACCACCATTTGCAGCACAGTGGTAATAATACGGCTGCCGCCAGGGCTACCGGTCACCAGCCAGGTTTTACCATCCTTGACCACAATCGTCGGCGACATCGACGACAGCGGACGTTTTTTCGGCCCCACGGCGTTAGCATCGCCGCCAACAAGGCCGTAAACGTTCGGCACGCCAGGCTTCGCCGAGAAGTCGTCCATCTCGTTGTTCAGCAGAATGCCGCTGTTGCCCGCCACAATGCCCGTGCCGAAGGTGGTGTTCAGCGTATAGGTCACCGCCACCGCATTGCCGTCTTTATCCACCACGGAAAAATGGGTGGTCTGGTTACTTTCATACGGCGCCAGTTTTCCCGGACGGATCTGGCTTGAGGGTTTCGCTTTGTTGAGATCGATCTCCGCGGCTATCGACTTTGCGTACGCTTTGTTGGTCAGCGCTTGCCACGGCACCTTGATGAAATCCGGGTCGCCCAGGTATTCGGAACGATCGGCATAAGCATGTTTTTCCGCCTCGGCCATGATCTGCATCGCATCCGCGCTGCCGAAGCCGTACTGCTTCATATCGAAGTTTTCCAGAATATTCAGGATCTCCACGATATGAATCCCGCCGGAGGACGGCGGCGGCATGGAATAGACCTCATAGCCGCGGTACTGGCCGCTGATGGGCGTCCGCTCGACCGCTTTATAATTTGCCAGATCGTCTTTGGTGATAAGCCCGCCGTTGTTCTTCATTTCGGCGACAATCTCATCAGCAATCGGGCCTTTATAGAACGCGTCAGGCCCGTTTTCCGCAATAAGCTCCAGGCTTTTCGCCAGATTCGCCTGCACCAGCTTGTCGCCTTTTTTCAGCGGCTCGCCGTTTTTCCAGAAGATGGCTTTGCTGAAGTCATGCTGAGGAATAACCTCACTGCCGTAGATTTTCAGGTCATCGGCCAGCGCATCGTTCACGACAAAACCCGCTTTGGCGAGATCGATTGCCGGGCGGATCACCTTGTTCAGCGGCAGCGTGCCGTATTTTTCCAGCGCCAGCGAGAAGCCAGCGACCGTGCCTGGCGTCCCGGAAGCCAGATGCGAGGTCAGTGATTTTTTGCTGTCAGGGTTGCCCTGAGCGTCGAGGAACATATCGCGAGACGCCTGTGCTGGCGCCATTTCACGGAAATCGATCGCCGTGGTTTTCCCGTCTTTGGTGCGTAACAGCATAAAACCGCCGCCGCCCAGGTTCCCGGCCTGCGGATGGGTCACCGCCAGCGCGTAGCCGACCGCCACCGCGGCATCCACCGCATTACCGCCCTGCTTCAGGATATCAACGCCGACCTGAGTCGCCATCGCATCGACGGAAGCGACCATCCCGTGGGCGGCGCGAACCGGGTGAAAGACGTCCTCTTCAACGCCGTAGGAGACCGGGGACGCTGCCGGCGGCGGCGTATTTGCCGCCACGCCGAACGTTCCGCCAGCCAGTAATGCCGCAATGGCGACCCACCGCCAGAATCTTGGTTTCATCATTGTTATTCTCCAGGTGAAAGGGGTTATGCTCCCGCTTAAGCCTGGTTCACAACGCTTAAAAAATCATCGTACTGGGTGAAAGCAGGTACACTTAAAAGAAGACCTCACAAGGGGGGAAAGGGAAATGAAACGACTTTTACTGCTTGCGGCGTTACTGCCGTTTACCGTGCTCGCGCAGCCGCTGAACGTGACCAACAATCCGAATCAGCCGGGGTATATCATTCCCAGCCAGCAGCGCATGCAAAATCAGATGCAAAGCCAGCAGATTCAGCAACAAGGAATGCTGAACCAGCAGGTGCAGAACCAGTCGCAGCTGCAGAACCAGCGTCTGCAGTCGCAGTTGAACAGCAACCAGCAGCGGGTGATTGACCTGCAGCCGGGCCAGCAGATGCTGCCTAACAGCAACGGCGGCATGCTCAACGGCGGCGGCTCCAGCAGCCAGCAGCACATGTTGCCGCAAAATTAACTGGCCGCCGGGCGGCGGCCATAGAGGATCAGGCCTGGAAATCCGGGCCGATGACGTCAATCGCATCGGTGCAGATGCAGTCGACTCCCCAGCGCAGCAGCTCTGCCGCCCGCTGGGGAGCATTCACGGTATACACCAGAATATGCAGACCCGCGTCTTTCAACTGACGCACCCGGGCCTCATCGAGCAGCGCGTGATTCAGGTGAATCGATACACAGCCCAGCCGTGCAGTGAGTTCGCGCCAGTCATCCCGCCATTCGTCCAGCAATAGCCCGCGCGGAAGCTCCGGCACGGCCTGCTGCGCCGCCTCAAGGGCGTCAATGTCAAATGATGACAGCAGCGGCGCCGTCATGCCCTGCCACAGCTCGCGGGCCGCCAGCGCAACCAGTTTGCCGGTCAATGGCCCTGTGCCGGTGGTGGGTTTAATTTCGATGTTGGCCATCATGCCATGCTCATGGCAGCGTTCAGCCACCTGCGAAAGCAGCGGTAGCGGTTCGCCTTTGAACTCGCCGCTGTACCAGCTTCCGGCGTCAACGTTGCGCAAATCATTCCACGCCAGATCCCCGGCGACACCCCAGCCGTTGCTGGTGCGCTCGAGCGTGTCGTCATGCAACAGGAAGACGTGCCCGTCCTTCGACAGTTTGGCGTCAAATTCAATCATCGTGTGGCCGTAACGCGACCCCACGTCGATCGCCGCCAGGGTGTTTTCCGGCGCGCGCTTCCCACCGCCGCGATGGGCGACAATACGGGGATAGGGCCAGTTGCTCATAGTCGTTGTCCTGTTTCACCATCAAAGAGGTGCAGATGCTTGTCCGCCAGGTGTAGCCACAGCGTGCTGCCCGCCTGTGGGCGATGCTGATGCGGTAATCGCACCACCAGCTTCTGGGTTCCCCAATGGCCGTGTGCCAGGTTATCTGCCCCTAAAATCTCCAGCGTATCCACTACCAGCGGTACGCCGCCGTCTGCCTGCGAGCTTACCGCAATATGTTCCGGGCGGATACCTAAGGTCATCTGGCGTCCGCGATAGCCGCAAAACCGCCCGTTCACCGGCAGCGCCATCCCGTCGTCGAGTTCAAAATGGCTGCCCGAGGCGCTGATTTTGCCGTCAAGCAGGTTCATCGCCGGGCTGCCGATGAAGCTGGCGACAAAGCGGGTGGCGGGCTTCTCGTACACCTCTACTGGCGTGCCAATCTGCTCGGCGATGCCTTTGTTCATCACCATCACCCGCTGGGCGAGGGTCATGGCTTCCACCTGATCGTGGGTGACGTACAGGCTGGTCGTATTCAGGCGACGGTGTAATTGCTGTAGCTCAAGACGCATCTGCACGCGCAGCTTGGCGTCGAGGTTTGACAGCGGCTCATCAAACAGGAAAACGGCCGGGTCGCGGACAATAGCGCGCCCCATTGCCACACGCTGGCGCTGGCCGCCGGAAAGCTCGCGCGGGTGGCGCTTAAGCAGGTGTTCAAGCTCAAGAATACGCGCCGCGTCCTGCACGCGTCCGGCGATATGCGCCTTACCCATACCGCGAATTTTTAAGCCCCACGCCATGTTCTCTTCCACGCTCATATGGGGATAGAGCGCATAGTTCTGAAAGACCATCGCGATACCGCGCGCTTTCGGCTCAAGCTCGGTCACGCGCTGGTTATCAATCCAGATATCACCGCTGCTGACGCGCTCAAGCCCCGCCACCATACGTAAAAGCGTTGATTTTCCGCACCCCGAGGGGCCAACCATCACAATGAATTCGCCATCGGCGATGTCTACCGAGAGCGGCTGGATCACCTGCGTTTTACCGCCGTCCCAGCTTTTGCTTACTGCCTGTAATTTCAAACCTGCCATCTTATTTCTCACTATCGACCAGGCCACGCACAAACGCGCGCTGCATGGCTAAAACAATCACGACCGGCGGGATGAGCGTGAGCAACATCGCCGCCATCACCTGGTTCCATCGGGTGGTGCCTTCACCAGTGGCGATCATGCCTTTGATGCCCGCCACCGCCGTGCCTAAATCAACATTGGTCACGATAAGCAACGGCCACAGATACTGGTTCCAGCCGTAGATAAAGGTGATAACAAACAGCGCTGCGAGGTTGGTTTTCGACAGCGGCAGCACGATATCGCGGAAAAAGCGTATGGGTGACGCGCCGTCGATACGCGCCGCTTCCATCAGTTCATTCGGCAGGGTCATAAAGAACTGCCGGAACAGGAAGGTTGCCGTAGCGGAAGCCATCAGCGGTAGCGTCAGCCCGGTATAGCTGTCGAGCAGCTTCAGGTTGGCGATCACCTCCACCGTCGGGAAAATACGCACCTCGACCGGCAGCATCAGGGTGATAAAAATCATCCAGAAGAACAGGTTGCGTAGCGGAAAACGGAACCAGACGATGGCGAATGCCGACAGCATCGACACAGCGATTTTGCCCACCGTGATGGTGAACGCCATGATGAAGCTATTAAGCAACATCAGGGCGAACGGCGCGCTGTTCACCCCCACGCCCTGCAGCCAGATGGTTTTCATGTTTTCCAGCAGATGTCCGCCCGGTATGAGCGTCATCGGCGTTTCAAAGACGGCGCTGTTATCCAGGGTCGCCGCGACAAAGGCGACGTACAGCGGGAACAGGATCACCGCAATCCCCAGCATCAACATAGTGTGGCTAAACCAGGTCAGCCCGCGACGATTCTCAATCATTGATAGCGCACCTTACTTTCCACGTAGCGGAACTGCACCACCGTCAACAGAATCACCAGCGCCATCAGCACCACCGACTGCGCCGCAGACGAGGAGAGATCCAGCCCGGCGAACCCTTCGCGGTAGATTTTGTAGATAAGCGTGGTCGTGGACTGCACCGGGCCGCCCGCCGTCGCGGCGTCAATCACCGGGAAGGTATCGAAGAAGGCGTACACCAGGTTCACCACCAGCAGGAAGAAGCTCACTGGCGCAATCAGCGGCAGAGAAATCGTAAAGAAGCGGCGCACCGGCCCGGCGCCGTCAATCGCGGCGGCCTCCATCAGCGAACGCGGGATCGACTGCAGCGCGGCAAAGAAAAACAGGAAGTTATAGCTAATCTGCTTCCACACCGAGGCAAACACCACCAGGAACATCGCCTGGCCGCTGTTCTGCGCGTGGTTCCAGTAGTAGCCCATTCCTTCCAGCCAGTGCGTGATAAGACCGCGTCCCGGGTTAAACAGGAAGATCCACAGCACGGCGGCCACCGCAGGGGCAACGGCATACGGCAACAGCATCAGCGTCTGGTAAATGCGTCTGCCGCGCACGACATAATCCACCAGCGCGGCGAAAAATAGCGACACCAGAAGTCCGCTGAACGTCACGAGGCTGCTGAACGTGATGGTTGTCCAGAAGGCGTCCAGATAGTAGCTGTCATGAAACAGCGAGGCGAAATTATCCAGACCGACAAAATGGCTGGAAAGCCCAAAGGGATCAACGCTTTGTACCGAATACCACAGCGCTTCGCCTGCAGGCCAGATAAAGAAAATAACGGTGATGACCAGTTGCGGCGCGACCAGAAGATAAGGCAGCCAGCGGGATCGGAACACCGGACGGGATGAGGACATGAAGATGTTATTCCTGAGCAGTGCCGGATGGCGGCGCAAACCGCCATCCGGCATTTCCTGTTATGATTTGGTCGACTGCTCAAAGCGGCGCAGCAGCTGATTACCACGCTCTACAGCCGCATCCAGCGCCTGCTGCGGGGTTTTCTTGCCGGTCCACACGCTTTCCAGCTCTTCGTCCACAATGGTGCGGATCTGCGGCATGTTGCCCAGACGCAGGCCTTTGGTGAACGGCAACGGCGGCTTGTTCAGCATCTGACGCGTCGCGATATCGGCGCCCGGATTCTTATCGTAGAAACCCTGCTTACGGGTCAGGTCGTAGGCGGCGGTGGTGATCGGCAGATAACCGGTCTTCTGGTGCCATTCGGCCGCGATTTCCGGTTTGGTCAGGAAGTCGAGGAACTCGGCCACGCCTTTGTAGGTGTCTTTATCTTTACCCTGCATCACCCACAGGCTGGCCCCGCCGATGATGGCGTTCTGCGGCGCGCCCTTCACATCGGCATCGTAAGGCATCATGCCTACGCCATAGTTGAATTTCGCGTACTGACGAATATCCGCCAGCGACCCGGAAGAGGCGGTGGTGATGGCGCAGTCGCCGTTGTAGAACTTCTCGGTGGATTCATCTTTACGCCCGAAGTAGCTGAAATCGCCCTTCTTGTTCATCTC
Source organism: Pluralibacter sp. (assembly GCF_019237635.1). Lineage (GTDB taxonomy): Bacteria > Pseudomonadota > Gammaproteobacteria > Enterobacterales > Enterobacteriaceae > Enterobacter_B. The sequence goes on from NZ_JAFAGS010000188.1 coordinate 40,745, forward strand.
TTCGAGCATCGCGATATGCTTCACCTGCTCCGGCTTGTTGAACTCCAGCACCGCGTCGGTCCCGTCAAAGCCATTGTTTTTGGTTGCAAACGGCAGGCCATGCCAGGCGCTGAAGTTTTCCAGTTGGATCCAGCCCTGCCAGCCGCTGGCGTAGCCGCACTTCATACCCGCCGCTTTCAACTTCGCGGTATAAGCGGCCAGATCCTGCCAGGTTTTCGGCGGCTGCTCAGGGTCGAGGCCCGCTTTTTTGAAAGCGTCTTTGTTGTAGTACAGCACCGGCGTGGAGCTGTTGAACGGCTGAGACAGCAGATGGCCGGTCTTTGAGTCGGTGTAGTACCCGGCAACCGTCGGCACGAACTGGGACTCATCAAACTTAATGCCCGCGTCGTCAAAGACTTCGTATACCGGTTTGACTGCCTTCGAGGCCATCATGGTTGCTGTACCGACTTCATACACCTGCAACAAAGCAGGCGCGTTGCCGGTGCGGAATGCGGCGATCCCGGCGGCCAGGCTCTGCTCGTAATTGCCTTTGTAAACCGGGACAATTTTGTAATCCGGATGGGTTTCATTGAAACGTTGCGCCAGGGAGTCAACTTCTTTACCCAGCTCGCCTTCCATGGAATGCCAGAACGGTATTGTCGTCGCAGCCATTGCCTGACTGGCGAAAGCCAGACCCAGCGTCACTGCCAAAGCGGTGTGTCGTAACGATGTCATTCGGTTATCTCTCTTGTTGTGCCGGATGCGCGAAATCACGCGTTTTATGCTCGCGAGGTAACATGACATGCTCGAATGACAGAAAAATAACCTTTTAATTACAGGATGATGACAAACAGACGGCAGAGGGATGATGGAATGGTGAAGGTAATGTGGCGGAAATAAAAACGCCCGGCGAGCATAGCGCCACCGGGCAATACAGACGACTCAGCCGCCCAAATAAGCGCTCCGTACCGCTTCGTTCGCCAGAAGCCGCGCGCCGGTATCTTCGAGCACCACGTGACCGTTTTCCAGCACGTAGCCGCGATCGGCAAGCTTCAGCGCCTGGTTGGCGTTCTGCTCCACCAGGAAGATGGTCATCCCTTCTTTGCGCAGTTGCTCAATGGTGTCGAAAATCTGCTGAATGATGATCGGCGCCAGCCCGAGCGACGGCTCATCCAGCAGCAGCAGCCTCGGCTGGCTCATCAGCGCGCGGCCGATGGCCAGCATCTGCTGTTCGCCGCCGGACATCGTACCTGCGCGCTGAATACGCCGCTCCCACAGACGCGGGAACAGCTCGTAGACCCACTTGATGCGCTGCTGGTACTGGGCGCGGTCGGTAAAAAAGCCGCCCATCGCCAGGTTCTCTTCCACCGTCATACGGGAAAATACGCGGCGCCCTTCCGGGACGATAGCCACCGCTTCACGCATGATGCGGGCGGTTTGCCAGTCGGTAATATCTTTGTCATCAAAGACAATACGCCCACTGCTGGCGCGCGGATCGCCGCACAGTGTGCCGAGCAGCGTTGTTTTCCCGGCGCCGTTGGCGCCGATAAGCGTGACGATTTCGCCCTGCTTGATGTGTAAACTGACCTTGTGCAGCGCCTGAATCTTGCCGTAGTGGGCGCTGACGTTGTCAAAAGACAACATAATTTTTTCCATCTTATGCCTCACCCAGGTAAGCGCGAATGACGTCCGGGTTATTACGGATCTGCTCCGGCGTGCCGTTTGCCAGCGGCGTCCCCTGGTTCACCACGTAAATACGGTCGGAGATGCCCATCACCAGTTTCATATCATGCTCGATAAGCAGGATGGTGGTGTTGTGATGAGTACGCAACTCGACGATCAGCTCGTCCAGCTCTTTAGTTTCTTTCGGGTTAAGCCCTGCCGCCGGTTCATCGAGCATCAGGATCTCCGGCTGCGTCACCATGCAGCGGGCGATCTCCAGGCGGCGCTGATCGCCATAGGCCAGATTACCGGCCTGGCGGTTGGCGTGCCCCAGCAAGCCGATACGCTCAAGCCAGGCCGCCGCGCGGTCAAGCGCATCGTTCTGCGCTTTACGAAACGATGGCGTCTTCAACAGGCCGGAAAGCACCCCGGTTTTAAGCTGCTGATGTTGCGCCACCAGCAGGTTTTCAATCACCGTCATTTCGCGGAACAGGCGCACGTGCTGGAAGGTACGCACCACGCCCATCTGGGCGATTTTTTGCCCCGGCAACCCTTCCAGATGCTGGTCGCGCAGCATAATGGTGCCGCCCGTCGGCTTATAAAAACCGGTCAGACAGTTAAAGACCGTCGTCTTCCCGGCGCCGTTTGGCCCGATAAGGGACACAATCTCCTGAGGATGCAGCTCCAGCGACACGTTATTGACCGCCAGCAGGCCGCCAAAGCGCATCATCAGACCGCTAACGGATAATAATGGCTGACTCATGCCTGTTCTCCTTTGGTCTGCCCGTTTTTAAGCTTCAGTTGCACACGGGTCATCGGCAGCAAGCCTTGTGGACGCCAGATCATCATCAGCACCATCAAACCACCCAGCATTAACATGCTGTACTCGTTCAAATCACGCATCAGCTCACGCGAGACCACCAGCAAAATCGCCGCGAGGATCACCGCGAACTGCGAGCCCATACCGCCCAGCACCACAATCGCCAGCACGAACGCCGATTCAGCGAAAGTGAACGATTCCGGGCTGACGAAGCCCTGGCGCGCCGCAAACAACGTACCGGCGAACCCGGCAAACGCCGCGCTGATGGTAAAGGCAGTCAGCTTGATACGCGTCGGGCTCAGGCCCAGCGAACGGCAGGCAATCTCATCTTCACGCAGCGCTTCCCACGCGCGCCCCAGCGGCATGCGCAGCAGGCGGTTAATCACAAACAGCGTCGCCACTACCAGCAGCAACGCCACCAGGTAGAGGAACACCACGCGGTCGTTCGGATCGTACTTGATGTTAAAGAAGTTGCTGAACGTATCCCAACCGCCTTCGCGGGCGGTACGGCTGAACTCAAGGCCGAACAGCGTCGGTTTCGGAATCTGGCTGATGCCGTTCGGACCGCCGGTCACTTCGGTATTGTTAAGCAGCAGGATGCGAACTATCTCGCCAAAGCCGAGGGTAACAATCGCCAGATAGTCACCGCGCAGACGCAGAACCGGGAAGCCGAGCAGGAAACCGGCCGCCGCAGAAACCAGCCCAGCCAGCGGCAGGCAGGTCCAGAAGCCGAGACCGTAATAGTGGTTCAGCAGTGCGAACGTGTATGCGCCAATGGCGTAAAAACCGCCGTAGCCCAGCACCAGCAGACCGGAAAGCCCGACCACCACGTTCAGACCAAGACCCAGAATAATGTAGATCATGGTCATGGTGGCGATATCCACCGAACCACGCGACACCATAAACGGCCACGCCACGGCAATCACCAGCAGGGCAATCAGGAACAGCTTCTGCTTAACGGTCGAACCGTCGATCGCCGGCAGAATAAACTTCGGCCCGGACACGCTTTTCAGGCCCTTCTGAAACAGCGGACGCAGCAACTGGAAGAAAAAGACCACGGCGGTGCCGATAAAGATCCACTGCCAGCGGATATCCGCCGCCTTCGCCACCACCAGTTTGGTGCCATCCAGCTCAAGCTGAACGCCCATAAAGACGCCCGCCAGTACGAAGAACATGCCAGCAGAGAGCAGCGCCATTGCAAAATGCATCGGTTTCATACTTTCTCTACCTCCGGACGACCCAGGATGCCGGTCGGCATCACCAGCAGCACCACAATCAGCAGGGCGAAGGCCACTACGTCTTTGTATTCGGTACTCAGGTAAGCGGAGGAGAGCGCTTCAGCGATACCCAGCACCAGGCCGCCGATCATCGCGCCTGGGATACTGCCGATACCGCCGAGAACCGCCGCGGTAAAGGCTTTCATCCCGGCCATAAAGCCGATGTAAGGGTTAATCACCCCGTAGAACTGACCGAGCAGCACACCCGCCACCGCCGCCATGGCCGCGCCGATAACAAACGTCAGTGCGATGACGCGGTCGGTGTTGATACCGAGCAGGCTCGCCATTTTCAGATCTTCCGCGCAGGCGCGGCAGGCGCGCCCCATGCGGGAGTAGCGAATGAACAGCGTCAGCGCCAGCATGGCGATAAAGGTGACAACCCAAATCACCAGTTGCATCGTGGTAATACTTGCGGAGAAGTTATCGCTGCTGCCCACCACCCACTGGCCGTTAAACAGGCTTGGCAATGCGATGTCGCGCGACCCTTCCGTCAGGCTGACGTAGTTTTGTAGGAAGATAGACATCCCGATGGCGGAGATAAGCGCAATCAGGCGCTTGGAGCTGCGCACGGGTCGATATGCCACGCGCTCAATGCTCCAGCCATAGGCGCTGGCGATAACGATGGCGCCAATAAAGCCCGCCGCCACCAGAAGCCAACTGGTATCAATGCCCATCATCATCAACGCGGCGACTATCATGAACGAAACATAGCTGCCTATCATATAGACCTCGCCATGGGCGAAGTTAATCATGCCGATAATGCCGTAGACCATGGTGTAGCCAATGGCGATCAGCGCATAGGTGCTTCCCAGCGTTACGCCGTTAAACATCTGCTGCAGAAAATAGAGGAACTGCTCTGACATAAGGTAACCTTTCTAAACCCGGACGGTGGGATAATGGTTATTTGGCGACCGAGGAAGACCCATCGGCGTGCCACTGGAAGACACCAAACTCAAATCCCTTCAGATCGCCTTTCTCATCCCAGTTCAGCGGCCCAATCACGGTTTTCGCGCCGTGTGCTTTCAGATCTTTAATTAACGCCAGCGGTTCCTGACTGCCGGTACGCTCCATCGCAGTCGCCAGCGACTGTACCGCCGCATAGGTGATCCACACGTACGGACCGCTCGGATCTTTCTTCTGCGCGTTCAGCTGTGCAACGATAGCGCTGTTGGCCGGATCCTGGTCATAGCGTTTCGGCATAGTGACCAGCATCCCTTCCGCCGCGTTGCCCGCGATGTTCGACAGCGACGCGTTGCCCACGCCTTCCGGCCCCATAAACTGGGTTTTCAGACCCACGGCGCGCGCCTGACGCAGCATCTGGCCCATTTCCGGGTAGTAGCCGCCGTAGTAAACGAAATCGATATTTTCTTTCTGCAGGCGGGCGAGCAGCGCAGAGAAATCTTTTTCCCCGGCCGTGATGCCGTCAAAGAATACGACGTTCGTGCCGCCCTTCTTCAGGCCATCCTGCACGGAACGCGCCAGGCCTTCGCCGTACTGCTGCTTGTCATGAATAATAGCAATCCGCTGCGGCTTCACATTTTCAAGGATGTATTTCGCGGCGGTCGGCCCCTGGGAGGAATCGAGGCCTGCGGTGCGCATGATGTACTGATAGCCGCGCTGCGTCAGCTCAGGGTTCGTCGCCCCTGGGGTAATCATCAGAATACCTTCGTCTTCATAGATGTCGGACGCTGGCTGAGTCGAAGAGGAGCACAGGTGGCCGATCACGTATTTGATGTTGTCGTTAACCACTTTGTTGGCTACCGCAACCGCCTGCTTCGGGTCGCAGGCGTCGTCATACTCCACGGCCACCAGCGTGTCGCCCTTGATGCCGCCGTTGGCGTTAATGTTTTTAATCGCCTGACGCGCGCCATTGAATTCCATGTCGCCCCACTGCGCGACCGGGCCGGACATCGCCCCGATCACGGCGACCTTAATCTCTTTCGCCATAGCCGTGTGCGACATCGCCAGTGCGATCATCCCCGCGACCAGTCTCTTCGCGTTGCGTTTCATGTCAAATCCCCACTCGTGATGTGTCTTGTCGTAAAAATATTGTTTTTATTTGGTTAAAAACCATTCTGTACTTTTATTGAACAACGCTATTTTTACCAGTCTCTTTAATGATTTAGCGAGGTTTTTAGCGAAAAACCAGACTAAAATCTCTATTTTTCAGTCGATTAAGAAAAGATAATATTCTGTATTCAAGCGGAGATAAACAAAAAAAGTCCAGTTTTTAGCACAAAATAAGGGCATAAAGAGCCGAATAAATCACTACCCATTAGGTTAAAATTCTGCTTAATTTTCGATCCATAACGCATTGCACTGTCGTGAAGAAAGGGAGAAAACGAATCCCCTGAGATCACGAACAAAAAGAGAAACGTGTAAGACGTGAAATTGAGTACACTTTGGATAACTTTTTTTCGGGATAGCTTCACATGAAACTGACGATCATCAGGCTGGAAACGTTTAGCGATCAGGACCGCATCGATCTGGCTAAAATCTGGCCGGAATACAGCGCCTCTTCACTGAAGGTGGACGAGACGCACCGGATTTACGCGGCGCGCTTTAATGAACGCCTGCTCGGCGCCGTACGCGTTACCCTGCGCGGCAACCAGGGCGCGCTCGACTCCCTGCGGGTGCGCGACATCACCCGCCGCCGCGGCGTGGGGCAATACCTGCTCGAAGAAGTGCTCGCGGATAACGCGGATATTATCGACTGGTGGATGGCGGATGTCGGCGTAGAAGATAGCGCGACAATGGCCGCCTTTATGCAGGCGCTGGGGTTTACGACACAGGTGGATGGCTGGGTGAAGCGTTAGCCAAAGAGTTGCTCAATAGATTTTGTCGGGTAAAACAGAGCATGCTTGTTTTCACCTGACAGCGGAATAAAGCCCAGGGACAGGTAAAACGCCAGGGCTTTTTCGTTTAATGCTTCAACGAAAAGGCCATGGATCCCAACGGCCATCGAAGCCGACCAGACCACTTTCATCGCATGCGTGACCAGTACCGAACCCCATCCTTCTCCCTGTAATGAGAGATCCACCGCCAGGCGACCCAACGTCACACCAGGAATATTCTTATAAGGTATTCGCTTCTGTTGTGTTTTTGACGGCAGCGATGCGCGTTCAAAGCAACTGCCTGACAGTGTGTAGTAGCCTAATACCCGGCATTCCGGCGTACTTGTCCTGAGAACATATGCCCGCAAAAGCTTACTGCTATGCTGGCGCCGAAGATGTTCAGTCAGAAAAAGATTGAGGGATGCTTCGCCACAATCGAACGGCTGCAGAGAGTATTCCGTATTCTCTGCCAGAATTTCTATTGTCAGGTTTTCCACGCTTCACTCCATCTCCTGAAGACGTTTCGCCGCGCGTTTTAACTTCTCAGTGGGAGCAGGAGGATTGCTAATCGCCTCCATCACCCGCGCCCATGACGCTTCATTCAAAATAACCCGACGATGCCGTTCAATGACTTCCGCCGCACGCTCCGAGGCGCTGTTGAGCATAAATTGCGTAATCGACTGATTCGTGATCGCTGCAGCTTCTTCGATCATGCTCTTGTCATCATCCGTTAAGCGTAAATCGATACGCTGTTTTTTTAGTACGGGCATGATGATCCCTCCTGCATTAAATGTACGGAAAAATACCGTACATAAAGTTTATACCCGACAAGACGAACTTTCAACGCGCGAAATAAAAATGCCCGGTAGCATACGCTTACCGGGCCTGTAAAAATGACGACCACCAGGCCGGACAGGCTCAAACGCCCTCCGGCACTCTATTATTTAGCGTCTGTCGCCGTACCGTTGGCATGCCATGTGAACACGCCAAACTCAAAGCCCTTCAGGTCGCCTTTCTGGTCCCAGGAGAGCGGGCCCATCACGGTGTCAACGCTGTTGGCTTTCAGCCAGTCGGCAATCTTCGCCGGATCATCGCTCTGGTTCAGACCTGCTGACAGCGACTGCAACGCCGCATAGGTGGTCCAGACGAACGCGCCGCTTGGATCCTGTTTCTTCGCTTTAATCGCATCCACGACCGGTTTGTTCGCCGGAACCTGGTCATAGTTCTTCGGCTTCGTCACCAGCATCCCTTCGGCAGAATCACCGGCGATGTTAGACAGCGACACGTTCGCCACCCCTTCCGGCCCCATAAACTGGGTCTTCAGGCCAGCCGCGCGGGACTGACGCAGGATCTGCCCCATTTCCGGGTGGTAGCCGCCGTAGTAAACGAAATCGATATTTTCTTTCTTCAGACGCGCCACCAGGGTAGAGAAGTCTTTCTCACCTGCGGTGATACCGTCAAAGAACACCACGTTCGCGTTGCCCTTTTTCAGCGCGTCCTGTACCGCGCGCGCCAGGCCTTCACCGTACTGCTGCTTATCGTGAACAATGGCGATACGCTTCGGTTTCACCGTATTCAGGATGTATTTCGCCGCGGTCGGACCCTGGTCGGAGTCCAGACCGGTGGTGCGCAGAATCAACTTATAGCCGCGCGCGGTCAGTTCCGGCGCCGTCGCCGCCGGGGTGATCATCAGAATGCCTTCGTCTTCATAGATGTCGGACGCCGGCTGCGTGGAAGAAGAGCACAGGTGGCCGATAACGTATTTGATGCCGTCGTTAACCACTTTGTTAGCGACCGCAACCGCCTGTTTCGGGTCGCAGGCATCGTCATATTTTACGATCTGCAGCTTATTCCCTTTGATACCGCCCTTGGCGTTAATATCGGCAACCGCCTGCTCAGCACCTGTAAATTCCTGGTCGCCGTACTGCGCAACCGGACCAGACATCGCACCGACGACGGCAACTTTAATATCTTCAGCCCATGCCGCATGACTCATCGCCAACGCGATACATCCTGCCAGTAACGCTTTACCCTTCATTTTCATCCTGAGATTCCCCATTGTTATGGTTATTGCATTTGTTGTGATGTTGTTTTTTAGCGCTTTATTTCAGTTTACGGTCTGCCGTTCGCGCTTTTTCAGCATACTCTGCTAAAACATACCCCATTTTTCAGAATTTGGAACGAGAAATTTGACGAATATGTAACAGACAAATGACGAAAAAAAAGCCGCTCCTGAGAGCGGCCTGCCATTAGCGGCTGAGGGAGTGTCGAATAATGTCCAGCGCCTTGCGGAACTGGGTTTCAGGGATAGTGAGAGGGTAAAGGAAGCGGATAACGTTGCCATAGACGCCGCAGCTCAGCAGCAGCAGCCCTTGTTGCAACGCTTTATCCTGGAACTGTTTGGTAAATTCCGGCGATGGTTCGCCGCTCTTCGGATCGTTGAACTCCACAGCCACCATCGAGCCCTGCGCGCGAACGTCGGCGATATACGGGCAATCGGCCTTCGCGTTGTTCAGTACTTCCACCAGGTGGTGACCCAGCTCAGCGGAACGGGCGCACAGCCTCTCTTCGTCGATGACGTCCAGCACCGCATGCGCCGCAGCGACCGCCAGCGGGTTACCGGCGTAGGTTCCGCCCAGACCGCCCGGCGCCGGGGCGTCCATCACCTCCGCGCGACCGGCGACCGCCGACAGCGGCATACCGCCAGCCAGGCTCTTCGCCATGGTCATCAGGTCTGGTTTCACGTCATAGTGTTCCATCGCGAACAGCTTACCGGTACGGGCAAAACCGGTCTGTACTTCGTCAGCGATCAGCAGAATGCCGTGGGTATCGCAAATCTTGCGCAGCCCTTGCATAAAGTCGGCTGGCGCCACGTTAAAACCGCCTTCCCCTTGTACCGGCTCAAGGATAATGGCCGCCACCTGATCCGGGGCGATATCGGCTTTGAAAATGCGCTCAAGACTCTTCAGCGCATCCGCAGTGCTGACGCCGTGCAGCGGGTTCGGGTACTGCCCGTGAAACACAGAGCCCGGGAACGGGCCGAAACCAATCTTGTACGGCGCCACTTTGCCGGTCAGCGCCATGGTCATAAAGGTACGGCCGTGGAAGCCGCCGCCGAAGGTAATCAGGCCCGGGCGTTTGGTGTAAGAGCGGGCAATCTTCACGGCGTTTTCCACCGCTTCTGCGCCGGTGGTAAAGAACGCCGTCTTCGCCGGGCCGTTTACCGGTACGCGGGCGTTAATACGCTCGGCCAGCGTCACATAGCTTTCGTAGGGGACAATCTGATAGGCCGTATGGGTAAAGGCGCGCAGCTGTTTTTCAACCGCCGCGACCACCTTCGGGTGACGGTGACCGGTATTGAGTACGGCGATCCCGGCAGCGAAATCGATAACCTCGTTGCCGTCCGTATCCCACAGGGTGGCGTTTTCCGCTTTTTCGGCATAGAAACCACACATGACGCCAATTCCACGCGGCGTCGCCTGCAGGCGGCGCTGATTCAGTTCGTTATTTTTCATCGACCTTACCCCATTCATTGATTCGTTTAGTGTTAACAACTTTGAAACAATGTCATGGTTTTACCTCCTGAGCGGTCCTATAATCGAGTACCAGTTTTGAATAATTGAGGGATCCAATTGCGTTCTTTAGTGTGCGATCTCCTGCAGTTGCGCCTGGACGAACAGCAGAGCGGCAAACTGCATAAGCGGCTCTATAACGCCATCCGGCTGTCGATTCTCGATGGCAGCCTGCCGCCGCAAAGCCGGCTTCCCCCCTCGCGAGATCTCGCAAACCAGCTGGCATTGTCCCGCAACACGGTGCTGACGGTGTATGAGCAACTGCTGGCGGAAGGGTATATCGTCTCACGCTCCGGCAGCGGTACTTTTGTCTCGCGCACCGTCCCGGATAGCCTGTTGTTTTCCTCTGACGCCCATCCGCAAAGCCGACACGCGCCGCAGCAGGCGGTGCTTTCAGCGCGCGGTGAAGCGCTGCTGACGCACAGCCGCGCCAGCTCCCGTCAGTGGGGCGCTTTTCTGCCCGGTGTGCCGGACGTCAGCGAATTTCCTCACGCGCTGCTGCGTAAAATTTACACGCGTCTGAGCCGCCGTCCGCCCGCCATGCAACTCTCCTACAGCCCGTCCGGTGGCAGCCCAACGCTTCAGCAGGCGCTGATGGAGTACCTGCGGGTGGCGCGCTCCGTACGCTGCACGCCGGAACAGATCCTGATAACCGAAGGGATCCATCAGGCTATCGATCTGGTCTCGCGGATGCTGTGCAACCCCGGCGATCGCGCGTGGATTGAAGAACCCGCCTACTGGGGGATCCGCAACGTGCTACAGATGAACGGCGTGGACCTGCAGGCCATCAATGTCGATCTCAGCGGCATGAACCCGCCGGAACCGGGCAATGCGCCGCCGCGGCTTATCTTTGTTACGCCATCGCACCAGTATCCGCTGGGTTGCGTCATGAGTCTTGAGCGTCGCCAGCGGCTGCTCACGCTGGCGCGGCAAACTGGCAGTTGGATTGTGGAAGATGATTACGACAGCGAATTCCGCTTCTCGGGCCAGCCCATCCCCGCCCTACAGGGGCTGGTAGAAGACGCCCCGGTTATCTACATCGGCACCTTCAGCAAAACCCTGTGGCCCGGGCTGCGGCTGGGATATGTGGTACTGCCGCTACCGCTGGCGCAAGCGCTGAAAACCGCCCATGCCGAGCTGTATCGCGGCGGGCGCCTGCTCGATCAGGAGGCGCTGGCGCAGTTTATTACCGAAGGGCACTACACCGCCCATATCCGCCGGATGCGCCTGCTCTACGCCCGCCGACGCCAGCGCCTGACCGCGCTGATTAGCCAGTATCTGGGCAAAGCGGCGCTTAGCGAGTTCAACGACAACGCCGGGCTGCACCTGGTGTTAAAGCTGGCTGACGAGTACGACGATGTCGCGCTGGCGAAGGCCGCCAATGACAAAGGGGTGCTGGTACGTCCGCTGTCGCGCTATTACCTGGGCGATCTGCCGCAACGCGGGCTGCTGATGGGCTTTGCCGCCATGAAGGAAGAGGAGATGGAGGGAGCGTTTAAGGTGTTAGTGGAGTGTATAAATAGCAAAAGCCGGGCATAACCCGGCTTCGTTGTGGCGCGATATCAGCTTAGGCTTCAATCGCAGCGCGCAGTTTTTTCATCGCGTTCTTTTCAAGCTGACGCACACGCTCTGCGGAAACGCCGTAGCGGTCGGCCAACTCCTGCAGCGTGGACTTGTTGTCTTCGTCCAGCCAGCGGGCGCGAATGATGTCCTGGCTGCGTTCGTCCAGGCCCTGCATCGCATCGGTCAGCTTGTTAGCGGCCTGCTCTTCCCAGTTATCATCTTCAATGCCGTCGGCAAAGTTAGACGATTTATCCTGCAGATAGAGCACGGGCGCCATCGGCTGGCCGTCCTGCGCATCGTCGTCCGGCCCCAGATCGAAGGTCATATCCTGGGCTGCCATTCGCGATTCCATCTCACGCACATCTTTGCTGGAAACGCCCAGCTCGCGAGCGACCATCTCCACTTCGTCCTGATTAAACCAGCCCAGACGCTGCTTGGCTTTACGCAGGTTGAAGAACAGCTTACGCTGCGCTTTGGTGGTCGCAACCTTCACGATACGCCAGTTGCGCAGAACGTATTCGTGAATTTCGGCTTTGATCCAGTGAACGGCGAAGGAAACCAGGCGCACACCCACTTCCGGGTTAAAACGGCGCACGGCTTTCATCAGACCGATGTTGCCTTCCTGGATCAAGTCCGCCTGCGGAAGGCCATAGCCCGAGTAGTTACGAGCAATATGAACAACAAAGCGCAGGTGAGACAGAATCAGCTTCTTAGCTGCTTCCAGATCGCCCTGGTAATGCAGCTTTTCAGCAAGTGCCCGCTCTTCATCAGCCGATAACATCGGCCAGGCGTTCGCCGCCCGGATATACGACTCCAGGTTGCCAACAGGGGCTAAAGCTAAATTTTGCATTTCTTTGGTCATTCAAATCCTCTCAATTTACGTCCTGGCTTGAGTGTCCCCTTCAGGCAACAATCGGGCCAGAATCTCACGAGCAACGAGATTATCATTCAACCTTTTATCAGACAGTGATTTTATCCACAAGTTCAATGCAACGCTGTGTATAAATTACGCACAAAATGTGACATCACTATGATGATTTTTGAGGGCAGGAAAAGCGGATGGGTTGCAAACTCTCTCCCTGCGGACAGGAACTCATTGCAGCAGGGAGAGAGTATATCAGACTTTTATCGGTCGGGTATTAGTCAGGCGTAAAGTGGCGTAAATGTTGAATCGTCGCCAGCCACGCCGCCACCCAGCCAATCATCGAGCAAACGATAAGCATCAGCAGACACTCGTCCAGCCCTAAGCCCGTCAGCTCAAACTGGGTGCCGAAGACCCTGGCCACCTCGGTCACCGCCGAGGAGAGGCGCATCACCAGAATCTGGGAGAGAATCAGCGATAAAAACGCCCCTGAGAAACCAAGCAGCGCGCCGCCGTAGAGAAACGGGCGCAGGATGAAACCGTCAGTCGCGCCGATGAGCTTCTGTACGTTGATGGTGTCACGACGGGCAAAGATGCTCAGACGCACGCTGTTGCCGATGACGAGAAACACCGCCGCCACCATCAGTACGCCGATCATCGCCGACACGCGCCCCACCAGGCCCGTTATCGAAGCCAGACGGGCAAACCAGCTGTCGTCCATGCGTACTTCATCAATGCCCTGAATACGGGATACGCGGTCACGCAGGCTGTTTAGCGCCTCGGTGCCCTGGAAATCCAGCTTCGGAATGACGATAGCCACCGCCGGGAGCGGGTTCTCTTCAAGCATATCCAGCGCGCCGCCAAAACCGGACCAGTTGCGGAACTCGCCCAGCGCCTCGTCGCGGGAGAGGTAGTTTACCTTCTCCACGCCCTGCTCCGCCTGCAGCTGTCCCACCACCTTCGCGGCGGCGTCATCGTCCAGCGTCTTTTGCAGGTAAACGGTAATCTGCGGCGACGGATAGTACTGCGACGCTGCGGTGTTGACGTTTTTGTACACCATGTAGCAGACGCTCGGCAGCGTCAGTGAAATGGCGATCACCATCACCGTCAGGAAGGTCGCGAGCGGTTTGCTTTTCAAATCCTGCAGCGCGCCGTGCCAGGCATAGCGAACCTGTTCGTTGAAGACGTTGGATTTGCGCGAATTCGCTTTAGGCGCCGCTTTCGGACGCTTCGGCGCGTTGCGCCCGTCTCCACCGCCCACACCCGCAGATTTGCGCAGACGATCGAGTCGGCCGCCAAACTGCCTGATTTGATTGAGTGCCTCGCGTTTATTCACTGGTGTGGCCTCCGTGCAAATGGCCATCGCTAAGGGTCATCATACGGTATGAACGGCTGGAGATAAGTCCCAGGTCGTGGGTCGCCATCAGCACTGTCACCCCTACGCGGTTAAACTCTTCGAACAGACGTAAAATCCCTTCCGACAGCGCCTCATCAAGGTTACCGGTGGGTTCGTCCGCCAGCAGCACCGCCGGTTTGTTGACCACCGCGCGGGCGATCCCCACACGCTGCTGTTCACCGCCGGAGAGCTGAATCGGGAAGTTTTTCGCTTTGTCGAGCAGCCCCACCTTATCCAGCGCCGCCGAGACGCGGCGGCGAATATCGTCGCCGCTGGCGCCCGCGATGATCAGCGGAATAGCCACGTTGTCATAGACGGTTCTGTCCATCAGCAGATGGTGATCCTGAAAGATCATGCCGATCTGGCGACGTAAAAACGGCACCTCACGGTTTTTCAGGCGGCTGATATCGTGGCCGCCGAACAGGATTTTCCCTGCGCTCGGGCGTTCAATACCGCAGATAAGCTTCAGCAGGGTACTTTTCCCCGCGCCGGAGTGGCCGGTCAGAAAGGCCATCTCGCCCGGCCGCAGGTGAAAAGTCACCCCCTGCAGCGCTTGTCTCCCGCCGAGATAGGCTTTGCTGACGTGTTCAAAGCGAATCATTGTTAGTCCTCTCGGGCAAAAAGTGCCTCTATAAAATCGTCCGCCTTGAACGGACGCAAGTCTTCGATACGTTCGCCGACGCCGATATAGCGAATCGGGATGCCGAACTGGTCAGCGACAGAGAAGATAACCCCGCCTTTTGCGGTACCGTCCAGTTTGGTCAGCGTGATGCCGGTCAGGCCCACCGCCTCATGGAATAACTTCGCCTGGCTTATCGCATTTTGTCCAGTACTGGCGTCGATGGTCAGCATGACCTCGTGCGGCGCCTCCTCGTCGAGCTTTTTCATCACGCGGACGATTTTCTTCAGCTCTTCCATCAGGTGCGATTTGTTCTGCAAACGCCCTGCCGTATCGGCGATCAGCACATCGACGTTACGCGCTTTCGCGGCCTGGATGGCGTCGAAAATCACCGAGGCGGAATCCGCGCCGGTATGCTGCGCAATCACCGGGATGTTGTTGCGCTGGCCCCAGACCTGGAGCTGCTCCACAGCGGCGGCGCGGAACGTGTCCCCTGCCGCCAGCATCACCGATTTACCCTGTTGTTCAAACTGGCGCGCCAGCTTGCCGATGGTGGTGGTTTTACCGACGCCGTTGACGCCGACCATCAAAATAACGAACGGGGTTTTGCCTTCAATATTAAGCGGTTCATCCACTTTTGCGAGGATTTCGCCCATTTCGTCTTTCAGCAGACCGTACAGCGCTTCCGCATCACGCAGCTGCTTACGGCTCGCGCTTTCAGTCAGATTGGCGATGATCTTACGGGTGGTCTCTACACCAACGTCGGCAATCAGCAGCTGTTCTTCGAGCTCTTCAAAAAGATCATCGTCGATTTTCTTGCCGCGGAACAGGCTGATAAATCCGGAACCGAGATTTTCTTTAGTCTTCAGCAGACTGCGCTTCAGACGAGCAAAGAACCCCTCTTTCGTCGGTTTTTCCTGCTCCTGCTGCACCTCTTCCTGAGGCTCTTCCGTCGCCAGCGCCTGAGCTTCCAGCTCTTCATCGGAAATCAGGCTCTCTTCGTCGATAACCTCTTCGTCAACGCGCTCTGCCTCAGGTTCTGCTTCAGGTTCCGCCGGTTTCTCAGCAATCTCCGGTTCGACCGCCGCTTCAGCAACCGCGACCTGTTCAACGTCAGGCTCTTCGTGCGGCTGCGGTTTTTCGCTTTCAGCCACGGCTTCGGTGACGTCAACCACCTCATCAGCGAACGTTCTGGCCTCTTCTTCGCTGCGCGCGACGTGCTCCGCCTCAGGCTCGGCGACATGCTCTACGGCAGGCTCGTCGGGTGTTTGCTGCGCTTCGGATTGCTGCTGTTCCTGGGCTTCTTGCTCTTTCTGTCCAAAGCCGAGCCAGGAGAAAAAGCCACGTTTTTTGTCTTTTGCCATCTGCGACCACACTCTTCGCTGTTGATTCCCGGCACCGCGTTACCGCTATGTACATGGAAGCTAAAAAAATGATGAAATAGTCTATCACTTTACTTAACGTACATCACCGCCTGGAATAGTAAGCCAGCACTGAGCTGAGCAATGAAACGATATGAAGAAACCTAACCACACTGGCAGCGGTAGCGGCCAGATCCGCATCATCGGCGGGCAATGGCGCGGCCGGAAGTTACCGGTACCGGACAGCCCGGGCCTGCGCCCAACCACCGACCGGGTACGTGAAACTCTGTTTAACTGGCTGGCGCCCTATATGGTCGACGCCCGTTGCCTTGACTGTTTTGCTGGTAGCGGCGCGCTGGGCCTTGAAGCCTTATCGCGTTACGCCGCCAGCGCAACGCTGCTGGAGATGGAGCGCAACGTCGCACAGCAGTTGCAAAAAAACCTCGCGACGCTGAAAGCGGCAAACGCCCGGGTGGTCAATGCGAATACGCTGACTTTCCTGGCCGCGCCCGGCACGCCGTACGATGTGGTCTTTATCGACCCGCCGTTTCGCAAAGGACTGTTGGACGAAACGCTGCGCCTGCTGGAAAGCAATGGCTGGCTGGCGAACGACGCGCTGATTTACGTCGAAAGCGAAGTGGAAAACGGCCTGCCGCCAGTGCCGGCAAGCTGGGAATTACACCGCGAGAAGGTGGCCGGACAGGTCGCCTATCGCCTCTATCATCGTCAACAGCCAGGAGAAAACGATGCTGCTTAATCTGGGACGTTTACTCATGCTGTGCGTCTGGGCGTTTTTGCTGCTTAACCTGTTCCAGCCGTTCCCGCGACCGCTGAACATTTTCGTCAACGTCGCGTTGTTTTTCATGATCCTGATGCACGGCCTGCAGATGCTGCTGCTGAAGGCGACGCTGCCCAAGGATGCGCCGCCGATGCGTCGGAGCGAGCAAATCCGTATTTTCCTGTTTGGCGTGTTTGAACTGATCGCCTGGCAGAAAAAACTCACGCCGAAGAAAAAGTAGCCTCCGCGCCCGACGCTTACGGGTCGGGCGTAAACGCGACGAAGCGCGTGCCTTTGTAGCTTAGCGTACCTTTGTCGCCGACCGTCAGTTGGTTATACGGTTTTTCGTCGAGGCGGAACGTCACCTCCAGTCCGCCGTTTTCCGGTCGGAAGCTCACGTCATAGTGCATATCGCTACCCGCCGGGGCGACGATTTGCTGGCGCGAGCGCCGGTCGTTCAACAGCTTTTCCCGCTTATTGGTCACCACCACCCGCTTTTGCAACAGCGGCGCGGCGTCGTTGTCCATTTTCTCCCGCCGCTGCTGCACAAAGCGAAAAGAGGCGGCAATAACGATAATTGCCACAACAACAATGAAAAAAAGCGGCATCTTGCTCATAGTTAAATCCCATCAGATTATGCGGAAATCAGGATACTCTGCCTGGACCGGCATTGTCATCCGCCTGTCCGAGCCACTACACTGGTCCAGAATCTGATTATTCAACACGAACAGAGACAGGGACTTACTATGCTTTGGTCATTTATTGCTGTCTGTTTTTCCGCCTGGCTGTACGTTGACGCCAGCTACCGTGGTCCTGCGTGGCAACGCTGGGTGTTTAAACCGATTACGCTGATTTTGCTGCTGGTGCTGGTCTGGCAGGCGCCTATCTTTAACGCCATTAGCTATCTGGTGGTGGCCGGTTTGTGCGCTTCACTGGCTGGCGACGCGCTCACCCTGCTACCGCGCCAGCGTCTGCTGTACGCCGTCGGCGCTTACTTTCTCTCCCATCTGCTTTACACCATCTGGTTCGCCAGCCAAATGACGCTGTCGTTCTTCTGGCCGCTGCCGCTGGTGCTGCTGGTCATTGGCGCGCTGCTGATTGCCGTTATCTGGAGCCGCCTTGAGGAGCTACGGATGCCGGTATGCACCTTTATCGCTATGACGCTGGTGATGGTCTGGTTAGCGGGCGAGCTGTGGTTCCTCCGGCCAACGGATACCGCGCTGTCGGGCTTCCTTGGCGCATCGTTGCTGCTCATCAGCAACATCGTCTGGTTAGGCAGCCACTATCGTTGCCGTTTCCGCGCCGATAACGCCATCGCCGCCGCCTGCTACTTTGCCGGACACTTTTTTATCGTTCGGGCGCTTTATCTGTAAAATTGCTCTTGACTCTGGAGTCGACTCCAAAGTGTATGATCCTCGTTAATGAGAATTATTACCAGGAGGATACATGTCGACTCCCGATTCAAACCGTAAACCTGCTCCGCAGTTTTCATCGCTGCGTTTTTCTCCCACCACGGCGCAAAGCGATGACGCCTGCGGCTGCGACGGCGCCTGCGAGACTCGCGAGGCCACCGCGCCGGACAGCGTGCAAGGCAGCCAATTTAGCTGGATAGTCAGCGGTATGGACTGCGCATCCTGCGCCCGCAAGGTAGAAAACGCCGTCCGCCAGATCGGCGGCATCAATCAGGTGCAGGTGGTTTTCGCCACCGAAAAGCTGCTGGTCGATGCCGACGTCGATGTCCGCCAGCAGGTGGAAAACGCCGTCGCTGCCGCAGGTTATCAGTTGCGCAATACCGATGCGCCGCAGGAAGCTGCGCCATCGCGCCTGCGTGAAAACCTGCCGCTGATTTCCCTCATCATCATGATGGCCCTGAGCTGGGGGCTTGAGCAGCTCAACCACCCGGCAGGCCAGCTGGCGTTTGTCGCCACCACCCTGGTCGGCCTGTTCCCAATTGCCCGCCAGGCGCTGCGCCTGATCAAAAGCGGCAGCTGGTTCGCCATTGAAACGCTGATGAGCGTTGCCGCCATCGGCGCGCTGTTTATCGGCGCGACGGCGGAGGCGGCGATGGTGCTGCTGCTGTTCCTGATTGGCGAACGCCTCGAAGGCTGGGCCGCCAGCCGCGCTCGCCAGGGGGTCAGCGCGCTGATGGCGCTGAAGCCGGAAACCGCCGTTCGGGTGCGCGACGGACAGCGTGAAACCGTCGCCCAGCGCGACCTGCGCCCCGGCGATGTGATTGAAGTCGCCGCTGGCGGACGCCTGCCGGCCGATGCCACCCTGCTGTCGCCATTCGCCAGCTTTGACGAAAGCGCCCTGACCGGTGAGTCGGTGCCGGTGGAGCGTAATGCTGGCGAACACGTGGCAGCGGGTGTCACCAGCGTGGACCGTCTGGTACAGCTTGCCGTCGTGTCTGAGTCCGGCGACAGCGCTATCGACCGTATTCTTAAGCTGATTGAGGAAGCCGAAGAGCGTCGCGCGCCTATCGAGCGTTTTATCGACCGCTTCAGCCGCATCTATACCCCGGCGATTATGCTGGTGGCGCTGCTGGTCGCCGTGGTGCCGCCGCTGATGATGTCCGCTGCCTGGCTGCCGTGGATCTACAAAGGGCTGACGCTGCTCTTGATCGGCTGCCCGTGCGCGCTGGTCATTTCAACACCGGCGGCCATTACCTCCGGGCTTGCCGCTGCTGCGCGTCGCGGCGCGCTGATTAAAGGCGGCGCGGCGCTGGAGCAACTGGGCCGCGTACGTCAGGTGGCGTTCGATAAAACCGGCACGCTGACCGTCGGAAAACCGCAGGTGACCGCAATCATCGGCACAGACGTGATGAATAACAATGACCTGCTGGCACTCGCCGCAGCGGTGGAGCAGGGGTCGTCGCACCCGCTGGCGCAGGCCATCGTGCAGGAGGCGCA
>NZ_JAFAGS010000008.1 GCF_019237635.1 Pluralibacter sp.
CAAACGAAACTATTTTTCTCATGATTTTCTCTTTGGTTAAGTTTTGATGACATAGCCTGCGAGGCACGCCAGGCTGTGGTTCCCATCTTCACCCGGAACATCTGGAATTAAGTATAAATCCTGTTGCCAATACGGTTCTGGAACAGCACCCATTGGATACCTGACCCTGATTTGTGTTATAACCGCCAACCTCTGCTCTTCGCTCAGAGCGGACTTTCTTCTCAGTAAGTTAGTCCGCTTCGTGCTGCAGCGGACATTGTTATAAATGGCAATTGATAAAACGTCAGCCCGTTTATCCCGTCTTACAGCATCTCAACCACTTCAAATTCTTCTGCGATCAACTCCATATCTTCAGAAAAATGGCCTTCGCGGGTGAAAAAACGCTGATGCTCTTTCTGCCAGTATTCAAGGCTTAAATCGCCTTCACCTTCTTTACGGGCGAACGCCTCAGTCACATCACAAAAACGTACCAGTCGCATTGAAACCAGCCTGATCACGCAGACCGGAACATTCTGGCCATCAAGAATAATGTTATAACTCCCAATCCTCGGGGCAGATTCTTCCTGCTGGTAAGAGGCAAAAGATCCGCAAGAGGCCGTTTTGATCCCTTTTTTGATCAGGTCCGCAAGCTCGCTAGCCAGTTCCGGGCTGTCACCCATTTGCCAGGCATCTGCGCCTGGATACTTCATTTTTATTTCCTCAACCGCAACCATTAAAAGCCCTTCTTAATCGTCTATGAAAAGAAAAGTTATACATTTTTTAGCATGAGCTGTCCCGACATTATCTATCAATGATGCTTTTCTTCAGGTAATGTGGTCCGCTCACAGCTGACCTTCGACCGTCTGCCGTTATGCCTCTCAAAAACTATAAAATTTATCAGTTAAGCAAAATCGATGAATATCACTTCTTGAAGGTAAAAATATGTTTCAGCGTTGCGGGCATTTTTTATTTAGCATAGAAATTAATCAAGTGCACTTGTTATAAGATAAGCTAATGCCATATTAAGTAATATAATTTACTTTAATGGTCAGGGTGGTGTTAAATATGCCTTTCTTACATCTTTAAAAAGGGTAAATAATGTCTGGTGAAAACAACCTCATCGTATTGCTTCAACATGCCAGCCCAGAACATAATCCAGGAAAATATGTATTTTCTACTCTTAAGTCTCCTTCTCGTGAGCTAACAGAATTCGCAGTGGTTACTATGCGTGAAGCTGAGGGGGTAACTCTCGTATTGCCCAAGGAAATCGCCGATCAGCACGGAGTAGACTATGAATATGTGGCCAGCTGGATCACATTAAAAATTCACTCTTCTCTAGCAGCTGTTGGCTTGACGGCAGCATTTTCCCGTGCACTCGCTGATAGAGGAATCAGCTGTAACGTTGTGGCCGGGTATTATCACGACCATATTTTTGTGGCATATGATGACACAGCTGACGCGATGAAGGTATTGAGTTCAATGGGCGAGAAATAGCCTTTCAATACAATATATTATGACGAAGGCTTTCAGGCAAGCCTTCGTAAATTATTCCTTATACAACATCTTTAATGGCCTTGACCCACCATATCCAACACATTTACGATTTGGAGTTTAGATTTATACGCTTAGGCAATGAAGACAATCACACTTGGATCATTTGGCCATTTTATTGTCGCAAACATTATGTTTGTAAAAGTACATAATAATATCCATGCGATAGCTTCTGCTATTTGCACAGAGCTGGTTGTCTGGTTAGGTTTAGCTCTGTGCCGTAATAGGGTTAGATCAAATCTGAGCTAATACAAAATATTGCAATGTTGCCACCGTCTTGCTGCAAGCTAAACATCCGCTCCTCGCTCTTACCGGACGACCAGAACCCACTCCCACACACAAAAGTCCTAAATCAACCTTGTCCCCCTCCCTCCAACCGCAGTACCCTCACGCCGCACCTGCAAAATCAGGTGTCGGGATTAGCCTCCTGAATGTTAACCTTAGTGACGACACAATGGCGCGTCTGCGCCTTTTTTGTGTCGTGCGCACGGCTACACCTCAATGGTAGGCCGGGCGGGGCGTCGCAAGACGCGCCGGTGTCACTAAGGCCGGTAAGGTCAACCCCGCCCGGTCCGCCACCCGTGAGATTGACCTCTCCGCTGGCAGTATCTACATATCACTTAGTGGAGGCTGCCTCTATGGCTACATTCCTCGATCCCAATAACGATCTACTGACCATCCCCTTCAGCGCCGCCACGGATTTTACCGATCTGGCCGATTGCTGCGACCGCTTTGCGGAAACCCTGATTGAATGCAGCGATCTGTTGCAAAAAATGGCGCTGCTGGGCCGTATCGGCACCTGTCTTGCCCTGCTCTGCCACGCGCCCCGGCCCTCGGGCTGGGGCGCGTGGCAGAGCAGGGAAAACCAGGCGTTAACGCCACACACTGGCTCACCGCCAGGACGACATAAACATGCAGGATACAATTACACCGACATCCTGACGACGAATACGCTTTTGAGGCTATGCTGTTTAAACACACCGGTTATCTTAAAGCCCAGATGCAGGACATGTTTAGCTGGCCGCGCCATTGTCTGCCCGCACAGAGAAATCCGCAGGCGATAAAGAAAGGGGGATTGAATGGGGATTAATTACGAGGAATTGTTCAATAACAGCTATGCCCGAATTTTGCCCAGCGATAAGGGAGATCGCTTTTTCACCCATTTCTATATGCTGTTTTCCAAAAGTACGGATGATGAAACCACCCCGCTTTCCATTGCCCGGCGCCTGGAAAAGCAAAAAATTATCTACAAAACCTTTTTCTATATGCTTTCCGTCGCCAATACGCATATCGTCGCCGACTACCTTGTGCAAATAACCCGGGAAAGCAACCCGCAAAATCTCAACCTGCCCCCTTCCGCCTATGCGCTATGGCGCAAAGCGGTGCTGCAAACCGTCCGGGATCTTGACCCGGAATGCGATGAAGAAATTATCACCGCCTGGGCGGTGGTATTAGCCCCGGGCCTCGAATTTATGCGCCGGCAGGCTGAGCTCTACCATAAACCTCCCACTCAGGAGGAGCCCTCATGATAAGCCATGAGAAACTGCATGCAGCGCTAAACGCGCCGAATGTCGCGCTGGCCATTTATGATGAGCAGGAAAACTTACAATACTGGAATCACCGTTTTATTGAGTACTACCCCGCGCTGACAGACTGGCTGCACCAGGGCGTGCAGCTCACCGATGTCCTGCGCCTGTCGCTGGAAATCGCTTACCCGGCAATACATGCCGAAAGTAAAAAGCGAATGATGGCATCCATGCTGGCTAACTATCGCCGGAATAATCACTATGAAGTCCGGCGGGTGACAAAACGCACGCTCTACATTCAATATCAGCGGACGACCGAAGGCGGTATTATCAGCACGCATACCGATATCAGCCGCTATGCCGATATTGTCAAAAATGAACAGCGTCTGCATAGCGATTTTATTCTGGCCGCAGAAACGTCGCATATTGGCATCTGGGAGTGGGAATACCTGGCCGATGAACTACAGGTGAATGAGGCGCTGCTGTTACTGCTGGGGATCCAGCGTGAAAAGACCGTCCTGACGATTGATTTATGGACGAAAGCCTTCCATCCGGAAGACCTGACGCACCTGAATCAAAGTATTCATCACGCAACACGGGCAGTACTGCCCATTTTCACCTGTGAAATGCGGGTGCTACGCGCCGATGAAACGTACGGATGGATGCTGATACAAGGGCAAATCGTGACTCTGAACTTGCAGGGCTCGGCACAAAAAGTCATTGGCACCTTGCAGGATATTACCGAGCAAAAAAACGCTGAAGCCGCCTCCCGTCAGGCCGTTGAAGCAGCAAAAGCCGCGAATCAGGCCAAAAGCGAATTTCTGGCCAATATGAGCCACGAAATTCGTACCCCCATGAACGGTATTCTGGGCATGACGCAGCTTTGCCTGGAAACGGATCTGACCCCCGACCAGCGCGACTATATTAATATGGCGCACAGTTCGGCCAGCGCGCTGCTGAATATCATTAATGAAATTTTGGATTTTTCCAAAATTGAAGCAGGAAAACTCACCTTAAATGCAGAAGACTTCGCCATCCGCCCACTGATTCAGGAAATTACCCGGCCATTAACGCCAAAATTTTCTGAGAAAAACATTGAGTTGCTGGTGGATATTCACCCTGACGTAGCCATTGAGATCCACGGCGATCCGCTGCGTTTACGGCAGGTGCTGACTAATCTTATCGGTAATGCGCTGAAATTCACCCTTCACGGTGAAGTCGTATTGCGTATTTTACCCGCGCCTGAAGCGCCCTGCCGGCTGCAATTTAGCATTCATGATAGCGGGATCGGCATACCTGAAGATAAACAAAAAGTTATTTTTGACTCGTTTAGCCAGGCCGATAACTCGACGACCCGAAAGTATGGTGGTACCGGGTTAGGGTTAACCATCTCCTCAAGACTGGTGGAGAAAATGGGTGGCGAGCTACACCTGACAAGCCAGGTCGGCCAGGGGAGCTGCTTCTATTTTTCGCTGCCCGTGTTGCCGGGCGCGCGCAAAAAATTATTGTCCTGGCCTCCGACGCTCGCGGGCACAGATATTTTAGTCGTGGATGATAATGACACCAATCTGCGCCTGCTCTCGGGGCTACTGCGCAACATGGGGCTAAGACCCGTCGCCGCAAATTCGGGAAAAGAGGCGCTGGACATCATGAACGCCAGCCCGGCGTTCCCACTGGTGCTGTTAGATGCCCAAATGCCGGAAATGGATGGTATGGCGCTGGCGCTGGAAATTATGTCCACCCCTGCGCTGCGGCAAAGCAAGTTAATCATGCTCAGTTCCACAGGCAATCGCATCGACAAAGACGTCCTTAAAAAAGTGGGCGTCGCTTTCTTTCTCACTAAGCCGATTGATGCGAAAGAACTGTTTGAAACCATGGTGCAGGCATTTTCGTCAATGTCACCGGCGCCGGGCATCACCGGGAATATCAGCGCGTCCCCGGCCGCCCCCGCCTTAACATCCGTGCATTACCATATTCTGATCGCTGAAGATAATCTGGTGAATCAGAAACTGGCCCTCAATTTTGTGGGGAAATTAGGCCACAGCGCCGACCTCGCCAGTAATGGTCTGGAGGTTATCGAAAAAATCGGCAACGCCCGGTACGACGTAATTCTGATGGATTTGCAGATGCCGGATATGGATGGCGTCGAAACGGTCACGGCCATTCGGCAGGCGGAGGAACAATTGCCCGCAGGCGCACCGCGACAACCGATTATCGCCATGACCGCACACGCAATGAAAGGTGACAGGGAACGATTTCTGCAACACGGCTTTGACGGTTACATTGCCAAGCCCATTCGCCTGGATCTGTTAGCCGAAGAGATTGACGCGGTCATGACCTCAGGAGCGCCTGTCATCCCGGCATTTGACCTTGCGGCAGCGCTCGCCCAGTTAAACAATGACCGGCAATTGTTTGATGAGTTGGCGATGATGTTTATTGATGAACTTCCTCATCTGCTGGCCGAAATTAATGCGGCCATTTCCCGACAGTCCTTCGATGACATTCGGCGTAGCGCGCATCGCTTTAAAGGCGAAACGCTGCATTTTGTCTGCAAACCGCTGGAAAACTGCCTGAAAATCATTGAGCTGGCCGCCATCGAACAGGAAATAGGGCCTGTCACTCATCAACAAACGCAGCTGGAACCGTTGTGCCAGCAACTGCGTAACGAACTGCTCGCCATAATGGGAGACGAATAAAACGGCTAAATAAACCCGCAGACATTTCTCTGCCAGGAGGCACCATGCGCTCAGACATGTTTAATCAGGATAAGCTCATTGCGCCCTTCCAGCGAACGATAGCTGACATCGTCCATCATGGCAAAAATCAGCTTCAGACCCATTCCCCGCTCCGGCCAGGTCGCCTGCCGGCGCGGGTCGGGCGCGGGAAGGGATTTTGAACGGCCCTCCAGGGCATGCAATACGGCCTGGGGGATAGGCTTACCGCAATCCGAAAGCACGATCTCCACCCCGCCTTCGGCGTAGGACAGCGTGACCCCAACATACTGTCCGGGATCGTGGTTTACGCCATGCCTGACAATATTGCTGAAGGCTTCGCAGGTGGCTAACTCGAGTTGATAAACCACGGCCGGGTCGAGTTCAAGCTGCGCGATAAATTGCCGTATGGCGCTGCTCAGCGTTTCCAGATTATCGAGCGATGTGGGTAAGCGAAATACCGTATTAACTTTTTCCATCATTATTCACCGAAAAAGCGCTGTGATATCAGCTCATCAACATCTGTAAAGCATCCTGACGATTATCCTTAATAGAAAAAATACGATCCATTCGGGTCAGCTTAAAGAGGTTGTGAATATTGACGTTGAGCGAACATAACACCAGTTCACCCTTGCCGTTTAAACTCTTGAGTATCGAGACCAATGCGCCGAGACAGCTACTGTCAATAAAATCGACGTGGCTAAAATCCAGCAAGACATTGTTGTTGTTCTGCCCGATAACCTCCAGCACCTGCTGTTTAAAGGTCAGTGCGACCGACGCATCCAGCCTGCGAACCAAGGGAACAACAATCTCTACGCCATTTTCACTGTGCATTTCAAAGTTCATGGTAGTCCTCGGTATTTGTTCCAGAAATTACGCGATACGTTCTATCGCCACTAATGAAATATCGTCATTAAAAAACCGTGAATATTCGGTGCGCTCCTGCGGTTCAGGCTGGCACCAGCGTACCAGAGCATCTTCAACACATTGAAACAGCTCTGCTTTATCTTTATCGCGCAGATCCATCATCATTTTTTGTAACCGCGCCTCACCGTATAATTCTCCGTCATGATTCTCACATTCGCTAATCCCGTCACTGTATAAATAGAGACGGTCGCCTGGCTCAAGTGAGAAATCACAACTCTGGTATTCTGAGTCCGGGAAGAGCCCCACAGGTACCCCGCCATGCCCCACGGAAACAAGTTCTCCTTGTTGACGAATAATAAAAGGGGTTGGATGGCCAGCCTGGCAAAGCGCCCCCTTTCCCGTTCGGGTATCAATGAGCCCGTAGATAAGCGTGAAATAGCTGGTAATATCTTCGTTATCCAGACAGAAACGCTGATTCAGCGCAGCGACAACGTCATGCGGCGGCACAATCTGTCCTTCAACAATTAATAATCGTTCATTAATCCGACCGGAAAGAAACTCCCGGGACACCGCCAGTGACAGCATCGCGGCACTTACCCCATGGCCTGCCACATCAATGCTATAAAACGCGATGTGATGCTTATCGAGCATGAAATAATTCAATAAATCTCCGGAGACATACGCTGAAGGCAAAAATATCCAGTCAGCCTGATACCCTTCAAAACTCAGCGCGGTGGCCGGTAATACGCGACGTTGCAGACGGGCGGCGGCCTGCAGGTCTTGCTCGATTTGCTGATACGCGGTGCTCAAACGCTGGTTTCGCACCTCAAGCTTATTTTCCAGCATCAGGATACGCTCGGCGACATGCAGCCTGGCGCGGAGCTGGCTTTGATGAATCGGCTTTGATAAAAAATCATCCGCGCCGGACTCCAGCCCTAACACTAAATCGTCTGTGGTTTGCCGGGCGGTGACCAGAATAATGTAAATGTAGTGACCGTAATCATGCCGTCGCACCTGCCGACATAACTCGCCGCCGTCCATTTCCGGCATTTCCCAGTCAGTTATCACGACATTGATACTGTTTTCATTCAGTATCCTGAGCGCATGCAGGCCATCCTCAGCGTGTAAAACATGGTATCCCCACTGGCTCAGGATATTCGCCAACAAATGTCGGTAGCTTTTCGAGTCATCAACAATCAAAAGCGTTAATTCGGGTTTTTGATCCATACCGTCAACCACTGTGTTAGCAATGAATTCCCCAAATATCCTTTGCATATCCCTGAATGGTTCTGTCACTGGAAAACTCGCCCATCCGGCTAATATTTAACAATGCTTTCTGATGCCACTGGCGCGGATGTTCAAAATCCGCCATCGCCTGCTGTTGCGCCAGGCAATAGCTGTCAAAATCCAGCAGATGGCAATAATTATCCGCCGTTGTCAGCATCTGGTGTAACGGCGCAAAAATATCGCGATCGGAGGTAAATACCCCAGAAATAAGCGTATCCACGATATGGGCGATTCGCGGATTATTCTGCTGATAAAAGCGGTTATTATCGCCATGGTGTCGGCGTTCATTGATCTCTTCTGCAACCGCGCCAAACAGATAGAAGTTATCCGCCCCTACGGCATTGCGGATTTCAATATTCGCGCCATCGTACGTCCCTATCGTTAATGCGCCATTGAGGGCAAACTTCATGTTGCTGGTGCCGGATGCTTCAGTCCCTGCGGTCGAAATCTGTTCCGAAAGGTCAGTTGCCGGAATGATGCATTCGGCCAACGAGACTTTGTAATCCTCCAGAAAAACGACTTTCAGCTGCCCGGCAATACGTGGATCGCTGTTGATTTTTTTGGCGACCGTATTGATCAGCTGAATAATGAGTTTTGCCATCCGGTAGCCCGGTGCCGCCTTGCCGGCGAAGAGATGCACTTTGGGCGCAATGGTTTTCCCGTGTTCTTTGATATCCAGGTAGAGGGAGATGACATGCAGAATATTCAGCAGTTGGCGCTTGTACTCGTGAATGCGTTTTACCTGGCAATCAAACATCGCCATGGGATCCAGCGTGATGCCATAACGGTGCGACACAATCTGGCTAAGCGCGGATTTGTTGTTGAATTTGATGGCGCGAATTTGATCGATAACCGCGGGATCATCGCCCTTTTTCTCTAACTTGCGCAGCAAATGCAAATCCGTCGGCCACCTGGCGCCCAGTTGCTGGTTGAGAAACGTGGCAAGACCTGGGTTAGCCTGCTGCAACCAGCGACGCGGTGTGACGCCGTTTGTCTGATTAATGAATTTCTCGGGAGTAATAAAGTAAAAATCAGGCACCAGATGTTTTTTAATGAGTTCCGAATGGAGCATCGCGACCCCATTAACCCGATGGCTTCCGACGATAGCCAGATTGGCCATCCGGATACGCTTGTCCTTATCTCCCTCAAACAGAGACAACGACGTCAACAAATGGGGATGTTCGGGCCAACGCGTCGCAACGTCCTCAAGAAAACGCTGGTTAATTTCAAAGATTATCTGCAGGTGGCGCGGCAAGAGTTTTTCAAAAAGCGCCACCGGCCAGGTTTCCAGCGCCTCGGGCATCAACGTATGGTTGGTGTAAGCACAGGTTTTCTGCGTGATCTCCCAGGCCTGCGGCCAGGGGAGGTTATATTCGTCGACGAGCATCCGCATCAGCTCGACAACCGCCAGGGCAGGATGCGTATCATTGAGCTGGATGGCGACATGTTGCGGCAGTAACGAAATATCCGACTCAATTTCACTGTATTCACGAAAAATATCGCGCAAGGTGCAGGCCACAAGGAAATATTCCTGAGTGAGCCGCAGTTCTTTACCTGTCAGGACTTCATCCGACGGATAGAGTATTTTTGAAATATTCTCCGAAGCAATTTTTTCACTGACCGCTTTTATGTAATCGCCACGATTGAAAATATGAATATTAAAAGAGTTGGAGGCCACCGCACAGTATAAACGGAGCTTATTCGTGGTACTGCCCCGGTAACCCGACACGAAATAATCGTTGGGAATACCGATGATGGTATTCCACCCCATCCACATCGGGTTGTAATTCCCATTGATATCATCGATGTGTTCAATATAACCACCAATCGGGATCAGCATTTGTTGCGTATGGTGCTCAACCAACCACGGGGAGTGCATGGAATGCCAGTCATCCGGATGTTCTACCTGCTGGCCATCCTGAAACGATTGCCGGAACAAGCCATATTCGTATTTGATGCCGTGGCCTGACGCGGCGATATCCAGCGTCGCCATCGAGTCAATAAAACAGGCGGCTAAGCGCCCTAACCCGCCATTTCCCAGCGCGGCATCGGGTTCTTCATCAAGAATATTGTCGAAATCGAATCCCAGTTCAGTGACAACCTGACGCATATCGTTCAGCAAATTCATGTTCATCAGGTTATTGCGTAATGACTGCCCGAGCAGAAACTCCATTGACAGATAATAAACGCGCTTTTTCTTTTCTGCGCGTTGCCGGGTCTGGCTACAGAGAAATTGATCTTGCTGAAAATATCGAATCGCCAGCGCCACAGCATTAAACACATCGCCGTTGGTGGCTTTATTTAAGTTAACACACAATGTGTACTTTAAATGTTCTTCGACAAGCGATCGCAAATCTCTGATGCTGACAGACATGTTGACCTCACTGGATATTGTGACAACTTTTAAATGCTTAGCACACAACGCATTGTTTTTTATTCAAGTGTAGACGGGGATTTTCATCCTATACAATTTTTTAACGCACAAATAATGATGATAAATAGCTCGAAGTTGAATTAATTCGAATTGAAACTATCAGCAACAAACCTGACATCCGAATCGGTGAGTCATGGCAATGCGCCCGGCCCGCTAACGCGAAAATCCCAATCCGCAACCTGACACAGCCGCCGCAATTACAGGTATAATCCTGGGTATTATTCACCTAGTTTCGGTACCACGATGACAAAACTCACCTTACAAGAGCAGATGCTGAAAGCCGGTTTAGTGACCAGCAAGAAAATGGCCAAAGTCCAGCGCACGGCGAAAAAGTCCCGCGTGCAGGCGCGTGAAGCCAGAGAGGCGGTAGAAGAGAATAAAAAGGCGCAGCTTGAGCGCGATAAGCAGCTGAGCGAGCAGCAAAAACAGGCGGTGTTGTCAAAAGAGCTGAAAGCGCAGGTGAAGCAGCTGATTGAGATGAACCGCATCACCGTCGCCAAAGGGACTATCGATTTTAACTTCACCGATAATAACCTGATCAAAAAAGTCGCGGTCGATAAGCAGACCCAGACGCAGCTGATTAACGGCCGTCTCGCCATCGCCCGTTTGATGGTGGATAACAACGCCGAGGCGCAGTACGCCATCATCCCCGCCGCCGTTGCCGATAAAATCGCCCAACGCGATGCCGACAGTATTGTCTTGCACAGCGCGCTGAGTCAGGACGCGCAGGACGAAGACGATCCGTATGCGGATTTCAAAATCCCCGACGATTTGATGTGGTAAGCCGCGTCAGAACGGGCTGTCGCTGCGGATGCTAAACGGCTCTGCACTGGCGGGATGCGTAAAATGCAGCTCGCTGGCGTGCAGCATCAGGCGCGGCGTCCGTTCGCTGTAGGGCGGCAAAAGGCCGCCATACAGGTCGCAGCCTAAAATCGGGTGCCCCAGTTGCTGGCAGTGAATGCGCAGCTGATGGGTGCGCCCGGTCTGCGGCGTTAACGTCACCCGCGTCAGTGGCAGTTCCCCGCCGTCCTCCCGCTCCTGCGTCAGCCGTTCCACCACCTGGTAATGAGAGCGCGCCGGTTTGCCGTGGGTCGCGCAAATCGACATCCGCGGAAACAGCGCCGGGTCTTTGGCTATCGGCACGTCGACCATCCCCTCGTTCTCCGCCAGATGCCCGCACAGCAGCGCGCTGTACACTTTGCGCACGGTACGCTGGCTGAACTGCTGGCACAGGGCGGCATTGACCGCCTTATTGCGGGCCACCACCATCAGCCCGGAGGTGCCGAAATCAAGGCGATGCACCAGCGTGCAGCCGGGAAACAGCGTCACCAGCCGGTGATGCACCGAATCAAGATTTTGCGGGTTTTTCCCCGAGAGGCTGAGCAGCCCCGCGGGTTTATTGATAATCACCAGATGCGCGTCCTGCCAGAGGATCGCAATCTCGTCATGGCATGGCGGGGCAATAAAGGTATCGATAATGGCAGACATCAGGCGACGGCTTAACGCACTTTTTTGAGCATTTTGACCGTTTCTTCGACGTCAATTTCGTCTTCGGAGAAGATCAGCGTCTTGTTCTGGAAGGTGGTGACCGCCAGCTTTTTCACCGTGCGCATTTCGCCCGCATTGGCCGTGGCTTTCGGGCGAATGCTGCTCATCAGCATCCCGACCGACAGCACTGCATTCTCTTTATCGATTTTGGTGTCGACCGGCTCTTCTTCGCTGAACACCACCCAGGATTTGATGGCGGTGATTTTGAGGCGCTCACCGGCAATATAGATGTACTTGCTGTCCGGGATAACCTTCACCGCATACGCCGACAGCCCTTTGTTGTTGGTGGTGGGCTCAAAGGTGACCGCCACGTCTTTCTTAATCAGGTCAGGGTTGGCAACCTTTATCACATGAAAATAGCGGTTTTCGCCGTTTTCATCTTTGATAAAGCCAAACCCTTTATCTTCAAACCAGGTTGTGATGGTTCCTTGCATCGCCTTTACCGCCTAATAAATAGTCAACACTCACATTTTGCAGCGCGCAGTGTAATGCACTCTGTGCCTATAACGGAAGTATGGCGGATAATTTACCGCCGCACCCGTCCAGGAAGAGGTCAGCCAGCGAAATTTCTGCTACCATCCCTGCACCATTCACCCTGCACAGTGACAGTGACTATGAAATTTGTCTCTTTTAATATCAACGGCCTGCGCGCCCGCCCTCATCAACTGGAAGCCATCGTCGAAAAACACCAGCCCGACGTAATCGGCTTACAGGAGACAAAAGTTCACGACGATATGTTCCCGCTCGAAGACGTGGCGAAGCTCGGCTACAACGTCTTTTATCACGGGCAGAAAGGTCACTATGGGGTGGCGCTGCTGACCAAAGAGGCGCCGGTTTCCGTGAGCCGCGGTTTCCCGGACGACGCCGAAGACGCCCAGCGCCGCATTATCATGGCGGAAATTCCGTCGGCGTTCGGCAACGTTACCGTGATCAACGGCTACTTCCCGCAGGGTGAGAGCCGCGACCACCCGCTGAAGTTCCCGGCGAAAGAGCTGTTCTACCAGAACCTGCAAAACTACCTGAACACCGCGCTGAACAACGCGAACCCGGTGCTTATCATGGGCGATATGAATATCAGCCCGACCGACCTGGATATCGGCATCGGCGACGACAATCGCAAACGCTGGCTGCGTACCGGCAAATGCTCGTTCCTGCCGGAAGAGCGCGAGTGGATGGCGCGGCTGCTGGACTGGGGGCTGGTGGATACCTTCCGTCACGCGCATCCGGACACCCAGGATAAGTTCTCGTGGTTTGACTACCGTTCAAAAGGTTTCGACGACAACCGCGGCCTGCGCATAGACCTGCTGCTGGCCAGTTCGCCGCTGGCGCAGCACTGCATCGAAACCGGGATCGACTACGAGATCCGCGGCATGGAAAAACCCTCCGATCACGCCCCGGTCTGGGCGACGTTTAAAGGCAAATAACCGCCGTTGAACCTACGTAAAGGCGTGCTGCTGGCGTTGCTGGCAGCCCTGATCCTCGCCGCTGCGCTGTGCATTCCCCGTGAGTTGCTGACGCTTGAGTCCCTGCGCCACCTCCAGACGCAGGCGGCGCAGTGGCACGCGCTGCACCCGTTCCTCGCGGCGGTGCTCTATTTTGCGCTCTACGTGCTGGTGACGGCGCTGTCGTTTCCCGGCGCGACGCTCTTAACCCTGCTCGGCGGCGCGATTTTCCCCTTCTGGCAGGCAGTGCTGCTGGTGTCGTTCGCCTCAACGCTCGGCGCCCTGCTGGCGACGCTCGCCAGCCGCTATCTGCTGGCCGACTGGGTGCTGGCGCGCTTCCCGCAGCAGATGGCGGCGGTGAATGCCGGTGTCGCCCGCGACGGCGCGGTCTACCTGTTCGCCCTGCGCCTGATGCCGCTGTTTCCTTTTTTTATGGTCAATCTGCTCGCCGGGTTGACCCGTATCGGCCTCGCCCGCTACTGGTGGGTCAGCCAGCTCGGCATGCTGCCAGCGACGCTGGTGTATCTTAATGCAGGCCGTCAGACCGCTCAGCTACATTCATTCAACGAGATCCTCTCTGTGGGCATGCTGCTGGCATTCGCCCTGATTGGCCTGCTGCCGCTGCTTTCCCGCTGGCTGCTGGCCCGCTTTACTCACCGCTAAGGAGACAATATGCGCCGTGTGCGTTATGGCATCTTATGGGCAGGGCTGCTGGCAAGCAGTCCATTACTGGCCGCCTGTCAGTGGCAGCAAACCGAAACCGAGGCCCGTGGGCAGACGGTCTGGTTCAACGCCTGGGGCGGCGATCAGGCGGTCAACCGCTACCTCGACTGGGTGAGCGGCGAAGTAAAGCGCGACTACGCGATTGATTTACGCATTGTGCATATCGCCGACGCCGCCGATGCGGTCAAGCGCATTCAGACCGAGACTCGCGCCGGGCGCACCCACAATGGCTCCATCGACCTGCTGTGGGTGAACGGCGAAAACTTCCGCGCCCTGAAAACCGCCGGGTTGCTGAAAACCGGCTGGGCGGAACAGTTGCCCAACTGGCGCTATGTCGATACGCAAAAACCGGTACGGGAAGACTTTTCGGTGCCGACCGGGGGCGCAGAGTCGCCGTGGGGCAGCGCGCAGTTAACCTTTATCGCCCGGCGTAGCGACACGCCTGCCCCGCTGGCCGATGCCGACGCGCTGCTGAGCTATGCCCGCGCGCACCCGGGCACGGTCACCTATCCCCGCCCGCCGGACTTCACCGGCACCGCGTTCCTTGAGCAGTTGCTGATTACCCAGACCACACAGCCCGACGCGCTGAAGCAACCGCCAGACGACAAGACCTTCGATGCCGTTACCGCGCCGCTGTGGGTGTATCTGGACAAACTGCACCCGAATTTATGGCGCAAAGGCACGGATTTCCCGGCCTCACCCGCGAAAATGGATACCATGCTGGCGAACGGCACGCTGCGCCTGTCGCTGACCTTTAACCCAATGCACGCCCGGCAGAAAGCGACCTCCGGCGAGCTTCCCGCCGACAGCTACAGCTTTGGCTTTACCCAGGGCATGCTCGGCAACGTGCATTTCGTGACGATCCCCGCCAACGCGCGTGCGGCGGCGGGCGCGCAGGTCGTCGCCAATTTCCTCCTCTCGCCTGCGGCGCAAAGCCGCAAAGCCGACCCGGCCATCTGGGGCGATCCGACGGTGCTGGACCCGGTTAAGCTGCCCGCGCTGGTGCCGCAAAGCGGTGAAAAAACGCCGCCGGTGCTGGCTGAGCCGCACGCCGCCTGGGTCAACGCGCTGGAGCAGGAATGGCTGCGCCGTTACGGCACGCATTAACCCTGCTGGCGTGGGGTGCGGTGGGGATGCTGTATCTTCCCCTGATTCCGGGGGCGAGCCTGCTGCTGGCGCCCGCCTTTTCGGCGGAGCACTGGCGGGCGCTGCTCGGCGACCCACAGTTGCCGCAGGCCGTTGCCGCCACGCTGGTCTCGACGCTTATCGCCGTCGCGGGCGCCCTGCTTATCGCCCTGAGCGCGATCGCCGCCTGCTGGCCGTCGCGGCAATGGCGGCAGCTCTCCTCGCGCCTCCCGCTGCTGCTGGCCGTCCCGCATGTCGCCTTCGCCACCTGCGCGCTGCTGCTGTTTGCCGAAGGCGGCGCGTTGTACCGCTGGCTGCCGTTTCTCAGCGCCTCGCCGGACCGTTACGGCGTCGGCGTCGGCCTGACCCTGGCGCTGAAAGAGAGCGGCTTTTTGCTGTGGGCTATCTACGCGCTGCTAGGTGAAAAGCGGCTGGCGGAGCAGGCGATGGTGCTGCAAAGCCAGGGCTACGGCCGCTGGCAGTGCCTGGCCTGGCTGGTGCTGCCGCAGCTGATGCCGCAACTGCGCATTGTGCTGCTGGCGACCACCGCCTGGACGCTGTCGGTGGTGGATGTCGCGCAGGTGTTAGGCCCCGGGAATCCGCCGACGCTGGCGGTGCTCGCCTGGCAATGGTTGTCGCAGGGCGACGACGCGCAGCAGGCCAAAGGGGCGCTCGCCTGTCTGCTGCTGCTGGCGATGCTTGCCGTCCTCACCCTGCTGGCGCTGACGCTGTGGCGCGGCTGGCGACGCCGGGTGCCTGATTTTAGCGGCGTTCGCCATCCCCGACCGCGGGCGCTGCCGGGACGTTTTTTCGCCTTTTTTTTGCCCCTCTGCGGGCTGCTGTGCGTCATCGTGCTGGCGTTAACCTCACGGTTGACGGCGCCGTCGCCGGAAAGCCTGCTCAACAGCCTGTGGCTGGGGGCGCTCTCGGCGCTGCTCGGCGCCCTGCTGTGTCTGGCCTGGCTTGAGCTTGGCCATCCGCGTCTCAACACCCTTCTCTGGCTGCCGCTGATCTTGCCCGCGCTGCCGCTGGTGGCCGGTCAGTATCAGCTGGCGCTACAGGGCGTGCTGGATGGCCAGTGGCTGACCGTGCTGTGGGGACACCTGCTGTGGGTATTCCCGTGGATGCTGTTTGTCATGGCCCCGGCATGGCGGCGCATCGACCCACGCCTGACGCTGGTCGCCCGCACGCTGGGCTGGCGACGCGGGCGGATTTTCTGGCAGGTATTGTGCCCGCAGATGCTGCGCCCGCTGCTCTCTGCGCTGGCGGTGGGTTTTTCGGTGAGCATTGCGCAATACTTACCCACGCTGTGGCTCGGCGGCGGACGCATTACCACCCTGACGACCGATGCGGTGGCCCTAAGCAGCGGAGGGGATACCGCCCTGCTGGCGGCCGAGGCGCTCTGGCAACTGCTGCTGCCCACCGCCGTATTTTTGCTTATCGCCCTGCTGCTGCGCCTGGCGGGCCACTATCGACAAGGACTGCGCTGATGCTCAGTGTTTCACAGCTCTCATTAACGCTGGCGGGACGCCCGCTGCTGCGCAACGTCAGTTTTGACGTCAGCCCAGGAGAGACACTCACCCTGATGGGCACCTCCGGCAGCGGGAAATCCACCCTGTTCGCGTGGATAGCGGGCGCCCTGCCCGATGCCTTTCGCGCACAGGGCGAACTGCGGCTGAACGGTACACGCCGCGATACGCTGCCGACGCACGCCCGGCATATCGGCATTTTGTTTCAGGATGCGCTGCTGTTCGATCACTTCAGCGTCGGGCAAAACCTGCTGCTGGCGCTGCCTGCCGCCATCCGGGGCAACGCGCGTCGCGCGAGGGTAGATGCGGCGCTGGAAAAGGCCGGGCTCGGCGGTTTTTATGCCCGCGACCCGGCCACGCTGTCCGGCGGCCAGCGCGCCCGCATCGCGCTGCTGCGGGCGATGCTGGCGCAGCCGGAAGCCCTGCTGATGGACGAACCCTTCAGCCGCCTCGACGCTCCGCTGCGCGACAGCTTTCGCCAGTGGGTGTTCGCCGAGCTGAAACGGCTGTCCATCCCGGTCGTGCTGGTCACCCACGATGCTGCGGACATTCCCCCCGGCGGACGTTGCTTACAGCTTGAAAGCTGGCGCTAAACTGCGCCAGCGCAATGTTTTTCACCATGGCGGCGTTCAGAATGGCGTTTCCACAAACTACCGTCGGGCAATTCGATGAAACGTGTTTCTCAACTGACCGCGCTGGCCCTGCTGATCGGGCTGACCTCCACCGCCTCTTCCTTTGCTGCTGATATTCCGTCCTCGTTATCACTCAAGCAGTTACAACAACAAAACGGTATCGCTATTGATACCCGACAGAGCGCCTTCTACAACGGCTGGCCGCAAAGCCTGCAGGGCCCTCAGGGCCATGAACCCGCCGCTCTCAACCTTTCCGCCCGTTGGCTTTCCGCCATGAGCGATACGCAGCTCGCCGCCTGGATCACGCAGCATCAGCTCAAGCCGGAGACCCCGCTGGCGCTGTACGGCGACGATAGCGATAATCCTGCCGTCGCTGAGCGCCTGAAAAAAGCGGGCATGACCCACGTGACGCTGCTGAGCGATGCGCTGCAACAGCCGACACGGCTGCAAAAGCTCGCCCATTTCGAACAGTTGGTCTACCCGCAGTGGCTGCACGACCTGCAGCAGGGTAAGACCGTCGCCGCCGCGCCTGCCGGTGAGTGGAAAGTAATTGAAGCCGCCTGGGGCGCGCCGAAGTTCTATCTGCTGAACCATATTCCCGGCGCCGACTATATCGATACCAATGAAGTTGAAAGCGAACCGCTGTGGAATAAGGTGTCAGACGCCGACCTCAAGGCGATGATGGCGAAACACGGTATCCGCCATGACACGACGGTGATCCTCTATGGCCGCGATGTCTATGCCGCCGCCCGCGTGGCGCAGATCCTGCTGTATGCCGGGGTCAAGGATGTCCGGTTACTGGACGGCGGCTGGCAGGCCTGGGCCGACGCCGGGCTGCCGGTCGAGCGCGGCACGCCGGGCAACGTCAAGCCCGCGCCGGATTTTGGCGCGCCGATCCCCGGTCAACCGCAGTTGATGCTGGATATGCAACAGGCGCGCGGCCTGCTGCACCGTCAGGATGCCTCGCTGGTCAGTATTCGCTCGTGGCCGGAGTTTATCGGCACCACCAGCGGCTACAGCTACATTAAGCCGATGGGCGAGATCGCGGGTGCACGCTGGGGCCATGCGGGCAGTGACGCCACGCACATGGAGGATTTCCATAACCCGGACGGCACCATGCGCAGCGCCGACGACATCACCGCCATGTGGAGCGCCTGGCATATCCAGCCATCCCAACAGGTGGCGTTCTACTGCGGCACTGGCTGGCGCGCTTCTGAAGCCTTTATGTACGCGCGCGCTATGGGCTGGCCGCGCGTCGCGGTGTACGACGGCGGCTGGTATGAATGGAGTGCGGATGCGAAAAATCCGGTGAGCCGCGGCGAGCGCGGGCCGGACAGTACGCTGTAACCGCCCTTATCCCGGCAGCGGTTACCCCTGCCGGGTTTCCAGCCCCTTCAGCGTCACGTAGCCGCTCCACACCCGGGTGAAGGTCGTCAGCCAGCACAGCGTGCCGAATATCCACGCAAACCACGGGAACAGCGCCGGAAACAGGCAGCTCAACCCGAACAACAGCATCGTTTCGCTCCCCTCCGTCAGCCCGCCAAGATAGTAAAACGATTTGTGCGCATAGCCCGGGTTATCGAGCTGATGCTTCGCCGCGAGCGCGGCAAAGGCGAGAAAGCTGCTGCCGGTGCCAATAAAGGCGAACAGTAACCAGCCGCCGGGCAGCGCGTTGTGCGACGGGTCAGCGAGGATAAAACCAAACGGCACCAGCGCGTAGAACAGAAAATCCAGCGCGATATCGAGAAACCCGCCCGCATCGCTCAACCCCCGACGCCGCGCCAGCGCGCCGTCGAGGCCGTCCATCAGACGGTTGAGCACAATAGCGACCAGCGCCGCGCCGTACCAGCCCAGCGCCAGAAACGGCAGCGCCAGCACGCCGACGGCGAAGCCCACGAGCGTCAGGCCGTCCGGCGAGACGCCTGGGCGGTCCAGCAGCGCGGCGAGGCGGTTGAGGCCCGGTTTGACCCGCGGATGCAGATACTTATCAAGCATGCGGCGCCCTCTGGCTGTCGCACAGCCCCTGCGAGGGGATATCCAGCGCCGCATTGAACCGCGCTGACAGATTCTGAAAGGCAATAAGCGCGGTCATTTCAGCGATCGCGTCATCGGAATAATGCTGTTTCAGCGCCGCTTTTTGCGCGTCGGTGACCACCGGCGGCGTGGCGGTCACGGCATCGGCATAGGCCAGCGCCGCGCGCTCTTCATCGCTGAACAGCGCCGAGGTCTGCCATTGCGCCACCGCCTGCACTTTTTCCAGCGCGTTACAGCGCTCGGCAAGGCGCAGGCTGTTGGCATCGATGCAAAACGCGCAGTGGCACTGCTGCGACACCCGCGTCATCAGCAGCGCCCGCAATTCCGGCGCAAGCCGCGCGCGGCGGCGCTCCAGCCAGCCGACAAACAACGCCACCAGCCAGAACAGACGCGGCATGCGTCCCCACCAGCGCGTCGGGTTAAGGGTCTCGCCATAGTGTTTTTTCTGCAGATGGACAATCGGCGACAGTGATACGGGGATATCGTCAAGCGGCGGTATCCAGGGCTGGTGATTTTTCACCCGAAAACTCCTGCGGTTCTTTAGTGAAATCAAAGACCAGGATAGTATGGCATCCCCAGAGAGGAAACGTTGACGCGAATGCTGAAAACTATTGATGTTGTTGCCGCGATTATCGAACAGGATGGTAAAATTCTGCTGGCCCAGCGCCCACCTGATGCCGATCAGGCCGGATTGTGGGAATTCCCCGGCGGTAAGGTTGAGGCTGACGAAACCCAGCC
Source organism: Pluralibacter sp. (assembly GCF_019237635.1). Classification (GTDB taxonomy): domain Bacteria; phylum Pseudomonadota; class Gammaproteobacteria; order Enterobacterales; family Enterobacteriaceae; genus Enterobacter_B. The sequence continues at coordinate 20,127 of NZ_JAFAGS010000008.1, forward strand.
GCAGGCACTGATCCGCGAGCTGCGTGAGGAATTGGGGATTGAGGCAGAACCTGCGCGCTATATTGCCAGCCACCAGCGCGAGGTCTCGGGGCGTATGATTCATCTTCACGCCTGGCATGTGCCCGTCTTTCACGGGACGATAACCGCCCACGAGCACAGCCAGTTTGTGTGGACCGCTCCCGGGCAGGCGTTTGACTGGGATCTCGCGCCTGCCGACGTTCCGCTACTGGAAGCGTTTATACGCCAGCAGCATCAGGTATAACGCCCTACCCGCGTGAATCAGGCACCGTTACCCGAACAGGTTTTCTGGCAACGTCGCCAGGTAGAGCGCCGGTTCTCCCTCATAGTCTGAGGTGAACAGCACCTGTCGATTATCTGGCGTGAACGACGGATGCGGATGCGTAACCTGACGATCGCCGTTCAACACTTTCCATGTACTGTTGTGCGCCGCCAGACGCGCCTGACGTTGATTAGTGGCGTCGAAAATATACAGCCATGGATCGTTTTCAATGGTGTAACCGGTTGAATCCTCGACATCCACAGGTGTTCCTGAGCCATCGCCAACCAGCAGGGTTCCGGTATGGTTACTCATTAAGTGAGAACAGGATGGCATGGTCATGATCACGTCATTACAGCCGGTCTGCGGATCAAAACGGCTGATATAGCGCTCCTGCTGCCCTTTCATATAAGAGACATACATCAACGCGGAACCGTCCGGCACCCAGAATTCATGGGTACAACTCTCGCCTGGCGCGTGAGTTTTCACCTTGCGGACATTTGAACCGTCTTCGTTCACCAACCACACCCGCGCATCCACCAGGTCATGAGGCCCTTCGTGGCAGAAGGCGACACAATTATCGTCGAATGGACGGTAAATCGGGTGTCCGAGCCAGTTGTTATCCTCGTGGATAACACGTGACTCACCGCTGAGTAAATCAACGCGAATCAGGCGGCAATGCGGCTTTTTGGTGAAAAACGTATGGAAAATCGTCCAGTCGGTCAGCGGCATCCAGTCTTTCTTGTCAATTTCAATCCCAACCAGACTGGTGCATTCGCTGTTTGCCACCCACGTACCATACCCGACCCACTCTTCAGGAACCTGGTACACCGTGGTCTCAGTGAAATCGGTCAGGCTTACGCGGCGCAGTTCACGTTCATTTTTTACGTAGTACAGAAAGTCATCGTTTGGGGATAAAAAACCACCAAAGGTGTTATCACCGGCACCTTCTGTAAGCTGTACGGCCTGCTGGGTTTCCAAATCCAGTAAGTAGTAGTTACGATAGTCTGCAAATTTACCAGCGAACAGCAGCTTGCGCCCATCGTTAGTAAAGCACTTCTGATAGAAGTAGTTCCGGTGACAGAGTACGTCAACGGGTGTCAGTCGCATGATTTCAGCACCTGTTTCCGGGTCCTGAAAGTGATAAAAATCGAGCTGGATAGTTGAGCCTTTGGTCATATTGGCCTCCTTCGGTATTTTTCTTGCGCCTACTTTAAACAATGACAAAATAAATTAAAACATCGTTTTGATATTTAAAAATAAACTTATCAAACATTTGTTAAATATTCATTAAGGCGTATTAATTATGAGACTCAGATCACAAAAACTAGCCATGTAAATCCTATTATCAATATTTAAAAATCCTAAATAAAAACAATAAATAAACACAAAGCACTGAATAACAAGAATTAATTATATTTAAATTTTTCACACCCATTCATAAACGTAATCTGCATCACAAAAAACAATGCAGACACTCATTTTTCATCATTTCTTGATATCAATCCAATTGACCATTCCTTTTCCAGGGTATAAAACAGCAATGAGATTAAAATGAAATAACGGTTTAATTATTCAGGAATAGTAAATGTCGACATTTAAAACACAGCAACCCGGCATGGCAAGGAAGGTCACTCTCGGCCATCAACTCGCGTATGGTGGGGGAAACCTGTTGGGTAGCGGTGCGTTAGCGATAGCTGGCGCATGGTTGCTCTATTTTTACACTACATTTTGTGGGCTAACGCTCATCGAGGCCTCCCTCATCTTCTCGGTGGCGAGCGTCATTGACGCTATCAGTAACCCGGTCATGGGGTATCTGACCGATAACTTTGGTAACACCTGGCTTGGCAAGCGCTTTGGTCGTCGGCGTTTCTTTGTACTCATTGGCGCGCCGCTGATGGTGTTTTACCCCTTGCTCTGGGTTGAAGGGTTTGGTTTCTGGTATTACCTGTCGACGTACGTCATTTTCGAACTCATTTACACCTCGGTGATGGTTCCTTATGAGACGCTGGCGACGGAGATGACCGATGACTTTGCCACCCGCTCTAAGCTCACCGGCTATAAAGCTATCTTCGGTAAAATGGCGAACTTTTTAGCCGCATTCATCCCTGGCCAGTTCATTCTGATTTATGGCAAAGAGTCTGCGCAGCCGTTCCTGTATACCGGCATCACCTATGGCGTTATCTTGTTCATCGCTATCGGCTGCCTGTACCTCTTCTCATGGGAAAATACCAGTAAAGAAGAGAACCACGTTGCGGCCCAGAAAAAACGCTCGCTGTGGGAGACCCTCACGTCGTTAGCCCGCGATATGCAATCCACCTTCTATCTGCGCGTATTTCGCAAGCATTTAGGGATGTATCTCTTTGGTTTCGGCGCGGAATGGCTGTTCGCTTCCGTCTTTACCTATTTCGTGATTTTTGTGCTGCAATACGATCCAGCGATTCTTGCCGGGTTAAACAGCCTGAACTCAATACTGCAATTGATCTCTACCGCCATCTTCATCGCCCTGTGCGTGAAGCGCGGCTTTAGCAAGCCTTATATCTGGGCGCTTAGCATTGTTATCTTTGCCGTATGCAGCTACTTCTTACTGCATTTCATGAACCTGCCGCCGCATATCGCGACCATTGCGATCATCACCATTACCGTCATTTTTGGTTTAGGTACGGGTGGCGTTTACTATATTCCGTGGACGGTTTATACCTTCCTGGCCGATGTGGATGAAGTCTTCACCGGGCACCGTCGTGAAGGCATCTATGCGGGCGCGATGACCTTCTCAGGGAAAATCACGCGTTCGATCATCGTGTTTGCGATGGGCGCTATCCTGAGTTACTACGGTTTCCAGTCCAAGTCGCACACACAACCTGAAAGTGCTATCAATGCTATCTCGTGGGTGTTCTTTGGCGGCGTGGTGGTTCTGGCGCTGATTGCTATCCTGTTTAGCCGTCAGATGACCCTTAACCGTAAAACGCACAAAGTGGTGCTCGACGAAGTGGCTCGCATTAAAGCAGGCGGCGATATGAAGGATATCACCCCTGAAGCCCGTGCCGTTATCGAAGACCTGGTAGGCTACCCTTATGAACAATGTTGGGGAAACAGCGCCATTTGCCAGAAGAGAATGTCCGCCGCAGCCCCTGTCATGAAGCCGCAGCGCGCAACCTCGAAATAATCCGTCTTAGCTTTTAAGACTTCAGCCCCCCTGGCTTAGCGCCACGGGGGCTGATGCATTACCGCACGCGATGCCAGACCAGCGGGTTCGTGCTGATGGTTTTCTCATCGCGCTGGCACTGCAATAATATCCCTTCCGCCTTGATCACTGCCCCTTCAGAGTAGTTTTGGTTCTCATAGATACAGCACTGGGAGCAGGGCTGCGTCTGCTGCGTATTGCTGCTGTTGCTGAACACTTCAGGCGGTACGTTCACCTGAACCTCCGGGCGAAGTCGCTGGTCGGCCAGCACACCCGCGCTCATCGTCAGCGCCAGCAATGCCGTCAGTAATCGGGTCATTTTCATTCCTTGTTGAAGAGGGTTCTTTTCACTATATCGGCTATGGACGGCACTATCTTAAATTTTTCCCGCCATCGCTTTTGGTTATGACGAGCCGCTGGTTATAAATTTTCCCTCACTGCCCTCTTTTTCCTTGCCTGCCGCTGCGCCCTGGGTGATATAGTCAAAAAAAGATAAGAATTTCATTTACAAACACAACAACAGACACAAGGAAATGATTACTATGGACCATGCTTCTTCTCTGGAGACATTTCTAAACCATGTACAGCTGCGCGACCCTCATCAGCCGGAGTTCGCGCAGGCGGTACGTGAGGTCATGACCACCCTGTGGCCGTTCCTTGAGCAGAACCCGCGCTATCGCCAGATGGCCCTGCTGGAGCGGCTGGTCGAGCCGGAACGCGTGATTCAGTTTCGCGTCACCTGGGTTGATGACCGCAATCAGGTGCAGGTGAACCGCGCCTGGCGCGTGCAGTTCAGCTCGGCGATCGGCCCCTTTAAAGGCGGTATGCGTTTTCACCCTTCCGTGAATCTGTCGATCCTCAAGTTCCTCGGCTTTGAACAGACCTTTAAAAACGCGCTGACCACCCTGCCGATGGGCGGGGGTAAAGGCGGCAGCGACTTCGACCCGAAAGGAAAAAGCGAAGGCGAAATCATGCGGTTTTGCCAGGCGCTGATGACCGAACTGTATCGTCACCTCGGTGCGGATACCGACGTTCCGGCGGGGGATATCGGCGTAGGTGGACGTGAAGTCGGCTTTATGGCCGGAATGATGAAAAAGCTCTCAAACAACACCGCCTGCGTCTTTACCGGCAAGGGGCTGTCGTTTGGCGGCAGCTTGATCCGCCCTGAAGCGACCGGCTACGGGCTCATTTACTTCACCGACGCCATGCTCAAACGTCACGGCCTCGGCGTTGAAGGTATGCGCGTGGCGGTCTCCGGCTCCGGCAACGTGGCGCAATACGCCATCGAAAAAGCCATGGCGCTGGGCGCCCGTGTGGTTACCGCTTCCGACTCCAGCGGCTCCGTTGTGGATGAAACCGGTTTTACAGCCGAGAAACTGGCGCGCCTGACGGAGATCAAAACCAGCCGCGACGGACGCGTGGCGGACTATGCCCGCGAGTTCGGCCTGCCGTACCTTGCAGGCCAGCAGCCGTGGTCGGTACCGGTGGACATCGCCTTGCCGTGCGCCACTCAGAACGAGCTGGATGTGGACGCCGCACGGACGCTTATCGCTAACGGCGTGAAGGCCGTTGCGGAAGGCGCCAATATGCCGACCACCATCGCCGCCACGGACCTGTTCCTCGACGCGGGCGTGCTGTTTGCGCCAGGTAAAGCAGCGAACGCTGGCGGCGTGGCGACCTCGGGGCTTGAGATGGCGCAAAACGCCGCGCGGCTGGGCTGGAAGGCGGAGAAAGTGGATGCCCGTCTGCACCACATCATGCTGGATATTCACCAGGCCTGTGTGGCGTACGGCGGCGAAGGCAAGCAAACGCATTACGTGCGCGGCGCCAACATCGCGGGCTTTGTGAAGGTCGCCGACGCGATGATGGGGCAAGGGGTGATTTAATCCTTCCGTTCTTTTGCCGGGTGGCGCTGCGCTTACCCGGCCTACAAACTGCAGGTCAATGAGGGATTCAGGCAAGAATCCCTCTTTTTATCTTACGGTTTTAACGCGCCATACACCTGATCGACAATCCATCCATAGGTCGCCGCCGGTAATAAACCGCTCGTAAACACGTTGGGGTTCACTTTTGGGTCTGCGACAGGTGAATGGGGTTTGTTACCCAGTATCACTATCGCCATATGGTTGACGGGATCAATCGCGGTCAGCGTCCCCGTCCATCCGGTGTGACCATAGGTCTGCTCGCTGGCCAGTACGCCAAACGTCGGCGTCATCGATGCATTGCCGTTCACGCGCCAGCCTAAACCAAACGTGACATCCTCTGCAGAACTGTGGGTGAACAGCGCAACGGTGGCTTTATCAAACAGCTTAACGTTGCCATAGCCACCGCCGTTGAGTATCACCTGCATCAACACCGCCATATCGCTGGTCGTGGAGAATAACCCGGCATGGCCCGAGACGCCGCCCATGGCGTACCAGGCTTTTTCATCATGCACCTGCCCCCAGATCGTTGAGGTGCGAATATTCGGGAACGTTATCACCCCATCCCGTGTGTTGCCCTTCAGTTCCGTTGCGGCAATCTGTTCGCGGTTAAACCCTTTTTGCAGCGGATTAAACACCGTGTGCGTCAAGCCGAGCGGCTTATAAATGCTGTTCTCGACATAGGTATCCAGCGGCATCTGTACGACGGATTCAATGATAAATCCAAGGATCATGTAATCAACATCGCTGTAGATATGTTTCGTACCCGGCGCGTAATCCAGCGGCGTATTTTTAATCATTTCCAGCGTTGTCGCTTTATCCTGCGAATACAGCTTACCCGCCACTTTTTTATTCGGATACTGAGGGTCAGCAGGGAACCCCGCCGTATGATGAAGGATATCGGTAATACGTAATGCGTCCTTACCCTTTATCGTATCGCCAGGCTGGTCAGCAAAACCGGGAATGTATTTAGAAACTAAATCATTCACAGCGATCTTTTTCTCATAAACCAGCTTCTGCAACGCAAAGTTGGTGGCGAACATTTTTGTGTTTGAGGCCAGATCGTACATCGTCGAGGTGGTGGCGCTTATCGGCGTCGCCATTAACAAAGAACCCTCATATTTTTTCGCGTAGCCCCAGGCTTTCTGATAGACGATGTGGTTATCTTTCACGATCAGCAGGTTGATGCTGGGATACCCGGCAGCGATCTGGTTCTGAATCCAGTCATCCAGTTTATTCAGTTTTTTAACGTCAAACCCCACCTTATCCGGGCTTGCCGTGGTGAGTACAGGATACTCAGCCGCAAACGCGGACACAGAAATCGCTAACAAAGAAGCAAATGTCATGACCTTTTTCATCATTATTCCCTCAATCCAGATCCACGTTTTTACAGCCAAATACAGCGGTGATGACAAACCCGGCAACGTAGGAAATTAGCACCCCGCCGCCGTAGACAGCAATCGCCGGAAGAATGCCGCTGTCAGAGGTCATCAGCGGCAGCGCAACCAGCCCGGAAGGGCCGAAGGCGCTGTTTAACCCCACGGGCAGCCCCAGCCAGGCCACAGTACCAATAAAGAGACCGCCAGTCGCTCCACCAACGCAGGCTGTGATAAAGGGTTTCATGCGCGGCAGCGTCACGCCATAGATTAACGGTTCGCCAACGCCCAGCAGACCGGGAATAATTGCGCCGCGAATCTGCGACCGCAGCGTCGAAGTATTTTCCGCTCGCCAGTACAACGCCAGCGCGGCGCCAACCTGCCCGGCACCCGCCATAGAAAGAATAGGAAACAGCGAGTTAAAACCTTGTGAATCCATCAACGCAAGATAAACAGGGATAAACCCCTGATGCACGCCAAAGACAACGGCGATAAGGAATACCCCTGCCAGCACCGCGCAGCCCAGAGGGTTACTGTTCAAATGCATAAACAGCCAGGACATACCCTGAAACAGCCAGACACCGACTGGCATAATGATGATGAACGTCACAATAGCGGTGACCGCCAGCGTCAGCATTGACGTTAAAATCATGTCCAGTTCGTCAGGAATATAGCGCCTGAAGAAACGCTCAATTTTAGCCCCAGCCCAGGCGGCAAGCAGAACGCCGATGATATTTCCTCGCGGATCAATGGCATGACCAAAGAAATCCTGCAATCCAGAGTAGTAACCGACCGTTGCTGTCGGGCTATAGCCGAGAATAAACAGCGCCGCGATAATCGCGCCATTGACTCCTGTACCGCCGAAGGCTTTTTGCGCGTTATAGCCAATCAGCACCACCAGAAACGTAAACAGCCCTTTGCTGAAGATCTTTAAGAAGTTCAGCACATCCGGCATCACCCCTTTGGCGTCTGGCGCAATATGCATCAGCGTACCCACCAGCGTGGCAATACCTAGCATCAGACCCGCCGCAATAAACCCTGGAATTAAGGGCGTGAAAATCGTCGCAAAGTTCGCCAGAAACTGCTGCAGTGATGACTGCTGCTTGCTTTTCATCTGGTTTTTGTTTTCTGCGGCGATGGCGTTTAAATCTTTCACTCCCAATAAATCGTTCATACTTTCGGCAGCGCGCTGCGCTTTACCGACACCAAAAATAATTTGCACTTCGTTGCCATTAACTACCACACCGCTCACCGCGCCTTTAAGCACGGTATGTATCTCAGGTGCAATACGTGTGATGGCAAAGACCCGTAAACGCAATCGAGTCATGCAGTTACCGCAGTTGGTAATATTATCAGCACCGCCCACCAGCGTAATAATCTGCGTCAGCAATTCCTTGCTTATCGCTTTAGACATGATTAAACACTCCCTTCCTCAATTATTTAATAACCACTTCATGAATGACAGGCGTTGCTTATCCGATAAACGCAGATATTCATCTTTTATCCTGACAAGTTCATCACCCTTTTCCGTTACAGCAGATTCACTGTTTCGGTCTTCGGCAATGAGGAAGGATTTAAAATCCGAGAAAATATTGAAGCTTTGTTGATCAATTTTCTTTATGGAGAATGGCACCGGTTTATTATTGGCTGTCAACATAAACTGGGGATCTGCCGCTTGCCTCTTCGCTTCATTCTCATCGGTGACTTTTCGCGCTGACAACACCAGTTTGTCATCGGCATCATACTTAAACGACACAATATACGGTGAAGACGTTATCCTTCCTTTTCCCTGGTTCACCGATTCCGGATTAACAGCGCTGTCAAATTTTATCACCAGCTGATTATCGCCAGGCGGTAGGGAAACGTCTTTTGAAAACATCGAAACCTTCGCATTGCTGGCTGCGAGGGCGACAACAGTATCGCCGAGTTCAAGATCGACATTGGCAAATGCGGACCACGAAATTATAAATGAAGAAAATAATATAATTCTTTTCATAATCATTCCCTATGAATAAGGGCGAACGACTTGCCCTTATTCGAACATAATTTATATTTTCAGTTAAAACTCGTAGCGCAATCCCAAATGGAAATAATCGTCAGCGGGGTCGCTACCACCGAACGAGACCGCTTTACCGGTTACCCGGTTTGTCCCACCCTCGCCATTACGCCATGAATATGAGCCATAAATTGAGCTTTTCGCCGTCACCTTGTATTGAACTTCAAAGGTGGTATCGCGAAGTTTGAGGTCGTCGCCATCAGTATTGATCAAATGACGGTAGCCAGCCCTAAGCCACCAGTCCGGCGTAAGAGAATAGACGAGAGTGGCTTCCCAGTCTTTGTCCGTACTGTCAGGGCGGCCATCCAGATAGGTAACCGTATCTTCTGTATAGAGCAGACCCAGCATCGCATCACCGAGATAATAGCGACTGCCGATGCCCCACATCTGGTACTTATCGGCATCATCATCGGACTGGCCCGACTGGTCGCCATGTTTGGCTTGTGTCTGCTCTGCGGCAAGTACTGGCTGAAATTTACCCGCCGCGCCGAGATCGAGCGTGTAGCGTAGCGCGGCGTTTACGCCGTAATCCAGAGACGAGGTATTGTTCCCAATAATATAGGCAGTTGAAATATCAAAATCACCAAGGGTGTTCTGATACTGAACCGTCCCGTCCTGACGGAAAACCTGAACGGCGGTGGAGTCGACAAAGTATGCCTGGCGGGCCACGGCCACATCCGACGAGGCGAACACATCGCCAATGTCCGTGAACATGATCAAACCAGAGGAGACTCGACCTGCGGTAATCTTTCCGTATTCTGCAAAATCAAGCCCGGCCCACACATATCGGGCCGTAAAATCATTGGGGTTTTCCGCCTTGATATTGTTGGCGTACTCTGCGGCGTTGACCTGGTACTGCGTAAAACCAATGACCGCAAATTTGTCATTGATCATTTGACGGGCAGAAAAACCAATGCGCGCGTCAAAATCACCCGAGGTATCCCCCGTCTTCTTATCGGAAACGTTAAAACCCAGTCGCCCATACAGATCGATATTAGAGCCATCATCAGCGCTGTAGATAACCGCTGCCTGAGAGGATGCAGTCAGAGATAATAATAAAAATGGCAGATACTTAATCCCTATTCTCATTTGCTCACCTTATATTAAAATCAAAAATCAAACAGAAGCAACGGATGGAATACTTGATCGTTTTTAAAAAATTAAAAATGGAAATTTTAATTCCTTTCCATGCTTTGTGATGTTTGTCAAAATAAGGTGAATACACATTGCAAATCATCATTTGCATTTATCATTAAGTGCATTTATATTGTTTTGATAAATGAAAAATTGGATATTTCTTATGGGTTATTTAAATAAATTAAAAGCAGACATAAGATATTACACTGAAACAGAAAAGAAAATTGCGTTTTATATAATATCTCACCTGGACAGTTTTAAGGACTGCTCATCAAAATCCATTGCTGCATCGTTAAAAGTCGCCCAATCTTCTATCTCTAAATTTTCACAAAAGCTCGGTGCCAGAGGGTTTACAGAGTTAAAAATGTTATTGATAGAAGAATATACGCTGGAGGTGAATAATAAACACAAAAAACACTTACATACTTCAATAGAAAAATCAGACTCTCTGGAGATAATTGCTCGAAAATTAATAAGAGAAAAGCACGCCGCCATCGAAGAAACCACCAACAACATCAACTTCAATAATCTTCGCGAAATCATTAAGGTCATTCACTCAGCCAACCATATTCAAATTACCGGGATCGGCGGTTCTGCGCTTACAGCCAAAGACCTGGCGTTTAAACTGATGAAAATTGGTTATCGGGTCACCTGCGAGATTGACTCCCATGTTCAAATCACGGTTGCGCAGGCGCTGAGTCATAGTGATGTGCAGATTGCAATATCCTACTCTGGCAGAAAGAGAGAGATTTTAGTGGCGGCGGCGGCGGCAAAGGAAAGAGGCGCGAAAGTCATTGCCATCACCGCCCTGGCGCAAAATCAGCTGCAAAAGCTGGCCGATTATACGCTTGAAACCATTTCGAATGAGGATGAATGGCGCAGTTCCTCCATCTCATCGCGCACAGCGCAAAACTGCATTACCGACCTGCTTTTTGTCAGTCTATTGCAAATTAACGATCTGAAATCGCTGGAGTTAATTGAACGTAGCCGCAGCCTGATTAGCAAATTAGAGTAGCGCTCTGTTCATGCAAAGAGCGCTACAGATCTACTCTGCCGCCGTCTTACGTTTCCCGCCCTTACGGGCAAACGGCTTTTTCTTCTCAGCACCCGGCGCCACCAGGCCGCGAAACTGTTTTACCGGGGTGCTTCTCGCCTGGTCTATCAGGCTGAACAGCGTGCCGACCAGCGGCTGCATAAAATCTTGATAGCGGCACTGCTTTTCGCTGATTTGCGTCAGCACAGACTCCCAGTGCGCAGTCATGTCCGGACGCCCCGCCATTTCCGGCAGAGAGTGAATCAGCGCTCTTCCGGCTTCGGTCGAGTGAATATAGCGCCCTTTTTTGACCAGAAAGCTGCGTTTAAACAGCAGTTCGATAATCCCGGCGCGGGTGGCTTCCGTCCCCAATCCGTCGGTGGCGCGCAGGATCTTCTTGAGATCTTTATCCTGCACGAAGCGGGCAATCCCGGTCATTGCCGAAAGCAGCGTGGCGTCGGTAAAATGCCGCGGCGGCTGGGTCTGGCGTTCGACGACCTCGCCTTTCTCGCACAATAGCTCAGCGCCTTTCTCCACGACAGGCAGCGGCGTGCCGTCGTTCTCCTCGTCGCGCTCTTTACTGCCCAGCAGCGTGCGCCACCCGGCCTCCGCCAGGAAGCGGGCTTTGGCGATAAATTTGCCGTTGGCGATATCAAGGTCTATCTGACACTTACGGTATACCGCATCAGCGCAAAACTGCATCAGGTACTGACGAGCGACGAGGCCATAGACATTGGCCTCATTGTCGCTGAGCTTCACCGATGAGCCGCGGGCGGTCGGAATAATGGCGTGGTGGGCATCCACCTTTTTGTCATCCCAGCAGCGGTTGCGCACCTCCGGGTTGACGGCGGGCTGCGCCAGCAGATCCGGCGCATGGACGCTAATGGCGTTCAGCACCGCATGCCGTCCGGCAAAATGCTCTTCCGGCAGATAACGGCTGTCAGAACGCGGATAGGTGATGAGCTTATGGGTCTCATACAGCTTCTGGCAGATGTCGAGCACGTTTTGCGCGCTGAGACCAAAACGCTTCGCCGCCTCAATTTGCAGCGCCGAGAGCGAAAACGGCAGCGGCGCGGGTTCGGATTCCCGTTTATCGTTATACGCGGTGACCATCGCGGGCTGGCCGCTGATGCGGCTCACCACATGCTCCGCCAGCGGACGGTGCAGCAAACGCCCTTCTTCATCCTGGTACGGCTCGCAGGCATCGCTGGGCTGCCACAGCGCGGTGAAACGCTCGTCGGCTGGGGTAACGATATGCGCTTTGACGTCAAAAAAGTCTTTGGCGACGAAGTTTTCTATCTCTTCATCGCGCCGCACCACCAGCCCGAGAACCGGCGTCTGCACCCTCCCCACCGACAGCACGCCCTGATAACCGGCGTTGCGCCCGAGCAGCGTATAGGCGCGGGTCATATTGATGCCGTATAGCCAGTCCGCGCGAGCGCGGGCCAGCGCCGAGACGCACAGGGGGATAAACTCGCTGTTGGCGCGCAGGCGGGAGATCGCCCGCTCGACGGCCTGGGGGTTAAGATCGTTTATCAGACAACGCTGGACCTGCTGGCGCTTGTCGGCGGCAAGGTTCAGGTAGTCGAGCACCTCGTCCACCAGTAACTGCCCCTCGCGATCCGGGTCACCGGCGTGGATAACTTCGGTCGCGTCCTGCAACAAACGCTTGATCACATTGAGTTGTTTGGTCACGGAAGGCCGTGGTTGTAGCTGCCACTTCTCCGGTACAATCGGTAAATCCGTCAGGTTCCAGCGGGCATAGCGGCTGTCGTAGACATCCGGCTGCGCCTGCTCCAGCAGATGGCCGATGCACCAGGTCACCACCTGGCCGTTACCACATTCGATATAGCCATCCCCTTTGCGATGCGGCTTCGGCAGCACATCGGCGATGGCACGACCCAGACTCGGCTTTTCCGCGATAAACAAGCGCATGTGATCAGCGGATCTCGATCATTGGACGGCCGCCGCGCGCGGCAACCAGCTCGCCGATGTCGGCAAGCGTAATACCAAATTCGGCCGCAGCCGCCTGCACCTCGGCTTGCGCTTCCGGCGTCACCGCCAGCAGCAGCCCGCCGGAGGTTTGCGGGTCGCACAGCAGGTTGCGCCAGGCGTCCGGCATCTCGCCCATCAGGTGGCCGTAGCTGGCAAAGTTACGCGAAGTCCCGCCCGGTACTGCCCCCAGGGCAATATACGCTTCCACGCCCGGCAGTTTCGGTACATCGGCAAAGCGCACCTGCGCCTGAACGCCTGCGCCCTGGCACATCTCGCTGAGATGGCCCAGCAGGCCGAAGCCAGTCACATCGGTCATCGCCTTCACGCCGTCGATATTGGCAAAGGCCGCGCCCGCGAGGTTCATCTGGCACATCACCTCGGTCGCCAGCCCATAGTGCTCGGGCTTGAGCAGCGATTTTTTCTCCGCCGTGGTGAGGACGCCAATGCCCAGCGGTTTGGTCAGAAACAGCTTACAGCCCGCCTGTGCGGTGCTGTTTTTCTTCACCCGTTCGGTCGGCACCACGCCGGTCACCGCCAGGCCGAAAATCGGTTCAGGCGCGTCGATGGAGTGGCCGCCCGCCAGCGCAATCCCCGCCTGCTGACAGGCAAAACGCCCGCCCTCAATAACATCGCGGGCGATTTCCGGCGCCAGGGTATTCACTGGCCAGCCCAGAATGGCAATCGCCATAATCGGTTTGCCGCCCATGGCGAAAATGTCGCTTATCGCATTCGTGGCGGCAATGCGGCCGAAATCGAACGGGCTGTCGACGATCGGCATAAAGAAATCGGTGGTGCTGATAATGGACGTGCCGTTGCCGAGATCGTAAACGGCGGCATCATCGCGGGTCTCATTGCCCACAAGCAGGTTCGGGTCGACAAACTTCGCCTGCTCGCTATGCAGGATGGTTTCCAGCACTTTGGGGGAAATTTTACAACCGCAACCGGCTCCGTGGCTGTATTGCGTTAAACGAATAGCTTGCTCGCTCATGGACATCTCCTGTCATTGCAATCTTCCTATGGTAGCGCCAGACGGCAACGCTGGTAAGTCTGGCTGTCTGAATTCTCTTGCGTTCGAACAGAATCCAGACAGTTCATGACGGCAATACTCAGAAATAACGGACGAAAGGCGTGGTGTCAGCCAGCGATACGGTGGTGGACGCTTTGAGCTGCGGCGTCCCAAGATAGAGAAAGCCCACGATTTTATCCTGCTCGCGACAGCCCAGTCCGTCGCGCACCACCGGGCTTTCGGTTAAGGCGCCGCTACGCCAGATGCCGTTAAACCCTTGCGCGACAGCGGCCATCTGCATCGCCATCACCGAACAGCCTGCGGACATCTCCTGCTCCCATTTCGGCACTTTCGGGTGCTCCTGGCATTTTGCCACCACAGCGATAATCAGCGGCGCGCGAAACGGCGCATTGCGGGCCTTTTCCACCGCTTTGTCATCCTGCCCGGCGGCTATCGCCCCTTTTTCCAGCAGTTGGCTAAAGCGCGTAAGGCCGTCGCCTTCAATGACAAAAAACTGCCACGGCTGTAGCGTGCCGTGATCCGGCGCACGCAGACCGGCACGCAGAATATTCTCGCGTTGTTCCCCCATCGGGGCGGGTTCTGCCAGTCGCGAGGCGCTACGGCGATTGATCAGTAGTTCGAGTGCATCCATTACCTATACTCCCGTATATGAGCATTATTTTTCATAAAATTAACATGCACGGGGAATTTGTTACAGCGCGGAAGGCGATTCCTGCTGACAAGCGGCGGCGGTGTCTTTAGGATAACCCCACGTTACGCCTGCTCGGGCGGGACTTCATTTCATTCTGTCAGGGAGAAAACATGCGAACCCTTTGGCGAATCATTGCCGGATTCTTTAAATGGACGTGGCGTTTACTGAACTTCATTCGCGAGCTTGTGCTCAACGTGTTCTTTATCCTGCTGGTGCTGGTGTGCGTCGGCGTGTGGATGCAGCTCAGCAGCAGCATTGCGCAGAGTACCGCCCGCGGTGCCCTGCTGCTGGACATCACCGGTGTGGTGGTGGATAAACCCTCCGCCACCAGCAAGATAGGCACACTCAGCCGTCAACTGCTCGGCGCCAGTTCCGACCGTCTGCAGGAAAATTCGCTGTTTGATATCGTGCAGACCATCCGCCAGGCCAAAGACGATCGCAATATCACCGGGATCGTGCTGGATCTGAAAAACTTCGCCGGGGCCGATCAGCCGTCGATGCAGTATATCGGTAAAGCGCTGCGTGAATTCCGCGACAGCGGCAAACCGGTGTTTGCGGTGGGCGACAGCTATAGCCAGGGCCAGTACTATCTGGCGAGTTTTGCCAACAAAATCTTCCTGTCGCCGCAGGGTATTGTCGAACTCCACGGTTTTGCCACTAACGGTCTGTACTATAAATCACTGCTCGACAAGCTGAAGGTGACCACCCACGTTTTCCGCGTCGGCACCTATAAATCCGCCGTTGAGCCGTTTATTCGCGACGATATGTCGCCTGCGGCGAAAGAAGCGGACAGCCGCTGGATTGGCGAGCTGTGGCAAAACTACATGACGACCGTTGCGGCGAACCGCCAGATCACGCCGGAGCAGGTCTTCCCGGGCGCGCAGGGCCTGCTTGACGGCCTGCGTAAAGTCGATGGCGATACCGCGCAGTACGCGCTGAACAACAAGCTGGTCGACACGCTGGCCACCAGCGCGCAGGTTGAAAAAGTGCTGACCAAACAGTTTGGCTGGAGCAAGGCGGATAAAAACTATCGCGCCGTCAGCTTCTACGACTATGTGCTGAAAACGCCGTCAGACCAGGGTTCCGCCGTGGCGGTTATCTTTGCTAACGGCGCCATCATCGACGGTCAGGAAACGCCGGGCAACGTCGGCGGCGATACCACCGCTTCGCAGATCCGCGATGCGCGCCTCGACCCGAAAGTGAAAGCTATCGTTCTGCGGGTGAACAGCCCGGGCGGTAGCGTCAGCGCGTCGGAAGTGATCCGCGCCGAACTGGCCGCAGCCCGTGAATCCGGTAAGCCGGTCGTCGTGTCGATGGGCGGTATGGCAGCCTCCGGCGGTTACTGGATCTCCACCCCGGCGAACTACATCGTGGCCAACGCCAGCACGCTGACCGGGTCAATCGGTATCTTTGGCGTGATCAATACCGTTGAAAACAGCCTTGGTAACCTCGGCGTGCATACCGACGGCGTCTCCACCTCGCCGCTGGCGGACGTGTCGATCACCAAATCCCTGCCGCCGGAAGTGCAGCAAATGATGCAACTCAGCATCGAAAGCGGCTATAAGCGCTTTATTACCCTGGTGGCGCAGTCCCGTCATAGCACGCCGGAGCAGGTCGACAAGATTGCCCAGGGTCACGTCTGGACCGGGCAGGATGCGAAAGCCAACGGGCTGGTCGACAGCCTGGGCGACTTTGACGATGCGGTCGCGAAAGCTGCCGAGCTTGCGAAGCTCAAGCAGTGGCATATCAGCTACTACCAGGAAGAGCCGTCGTTTTTCAGTATGGTGCTCGACAGCCTGACTGGCTCGGTGCGCGCCGACCTGCCGCAAGCGCTGCAGGCTTTGCTGCCTGCGCCGCTGGCCAGCGCAGCGAGCGTTGTGAAAGCGGAAAGCGATAAGCTCGCCGCGTTTAACGATCCGCAAAATCGCTATGCATTTTGCCTGACCTGCGCCAATATACGCTAATAGTTATCCCCTCCCTGCGGAGGGGATTTTTCTTTCAGAATCAGTCAAACACCATGCAAAAAAAATCCATTTACGTTGCCTACACCGGCGGTACCATCGGCATGCAGCG
>NZ_JAFAGS010000071.1 GCF_019237635.1 Pluralibacter sp.
GCACATGCCCGGCGCTGGTCATGCCGATAAGCACCGCCTCGATAGCCAACAGACCGCCGGGAAGCAGGGGGTAGCACTTGAGCGCCATCGCTAACGTAAAAATGAACTCAATCACCAACAACCAGCCAGCGGTAAAGGGGCTGAAGGCGAAAACGATCGGATTGATGATTAAGAAGAGCAGTAAAGCCAGTTTGTACCAGTCCGGTGACTGGCCGAGAAAATTGCGCCACAGCGCGCGAGAGTAAGACATTTCCATGACAGTGTTCCGATCCCGTCGGCGGTAAAACAAACGTTCCTGATAAGTGAGTGTGTAAGTATCAGGCCTGAACCTTTCAGGATCAACCCAAGAAAGTGGAATAACAAATTTGGTAAAATGAAACAGCGATCCCTTTTTAATTAACGTTGCGTGCTATCTGCTCCCGGACAGCTCTGGTATGATGAGTTCATTATTTGCAACGCTGTGTAATGGAAATCTTACTATGGTCATTAAGGCGCAAAGCCCGGCGGGTTTCGCGGAAGAGTACATCATTGAAAGTATTTGGAATAACCGCTTTCCTCCTGGATCTATTCTGCCTGCTGAGCGTGAACTCTCCGAACTGATTGGCGTTACGCGAACCACCTTACGCGAAGTGTTGCAGCGTCTGGCCCGTGATGGATGGCTCACCATTCAGCACGGCAAGCCAACAAAAGTGAATAACTTCTGGGAAACGTCCGGCCTGAATATTCTCGAAACGCTGGTGCGTCTCGACCATGACAGCGTGCCGCAGTTGATCGACAATCTGCTCTCCGTTCGCACTAACATCGCCACTATCTTTATCCGCACGGCGTTTCGCCAGCACCCGGACAAGGCGTTGGAAGTGCTGGCTAAAACGCGTGAGATTGAAGATCACGCTGATGCCTTCGCCGACCTCGATTACAACGTTTTCCGCGGCCTGGCGTTTGCCTCCGGCAACCCGATTTACGGGCTGATTATTAACGGCATGAAAGGGCTGTATACCCGTATTGGCCGTCATTATTTCTCCAGTCCGGAGGCTCGCAGTCTCGCGCTCGGGTTTTATCATCAACTGGCGAAAGTGTGTGAAGAAGGCCTGCATGAGCAGGTGTACGAAACGGTCCGTCGTTACGGACACGAAAGCGGCCTTATCTGGCACAAGATGCAGAAAACGCTGCCTGGCGACTTAGCGTTTCACGGTCGCTGAGGGCAGGACTGAGGATGGACAGGAAACGGGCCGCGATGAGCGGCCCGTTTTTTTAGGGTTACAACAGATTTTGCCGCGGCGGGCAGCGTTCCAGTAGCTCAATGCTGCCGTCCGCGTTTTGTTGCTCCAGCAGCACATCAAACCCCCACAGGCGATGTACGTGCTTAAGCACCTCGCGTCGTCCCATGTCGAGCGGCGCGCGGTTGTGTGGGACGTAGCGCAGCGTAAGCGAGCGATCGCCACGCAAATCTACGTTCCAGACCTGAATATTCGGCTCCAGGTTGCTGAGGTTATACTGCGACGACAGCTTGTTGCGGATCTCGCGGTAGCCTTCCTCGTTGTGGATCGCCGAAATTTCCAGATAATTGTTGCGATCGTCGTCCAGCACGGTAAACAGACGGAAGTCACGCATCACTTTTGGCGACAGGAACTGACTGATGAAGCTTTCATCCTTAAAGTCGCGCATGGCGAAATGCAGGGTGTCCAGCCAGTCAGAACCCGCAATGTCCGGGAACCAGTAGCGATCCTCGTCTGTCGGCGACTGGCAAATACGCTTGATGTCCTGGAACATGGCGAAGCCCAGCGCATAGGGGTTAATGCCGCTGTACCACGGGCTGTTATAGGGCGGCTGAAAGACCACGTTGGTGTGGCTATGCAGGAACTCCAGCATAAAGCGCTCGGTCACTTTCCCTTCATCATACAGATGGTTAAGGATGGTGTAGTGCCAGAACGTCGCCCAGCCTTCGTTCATCACCTGGGTTTGCTTCTGCGGGTAAAAATACTGGCTCACCTTGCGCACGATACGCAGGATTTCACGCTGCCAGGACTCAAGCAGCGGCGCGTTCTTCTCCATAAAATAGAGCAGGTTTTCCTGTGGCTCGGAGGGGTAGCGCCGAGCGGAGGAAACGGTTTTCTCTTCTTCGCGTTTGGGCAGGGTACGCCACAGCATATTCACCTGGCTTTGCAGGTACTCTTCCCGGCTTTTTTGCCGCGCTTTTTCCTCCTGCAGCGAAATTTTCTGCGGGCGTTTGTAGCGATCCACGCCGTAGTTCATCAGCGCATGGCAGGAGTCGAGCAGCTTCTCGACCTCGTCGACGCCGAAGCGTTCTTCGCACTCGGTGATGTATTTGCGGGCGAAAATCAGGTAGTCGATTATCGAGCTGGCGTCAGTCCAGCTGCGAAACAGATAGTTGTTCTTGAAGAAGGAGTTATGGCCGTAGCAGGCATGCGCCATCACCAGCGCCTGCATGGTCATGGTGTTCTCCTCCATCAGGTAGGCGATACACGGGTTGGAGTTAATCACGATTTCATAGGCCAGCCCCTGCTGCCCGTGCTTGTAGAGCCGCTCCGTCTCAATGAACTTTTTGCCAAACGACCAGTGCGGGTAGTTGATAGGCATCCCGACGCTGGAATAGGCATCCATCATCTGCTCGGAGGTAATGACTTCGATTTGGTGTGGGTAGGTGTCAAGCCGATACAGCTTTGCCACGCGGTCGATCTCCGCCAGATAGATATCCAGCAGATCGAAGGTCCAGTCGGGTCCGTCGCTCAGACGTGTGCCGTCCTTGTTCATGGAATCAATCGTAGCCATTAGCGCGCCCTCATTGTTGGCGGTTCTCTCTGTCTGGAGAGCCTCATATCAAGGATAGAACACCACGGATGGAACGTGTGGCGCGCAAATATTTTTTCTTCGCGATTTCCCTGCGGCAATGGCGAGAATTTTTCATTTTAGCAACATTTTATACTGATGAAAATTAACGTGCAGCAGGAGATGCCAAATACGACGCATCCCGCGCTGCATAGGCTTATGTGAGGTAAGTCACCATAAAAAGAGCATATGTTGAATAATATTTTCGTCTGGGTTATCAATTTGTAATCAGGAGATTGTTCTTTTACTTATTCTGGAGCAGCTATGCGTGTTGTCATACTGGGAAGTGGCGTTGTCGGTGTAACCAGCGCCTGGTATTTACGTCAGGCAGGTCACGATGTGACGGTCATCGACAGAGAGTCCGGACCGGCGCTGGAAACCAGCGCGGCGAACGCCGGGCAAATTTCCCCTGGCTATGCCGCGCCCTGGGCGGCGCCCGGCGTCCCGTTGAAGGCGATTAAGTGGATGTTCCAGCGCCATGCGCCGCTGGCGATTAGCCTTGACGGCACGCAGTTTCAGCTCAAATGGATGTGGCAGATGCTACGCAACTGCGACACCCGCCACTACATGGAAAACAAAGGGCGGATGGTGCGCCTTGCAGAGTACAGCCGCGACTGCCTGAAAATGCTGCGCGAAGAGACCGGCATTCAGTACGAAGGACGACAGGGCGGAACGCTGCAACTGTTTCGCACCGAGCAGCAGTATGAAAGCGCCACTCGCGATATCGCCGTACTCGAAGATGCGGGCGTGCCGTACCAGTTGCTGGAGGCCAGTCGTCTGGCGGAGGTTGAACCGGCGCTGGCCGAAGTCGCCCACAAGCTGACCGGCGGTCTGCGCCTGCCGAACGATGAAACCGGCGACTGCCAACTCTTCACCCAACGCCTGGCGAAAATGGCCCAGGAGGCGGGCGTTGTGTTCCGCTTTAATACCCCGGTCGATCGCCTGCTGTACGAAGGCGAACAGATTTACGGCGTACAGTGCGGCGATGAGTTAGTGAAAGCCGATGCGTACGTGATGGCGTTTGGGTCTTACTCCACCGCCATGCTGAAAGGGTTGGTCGATATTCCGGTATACCCGCTGAAGGGCTACTCATTGACTATCCCGGTGAAAGAGGACGATGGCGCGCCAGTGTCGACCATTCTCGATGAAACCTACAAGATTGCCATTACCCGTTTTGATAACCGTATCCGCGTCGGCGGTATGGCGGAAATCGTCGGTTTTAACACCGAGCTGCTGAAGCCACGTCGCGAAACGCTGGAAATGGTGGTCCGCGATCTGTTCCCACGCGGCGGTTATGTCGAACAGGCGACCTTCTGGACCGGCCTGCGCCCGATGACGCCGGACGGTACGCCGATTGTTGGCCGTACGCCGTATAAGAACCTGTGGCTGAACACCGGGCATGGCACGCTGGGCTGGACGATGGCCTGCGGGTCCGGACAGTTGCTCAGCGACTTGCTGTCCGGCCGTACACCGGCTATCCCGTATGACGATCTCGGCGTTGCCCGCTACCGCGCCGGATTCACACCGTCGCGCGCGCAGCATCTGCACGGCGCTCATCAGTAACTTTCACGCTACAAGGAGCGGTTATGTCACGTCCTGTTGTTGCCAGCCTCGATTTGCAGGCTTTGCGGCACAACCTGTCGGTGGTCAGACGGGCGGCGCCGGGTTCCCGCGTCTGGTCGGTGGTGAAGGCTAACGCGTATGGCCACGGTATCGACCGTATCTGGAGCGCACTAAAGGATACCGACGGCTTCGCCATGCTCAATCTGGAAGAAGCCATCCTGCTGCGTGAGCGCGGCTGGAAAGGACCGATTCTGCTGCTCGAGGGGTTTTTTCAGGCCGAAGATTTGGCGCTGTTTGATAAATACCGCCTGACCACCACCGTACACAGCAACTGGCAGATCAAGGCGTTGCAGAATGCGCGCCTGCATGCGCCCGTGGATGTGTACGTCAAGGTGAACAGCGGGATGAACCGGCTGGGCTTTACGCCGCAGCGGCTGCACATCGCGTGGCAGCAACTGCGCGCCTTGCCAAACGTCGGCGATATGACGCTGATGTCCCACTTTGCCGATGCGGAAAAGCCGGACGGTATCCGCGAGGCGATGGTACAAATCGAACAGGCGGCGGAAGGGCTGGGGTGCCCGCGTTCGCTGTCAAACTCAGCGGCGACGCTCTGGCACCCTGAGGCGCATTTTGACTGGGTCAGACCGGGCATTGTGCTTTACGGCGCATCACCGTCGGGGCAATGGCAGGATATCGCCAACAGCGGCCTGAAGCCGGTGATGACCCTCAGCAGTGAGATTATCGGCATCCAGAATCTCAAACCGGGCGACACGGTGGGCTATGGCCGTCTGTACCGGGCGACACAGGAGCAGCGCATCGGTATCGTGGCCTGCGGCTACGCCGATGGCTATCCGCGCATTGCGCCGGACAACACGCCGGTACTGGTGGACGGGGTGCGCACCGGCACCGTCGGGCGGGTCTCGATGGATATGCTGGCGGTGGATTTAACGCCGTGTTCGCAGGCGGGTATCGGCACGCCGGTGGAACTGTGGGGGAATGAGATTAAGATTGACGATGTCGCAAGCGCCTGCGGCACCGTCGGCTATGAGCTGATGTGCGCGCTGGCGCCGCGCGTCCCTGTTGTGACAGTGTAACTTAGTAAGCGAGGCGGTTACTCCGCCTCGTCCTCTGCCACGCGTACGCCGACTTTGCGTACGGTGTTGTCTTCTTTCTCCGCGACGGTCCATATCATCCCGGCAAACTCAACCTGGTCGCCGACCACTGGCGCGGCCCCCAGCAGATGCTGGATTATCTCACCCAGCGTTTGCTGGTTGTCGCGAAACTCTTCGCCGCCGTCGAGGCCGTAAATCAGCGCCACATCGGCAAACTTCGCTGTTCCTTCAAGGATAAAGTCACCAAAGAAGCGCTGATCCAGCGATACCGGCGGCGACTGGCTGAACAGTTTTCCGAGCGCGGGGAGGTCGTGTTCACGGCCAATCACGCACAGAATATCCCCCTCGCGCAGGCGGGTGCTGCCCGTCGGGTGCAGCAGGATGTTATCGCGAAACAGGGCGGCAATTCGGGTTTCCTGCGGCATATGCAGGTCGCGCAGCGCCGCGCCGACGCACCATTTGTCCGCGCTCAGCTGATAAACAAACTGCTCCCACGGGTTTTCCGGGTGGATATCCAGGCCGACGCGCGATACCGGCCAGCCCACTGGCGGTACCACCACTTTGGCCTTCTTCGCCGCCCAGGAGAGCGATGTGCCCTGAAGCAGCAGCGAGATCAGCACCACGAAGAAAGCGACGTTAAAGAACAGTTTCGCGTGTTCCAGCCCGGCCATCATCGGGAAAACGGCCAGAATAATCGGCACGGCGCCGCGCAGGCCGACCCAACTGATGAAAACGCGCTCGCGCAGGTTGAAGCCGCGAAACGGCAACAGACCGGCGAACACCGACAGCGGGCGGGCGAAAAAGATCATCCAGGCCGACAGCAACAGCGCCGGAAGGGCGATCGACCACAGATCGGATGGGTTCACCAGTAAGCCCAGCACCAGGAACATGCCGATCTGCGCCAGCCACGCCAGGCCGTCAAAGTTCTGCAAAATGCCGAAACGGTTGCGGATAGGGCGGTTGCCGAGCAGGAAGCCGCAGAGGTAAACCGCAAGAATGCCGCTGCCGTTAAGCGAGGTCGTGGTGGCGAAAATCATGATCCCCCCGCTCAGCGCCAGCAGCGGGTAGAGGCCGGTCGGCAGCGAAATGCGGTTGATCATCTGCAACAGAAGGTAACCGCCGCCGAGCCCTATCAGAATGCCTAAACCGAACTGCTGGATAATATGCACCGCGAACATCCAGGTCAGGCCGAACTGGTGCTGCTGGATCATTTCAATCAGGGTGATGGTCAGGAAGACCGCCATCGGATCGTTGCTACCGGACTCAATTTCAAGTGTTGCGCCGACACGCTCGTTAAGCCCTTTGCCGCCGAGCAGTGAGAACACGGCAGCGGCGTCGGTGGAGCCGACAATGGCGCCAATCAGCAGGCCGTCAATCAGGGGCAGATGAAACAGCCAGGCGGCCATCATCCCGGTCAGTCCGGAAGTGAACAACACGCCGACGGTGGCCAGCGACAACGCCGGGCCCAGCGCGACGCGAAACGAGCTGGCCTGGGTGCGCATCCCGCCGTCCAGCAGGATCACCGCCAGCGCCAGGTTGCTTATCATGTAAGCGAACGGGTAATTATCGAAAGGAATGCCGCCGACGCCGTCGATACCGGCCAACATGCCGATAGCGAGGAAGATAACCAGAATCGGGATACCAAGACGCGAGGAGAATGAACTTAATAAAATACTACAGGTGACCAGCACCGAACCCAAAATAAACAGACTGATGATTGCCCCGGCGTCCAACGTTCACGTACTCCCCTGACAGCGTGAATTGAGAAGATAACGTTACCATATTCAGTACCTGAATCGGTGGATTTCTCGGGGCTTAGGCCGTTTTTTTATTCGCTGAGTACCGGATGACCGGTCAGCGTCAGGGTGGTGTTTTTCGCGTTGTGGATGAGTTCCGCCTGGGCGCCAAGCGGCAGCGTCACCGTGCGCTGTTCGTGACCGAAATCCAGACCGCTAATCAGCGGGGTAGCCAGCCGTGAACGCAGGTAGTCAACCATGGTTTGCAGCGAATACCCGGCGTCGTAATCGTTGGGCTCGGCACCGCTAAAACTGCCGAGCACGATGGCGTTCTGGCGCGCTAAGATACCGGCGTAGTGGAGTTGTAGCAGCATACGCTCGACGCGAAATGGATGCTCGTTGATGTCTTCGAGCACCAGAATGCCGTTCTCAATCGGCGGCATCCACGGGGTGCCGATAAGCGAGACCAGCATCGCCAGGTTACCGCCCCACAACGTACCGCGGGTATGGCACAGTGGGCCGTCGCCCGCCCATTCGACGGTGTAGGTGGGGTTACGCAGCGCCCGCCAGAAATGGTCGAGGGTAAAGTCGTTAAGCGTCGGCGCGCCGAAGTTACCGGCAAGCATCGGGCCGCTGAAGGTGATGACGTTTCCCGCCGTCAGCAGCCCCATCTGGATGGCGGTAAAATCGCTGTGTCCGCAGATAAGCAGCGGATCGCGGCGCTGGCGCTCAACCAGTGCCCGCCAGTTGATGTCGGCCATCAGTCGGCTGGCGCCGTATCCGCCGCGAACCGGCATCACAATACGATTCTTCCCGGTCAGCGTCGCAAGGGCGTCAATATCGTTCAGACGCTCTGTTTCCTGTCCAGCGAAGCGCTGCTGGCGCCGGGTGACAACGTGCTGATTTTCCACCGGATGCCCGGCGTCTTCCAGACGCTGGATCCCGCAGGCGGCTGCCTGCTGATTGAGGCAATAACCGGAGGGCGCAATCAGATGAAACAGAGACATGGCATTTCCTTGCTAAGAGTGAAACGGGTATCATGCCGCCAGAGTAACCCGTTGTCATTACGCGTGGCACATTTCAGTAAAAGGATAGATGCGTGAAATTGAGATGGTTTGTGATTTTATTTGTCTTGCTTGCCGGATGCAGTTCAAAACAAGATTACCGTAATCCGCCGTACGACCCGACGGTGCCCGTCCAGCGTGCCATGCAATGGATGCCGATAAGCCAGAAAGCGGGAGCGGCCTGGGGGCTGGACCCGAAATTCATCACCGCGATTATTGCGGTGGAGTCAGGCGGCAACCCGAACGTGGTGAGTAAGTCCAACGCGGTGGGGCTGATGCAGCTTAAAGCCTCTACCGCCGGGCGGGAGGTGTATCGCTATATGGGCTGGAACGGCGAACCCTCGACCAGCGAGCTGAAAAACCCGGAGCGCAATATCTCAATGGGGACCGCCTATTTCAGCATTCTGGAGCATGGCGTGCTGGCCGGGATTAAAGACCCGGAAGTGATGCAGTATGCGCTGGTGGTCTCGTACGTGAACGGCGCAGGCGCGCTGCTGCGCACCTTCTCATCCGATCGCAAAAAGGCCATCGACAAAATCAATGACCTCGATAAAGACGAGTTCTTCGACCATATCGTGAAGAATCACCCGGCGCCGCAGGCCCCTCGCTATATCTGGAAGGTGCAAAAGGCCATGGACGCTATCGATTAACGCACCTTGTTCGCGCGATCGCGCGCCTCACGCTCCAGAGAGAAAATAATGCGCTGGAGCGTGCGCTCAATGGCGGGGCTGACGTTGAGAAAACGAAAGCTCAGGCGCGGCGTGCTGATGGTTTCGTTTTTGCTGTCCACTACTTTACGCTCGCTGATGGTAATCAGCTGAGTGTCAAAATGAAATTTTCCCCACTCGCCCATATCCAGCTCAACCTGCGGCAAACGTAGCCCGCTTTGCAAAATGGCGGGCGGCGGCTCGTCCATTAACGCGCCCATTCCCCCCAGCGACAGGTCAAACAGGCGAAAGCGGATCGCTTTGTTATCCGGCAATGTCGCCTTACAGTAATAAATCGGGTGCAGCGGCGCGTTAATGCGAAAATATTCGCGGCGCTGGACAAACCACAACGAGGGGGGAAGGGGCGTCGTAAAGGCCGGAAGGTCGAGATACAGACCGCTGATAAGACGAGGCAGGGTAAACTCAATTTTAGCGCCCTGCGTTTCGGCCGAGATTTCAATATTTTCCGCGCGCAACACCGCGCGGTTTTCATATTCCTGACTGCCGTAATCGATAATCACGCCCTGAGCGGAAACGTCAAGAATACGGCTAATAAATTGTCCTGTCGTCCATGATACGCGCAGAGGAACGCGGTCGCGATGCAGATCGCGGAGAACGTTTAACACTGCCAGCGGATTTTGCTTAAGGAATTGCTCATTGTAATGACTCACGCCAGGTAGCTCCCAGTTGACAGACCTTCGGTAAAGTATCGGCACGGCAATTCAGAACTTAAGGCAAACAGGTGAAAAATTCAGGCGGCATAAAAATTTATCTTCCCGACCTCTTTTTTCAGTCTGTTTACCTATACTTAAGCTATCCGGATGACAAGATATAAGCATTATTTTTGTGATTATTTCTTTGGAGGATGGTGGTTATGGGTATCATTACGTGGATTGTGTTCGGCCTCATTGCCGGGGTGATTGCTAAATTCATCATGCCCGGGCGTGATGGTGGCGGGTTCATTCTTACCTGTGTACTGGGTATTGTTGGTGCCGTCGTCGGCGGCTGGTTGGCGACGATGTTTGGTATCGGCGGAAGCGTGACCGGATTTAATTTGCACAGCTTCCTGGTGGCCGTAGTGGGCGCGCTAGTGGTGCTCTTTGTCTTCAGACTGGTACGCAAGAGCAGCTAATCGTGTTTCATTCTGAAAATGCCCGGCAACGTGGAGTTGCCGGGCATTTTTATGATGATGTTTTCTCTGTCGCAGGCGCTGGCGTAACCGGTGCCGCCGATGTCGGTCGAGAAGCCGGAACGCTGTCGCACGGCTTCTCTTTCGGGCAGATAAGATCCAGCATTTTCAACGTCACGCCGTTGGTCCAGCCGAAGCCGTCCTGCAGCGGATATTCTCCGCCGCCACCGCCGGTTCCGGTCGTGCTGACGTCATACTTTTCCACCAGTTTCTTCTCGCGGTCATAGGTATGCTGCACATTGGTGAGAAAATGCCAGCTGATATCCATCGCCGCCTTGTCGTTGCCATAGTTTTGCAGCCCTTCGACTGCGACCCACTGTAATGGCGCCCAGCCGTTAGGGGCATCCCACTGCTGACCGCTGCTTACGGTGGTAGTGGCGAGCCCGCCTGGTTTTAACAGGTGAGCCTGCGTTGCTGCCGCGACTTTATCCGCCCTGTCTTTCGACGCCGCATTGACGAACAGCGGGAACATCGCGGCGGCGGTGAGTGGGTCGCGTACCTTGCGCAATTTCAGATCGTAATCGGCGTACCAGCCCTCTTTGTCGTTCCACAGATACTTTTCCATCGCCTTCTGACGAGCGGCGGCAAGCTGGTCATACTGTGTGGCTTTACCCGCATCGCCGCTGGCCTTGCTGGCCTGGGCTATCATCTTTTCCATTTTGAACATCAGGGCGTTCAAATCCACCGGCACAATACTGGTGGTACGCAGGGTGCTGAGTTTCTGCGGGTCGTCCATCCAGCGGGAGCTGAAGTCCCAACCGGAGGCCGCCGCAGAACGCAGGTCGCGATAAATGTCGGTCGCCGGGCGGTCAGGATTGCTTTTCGCCGTATTGATATCATCAAGCCAGGACTCCGGTCGCGGGGTATCTTCATCATCCCAGTAGCGATTCAGCACCGCGCCATCGTCCATTTTAACCACCCGTTTGCCCGCTTTCCCCGGCGATAGCGCCTCCAGGCCGTCCATCCAGTACGCGTGCTCTTTTTCCATCTGCGGCAGGTACTTTTTCAGCGCCGCATCGCCGTCGCGGCTGGCGAGAAGTTCGACCATTAATGCGAAAAACGGCGGCTGCGAACGGCTCAAATAATAGCTGCGGTTGCCATTGGGAATATGCCCCCAGGTATCGATCTCCCAGGCAAAGTTAGCCACCATGTCCTCGACGTCATCCCAGCGGCCGCTTTCGGCAAGCCCCAGCATGGTGAAGTAACTGTCCCAGTAATACACCTCGCGGAAACGGCCGCCAGGTACCACGTAGGGTTTGGGCAGAGGCAGCAGCGAATCCCATTTGGCAGGGGAATCCGTGGTCCGCGTCAGAACGGGCCACAGGCTGTTGATGTGTTCACGCAGGCTCTGACCGGCGGGGGGGACGTATTTCTCTTTTTCTTTCGGCAGGATGAAGTTCACGTCGACGAAATGACGCAGGTCGAAGCTGTACTGGTGTTGCTGCATCCGGTAGTCGGCCAGAATCATCAACGGATCGCTTCTGGGCACCGCGTCGGCAAAGGTTTTCTGATCCGGGAAAAGTTTTGCGCTTTGCACGTCGCTGAACAGCGGGCCGAGCAGTTCATCGGGCGATTGCGGCGGCGCGGGTTTGGCATCCTCTGCTGGCGTCGCGGCGGCAAGCGAAAACAGCGCGCTACCCAGCGCCAGCTGTAGGGCGAGACGCGCAGGACGGCGCGGAATTCGGGCTATCATCGGTTTTTCTCCTTGTTATACGCGAATACGGCGATTAAGCGGGACAGCGAGGCGGCTGTCCGCAACCCTCAGAAAACCTTAGCTGAATATCGGGCGCTGCGCGTGGTGAAGGTAACAATTTGCGTAATTACAGATAAATTACCGCGATGCCTGAAATAACAGGGAAAAATCAGGCAGCACAAACGCCTGCTTTACCCGGTTTCATCGGACCTTCGTTTTTCTGTCATTAAATCTTCATGCAAACCGTTGTTAATAACCCTCGGCTGAAACATGCACAGGAAACGCAAATGAACAACGCTCGCGCAATATTGACAGCAAACGACTATCAGGCTCTGACGCAGATAAGTCACGTCCGGCAACGTAAAGTGTTGAGCGTGAAAAATTTGTGCAAATCCTATAACGCGCATCAGACGGTGCTCAACGACATTAGCTTCGATCTTCACGCCGGGGAAATGGTGGGGATTGTCGGCCGCTCCGGCGCCGGGAAATCCACCTTACTGCACGTGCTGAACGGCACCCATACCGTGACGTCAGGCGAACTGCTGAGCTACCCGGAAGTGGGCCTGCCGCGCGACGTTTCCTGTCTGAAGGGGCGTGCGCTGAACCAGTGGCGCAGCGAGTGCGGGATGATTTTCCAGGATTTCTGTCTGGTGCCGCGTCTTGACGTACTGACCAACGTGCTGCTGGGCCGCCTTAGCCAGACCTCCACGCTGAAGTCGCTGTTCAAAGTGTTCTCGTCAGAGGACCGGGCAAAGGCGATTTCTCTGCTGGAGTGGATGAGCATGCTGCCGCATGCGCTGCAGCGGGCGGAAAACCTCTCCGGTGGGCAGATGCAGCGCGTGGCGATTTGTCGCGCCCTGATCCAAAACCCGTCAATTCTGCTGGCCGATGAGCCGGTCGCCTCACTCGACCCCAAAAACACCCAACGTATTATGCGGGTGCTGCGCGAGGTGAGCGAGCAGGGGATAAGCGTCATGGTCAACCTCCACTCAATCGAGCTGGTGAAAGAATATTGCACCCGCGTTATTGGCATTGCGCAGGGGCAAATTGTGTTTGACGGAAGTCCGGCGCAACTGACGCAGGATGTTCTGCACACACTGTACGGCGATGAAATAAGTCAACTCCATTAATACCCTTCACTTAAGACGACACGGGCAATGATAATGAAAAAGCAGATGACAGGCGCATTACGTTTTTCCGCTATGATGGCAGGGCTTCTGATGGCATGGCAGGCGAGTGCGGCTGAACAACCCAAGGAATTGAATCTGGGGATCCTGGGGGGACAAAACGCGACGCAACAAATTGGCGATAACCAGTGTGTGAAGCAGTTCCTGGATAAGGAGCTGAACGTCGACACCAAACTTCGCAATTCCTCTGACTACTCTGGCGTTATTCAGGGTCTGTTGGGCGGTAAAGTGGACGTGGTGCTGAGCATGTCGCCGTCGTCCTATGCGTCGGTATACATCAATAACCCGAACGCCGTTGATATCGTCGGTATCGCCGTTGACGACAAAGACCAGTCCCGCGGCTACCACTCGGTGGTTATCGTTAAAGCTGACAGCCCGTACAAATCGCTCGACGATTTGAAAGGGAAAGCGTTCGGTTTCGCTGACCCGGACTCGACCTCCGGCTTCCTGATCCCAAACCAGGCGTTCAAGCAAAAGTTCGGCGGTACTTCCGACAACAAGTACAACAACTTCTTCTCAAGCGTGACCTTCTCGGGCGGCCATGAGCAGGACATTCTCGGCGTGATGAACGGTCAGTTCGCCGGTGCGGTGACCTGGGCATCGCTGGTTGGCGATTACAATACCGGTTACACCTCCGGCGCCTTCAGCCGCCTTATCCGCATGGATAACCCGGACCTGATGAAACAGATCCGCATTATCTGGAAATCGCCGCTTATCCCAAATGGTCCGATTCTGGTCAGCAACAGCCTGCCCGCTGATTTTAAAGCCAAAGTCGTTGCGGCGGTGAAAAAGCTGGATACCGACGACCACGCCTGCTTCGTGAAGGCGATGGGCGGTACGCAGCACATCGGCCCGGCGACTGTTGCGGATTTCCAGCAGGTTATCGACATGAAGCGCGAGCTGGTTAACGCGCGTTAATTCTTGCCTCAAGACCGCGTCGGGCGTGAGCCTGGCGCGGTTTCTGGTCATCATTTTTGCGACTGACCTGCGAGTGACTATGCTAAATACGGAATTTGAACGTTATTACCATCAGGTGAAGCATCGGCAGAAGCGCGATACCCTGACCTGGTCTGCGCTGCTGCTGGTGCTCTATTTTGCAGCCGGAAGCGCTGCTGAATTTAATCTCTTCACCATCTGGCATTCACTGCCGAACTTCTTCGATTACATGCTGGAGACGCTGCCGACGCTGCACTTCTCCGTACTGTTTGCCGATACGCACACCAAAGGCTCACTGGCTTACTGGGGCTACCGCCTGCCTGTCCAGTTACCGCTTATCTGGGAAACCCTGCAACTGGCGCTGGCCGCTACGCTGGTGGCGGTGGGGGTGGCGACGGTGCTCGCCTTCCTCGCGGCCCGCAATGCTTGGGCGCCTGCGGGAGTTCGCTTTGGCGTACGGGCGCTGGTCGCCTTTCTGCGCACCATGCCGGAGCTGGCGTGGGCGGTCATTTTCGTGATGGCGTTCGGTATTGGCGCTATCCCGGGTTTTCTCGCCCTGGCGCTGCATACCGTCGGCAGCCTGACCAAACTGTTTTATGAGGCGATTGAGAGCGCGCAGAACAAGCCGGTTCGCGGCCTGACCGCCTGCGGCGCAACGCCGATTCAGCGCATGCGTTTCGCACTCTGGCCGCAGGTAAAACCGGTGTTTCTGTCCTACGGCTTTATGCGCTTTGAGATTAACTTCCGTTCATCAACGATCCTTGGACTGGTGGGCGCAGGCGGGATTGGCCAGGAGCTGATGACCAACATTAAACTCGATCGTTACGATCAGGTGAGCATTACGCTGCTGCTGATCATCATGGTGGTTTCACTGCTGGATATGCTCTCCGGGCGTCTGCGTCAGTGGGTTCTGGAGGGAGAAAAATGACACACTGGCAATCGGCGCCTGACGTCGCGTTAAGCCGCCAGCAGCACCGGGAACTGTTTCGTATGCAGGGGCGCTATCTGCGCCGTATCGCGCTGCTGGCGCTGGCGGTGGCGCTTTATTATGTTTGGTTTTTCAGCCAGTTCGGGATTGGTTACGAACAGCTGACCTCGGGGATGCAGCAGCTTGGCCGCTACTTCCTGCGCATGTTCGTCTGGCATGACTTCTTCAACTGGCCGTTTCGTTACTATTTCACGCAAATTGCCATCACGCTGGCGATTGTGTTTTCGGGCACGATCACCGCGACGGTGATTGCGTTGTTCCTCTCGTTCTTCGCCGCCCGTAATATCATGCGGGGACGCGTCACCGGGGTTATTGCGATGCTGGTTCGCCGGTTGTTCGATCTGCTGCGCGGTATCGATATGGCTATCTGGGGGCTGATTTTTGTGCGCGCCGTCGGGCTGGGACCGCTGGCGGGGGGGCTGGCGATTATTATGCAGGATACCGGCCTGCTGGGACGTCTGTACGCGGAAGGGCATGAGGCGGTGGAGCGGTCGCCGGGTCGAGGCCTGACGGCGGTCGGGGCGAATGGTCTGCAAAAACACCGCTTTGGCATTTTTACGCAGTCATTCCCGACGTTTCTGGCGCTCAGCCTCTACCAGATTGAGTCGAATACCCGTTCGGCGGCGGTGCTGGGCTTTGTCGGCGCCGGAGGGATTGGCCTGATTTATGCGGAAAATATGCGCCTGTGGAACTGGGATGTGGTGATGTTTATTACCCTTATCCTGGTGGGCGTGGTGATGTTGATGGATACGCTCTCCGCCTGGCTGCGTCGGCGCTATATTCAGGGCACGCCAGTGCCCCTGTTCAACGTCAACTAATGCCTACGCCAGCGACCAGCTCACGGCTGGCCACTGGCGCGTTTCCCCCTCCTCACGCAGCCGCGCGCAGGGGTTCACCAGCACCACGTTATCGGCCTGCAGGCATAAGGGCAGGTCGTTAATGGAATCGGTGTAAAACGTCACTTTCTCCGACACCGCAGCCTGCGTTTCCCGCCAGGCGTTAAAGCGGGTGATTTTCCCCTGCTGATAACTTGGCGTACCGCTGATGCGGTTGCTGTAGCGGTTGTCGTGCGTCTTGACATCAACGCCGATAGCCTCGTCGATGCCCAGCGCCCGGGCGATGGGTTTGACCAGCAGACTGACCGAGGCGGAAATCACCAGCGTCGGCTGACCCTGCGCGTTCAGCGTCTGGATAAGTTTCCGCGCTTGTGGGTAGACGCGGGGCAGGATAACGTCATCCACCCAGTGAGCCACCCGGGCGTCCACCTCGGCGATGGACAGGGCGGCAAGAGGGGAGAGAGTGAGCGCAACATACTGGTGAAGATCCATTTTGCCCTGGGCGTAGTCCTCCATCAGCGCAGCTTCGCGCGCCAGATAACGGTCGTCGTCGACCAGTCCTTCGCGTACCAGGTATTCACTCCACCAGGTGCTGCTGTCGCCGTGAATCAGCGTGTTGTCTAAATCAAAGATGTGCAAAGTCGTGGACATAGGTGTTCCAGTATTGGGATAAAGGTGGCAGATATACCAGTGCGATATGACACCCTGATGAAAAATCCGCGCAGCGCCACCCCTATTGAATGGTATCATTGTTCTTCGACGGCCCGGCAATAATGCCCGGGCGGCCTTTTTTTATCCGCTGAGACTATCACTGTGACATCGTTTGCTGAACTTAACGCCCTCCCTGAAGAACAACTCAACAACCTCAATGAGCTGGGCTACCAGACCATGACGCCGGTTCAGGCGGCGACGCTGCCTGCCATTCTGGCGGGAAAAGATGTCCGCGCGCAGGCGAAAACCGGCAGCGGTAAGACGGCGGCGTTCGGTCTTGGTCTGCTGCAGCATATTGATGCCAGCCAGTTTATTACCCAGTCGCTGGTGCTGTGCCCGACCCGCGAGCTGGCAGACCAGGTGGCGACCGCGCTGCGTAAACTGGCACGCTATATGCCGAATATCAAAGTGTTGACGCTGTGCGGCGGCCTGCCGTTTAGCGTGCAGCGCGACTCGCTGACCCATGCGCCGCACATTATTGTGGCAACGCCGGGAAGGTTGCTCGATCACCTGAAAAAAGAGACCGTCAGTCTGGATGCGCTGCAAACGCTGGTACTGGATGAAGCGGACAGGATGCTGGATATGGGCTTTGCCGACGCGCTTGACGAGGTGATCGCCTGGGCGCCGGACAATCGCCAGACGTTGCTGTTTTCCGCCACCTGGCCTGCGGAGATTGCCGCGATAAGCCACCGTATTCAGCGTGACCCGCTGACCATTGAAATCGATACCGTTGATGAGTTGCCAGCGGTGGAACAGCGTTTTTACGAAGTCTCCCGTCATGGCAAAATCGGCCTGTTGCAGTCGCTGTTAAGTCAGCATCAGCCTGCCTCCTGCGTGGTATTCTGCAACACCAAAAAAGATTGCCAGGCGGTTTTCGACGCGCTGAGCGACAGCAATCAGAGCGTGCTGGCGCTGCACGGCGATATGGAACAGCGCGATCGCGACCAGACGCTGGTGCGCTTCGCCAATGGCAGCAGCCGGGTACTGGTAGCGACCGACGTTGCGGCCCGCGGTCTGGATATTAAAGCCCTTGAGATGGTTATCAACTACGAGCTCTCCTGGGATCCTGAGGTTCACGTGCATCGCATTGGCCGTACCGCCCGTGCCGGTGAGCGCGGGCTGGCGATAAGCTTCTGCGCTCCGGAAGAGGCCCAGCGCGCCAACGTGCTGGAAGAGATGCTCAACGTTAAACTTGACTGGCAGCCGCTACCGAACGGCGTGCGTATCGCCCCGCTGGAAGCGGTGATGGCGACCCTGTGCATCGATGGCGGTAAAAAAGCCAAAATGCGCCCGGGCGATATCCTCGGGGCGCTTACCGGCGAGTTAGGGTTGGACGGCGCGGATATCGGTAAAATCGACATCCACCCGATTCACGCTTATGTCGCCGTACGCCAGTCGGTGGCCCGTCATGCCTGGAAGCAACTGCAGCAGGGCAAAATCAAGGGTAAAGCCGTCAAGGTGCGGCTGCTGAAATAACGTGTGTCAACAGAAAAAACACCCTCCAGATATCACTGGAGAGTGTTTTTCGTTATGACTATCCATGATGGGAATGTATCTATTGTCATTAATATGAGTAATTTATGTAGTGAACTGTCGTGGCGAAAAAAATAAATATCGGAGATCACATAAAGTAAAAAACATAAAGGATTAGTAAGAAAACATAATAGATTAACCCTCATATCTTGTTCAGATTATATCGCTGCAGAAACCGGTTTCATTTTTTATTGAAATGAGAGGGTAGGTATGACAGTGATAGAGAGAATTTCTGTAAAAGAAAAAATAGGATATAGCTTAGGAGATGCGGCGAGTCATATTGTGTTTGACTCTTCAGTCGCCATTCTTGCCTATTATTACACGGATGTCTATGGTTTGCCTCCAGCGGTAATGGGAACCATGTTTTTATTGGTGCGATTACTGGATGCTATTACCGATCCTGTTATGGGGGCAATTGCAGATGCGACATCTTCGCGCTGGGGCAGGTTTCGTCCCTGGCTGTTGGCTATCTGTATCCCGTTTGCGGTGAGCTGTGTCCTGGTTTATTCAATACCCAATTTTTCTGATTCTGGGAAAATTGTCTATGCGGTGGTGGCATATATATTTATGACATTAATGTATACCGCGATTAATATCCCTTATTGTTCTTTAGGGGCGGTATTAACGACCGATCCGCAAGAGAACCTTTCTTTGCAATCCTGGCGATTTGCAATCACACCGATTGGCGGAGCGTTAGGTACCGCGTGTATTCTTCCGCTGGCCGATATCCTCTATCCTGCCGATCGGGCGGCGGGGATCCAGGTGGCAATGGCAATCTTTGGGGCTATCGGATGCCTGATGTTTGTCATTTGCTTTTTTACGACCAACGAACGCGTCCAGCCGGTTAAAGAGGAAAATCTTAACATTGTACGGGATATCAAAATACTGTTCAGTAATGAGCAATGGCGTATCTTATCCGTTTACAACTTTATGATGCTGGTTGCGGTGGTAGTACGCGGAGGCGCAGTGGTTTATTACGTCAATACGGTGCTGCATAAGGGGGCGGATATTATTTCACTCTTTATGTTAGGGGGAATGTTCGCATCTATGTTTGGCTCTGTGCTTGCACAACCGTTTGGCACTCGATTTTGTAAAGTAAAAGTGTCTTTTTGGGTTAATATCCTTAATGCGGTATTGGGTATCACCTGTTTCTGGCTACCGGTAGAATTCTGGGTCGTTCCGCTAATTGCCCATATCCTTATTCAGGTCGTACAAGGAGGGAATGGCGCGCTACAGTGGTCAATGATTACCGATGCCAATAATTATGGCGAATGGAAGACGCAGCGCCGTATTACGGGGATGAATATTGCTGCGAATATTTTTGTCATTAAACTGGGTGTTGCAGTCGGTGGGGCTATTCTGGGATGGGTACTCGCCGTCTTTCATTATGAATCCAGCAGTTCGGTGCAGTCTGAAACGGCCGTGCAGGGTGTCATCCTTTTATTCACGGTTATTCCAGCGTTGTTTTATGTTCTGACGGCGTTTGCAATTAAATTCTACCGACTGGATGATCGCGTAATGTATGGTGTTATTACTGATTTACGTAACGGAAAATTCTCCAGTTAATACTATCAGATACCATTGATTAATATTCGCGGTTAATAAAACGCGCGGCATACCTCTGTCGTTATAGTGATAATAAATTATCAGGATGGAATCTATGAGAATAAGATATATTGCTCTGGCTGTTAGCACACTGTGCTCAATGAACGTATTGGCGGCAACGAATACTGATGCTCTGGAACATAAATTGGCTCAGCTTGAAGATCGGTTGGCCGCTGCCGAAAGTCGGGCAGCAAAAGCAGAAGCGCAAATTCAGGATTTGCAGCAGCAACAACAGACGGCGCTGGTGCAAAACAAATCGACAATTGCCGTTGTGTCGCAGGAGCCAGTATCGACTTCTGTCGCGCCTGCGCCGACATTAACATTGTCGGGTTACGGAGATATCAAATTTTATGGCGATGTTGAATTTAACATGGATGCCGCCAGTAAAACGGGAGGGTTAACTTCCGTTAAAACCACTGCTAATAAAGATTGGGCGCCGGGAAACAATGAGCGTTGGGATATTAACGGACGTTTGTTGCTGGGGTTTGATGGTTACCGCCGAATGAATGACGGACATTTTGCCGGTTTTTCAGTGCAACCGTTGGCTGATTTAACAGGCAAAATGAATCTGGATGATGCCGTTTTCTTCTTTGGCAGCGAAAATGACTGGAAAGTCAAAGTGGGGCGTTTTGAAGCTTATGACATGTTCCCGTTGAATCAGGACACATTTGTGGAGTATTCCGGTAACACGGCAAACGATCTCTACAGCGATGGCTACGGTTATATCTACATGATGAAAGAAGGCCGTGGACGTAGCGACAGCGGCGGTAACTTCCTGATCAGTAAAACGATAGATAACTGGTACTTCGAACTCAACACACTGCTGGAGAACGGTAGTACTTTGTTTGTTGATAAAAACTACCACGGTATTGATCTGACAAATGAGAAAAATGTGGCTTATCTGCGTCCGGTTGTTTCCTGGCAGAGTGGCCGCTTTTCGACGGCCGTGGCAATGGAAAGCAACGTTGTCAACAATGCTTACGGGTACCGGGATGCTACAGGTAAATGGATAGACCAATCGGATCGTACGGGGTATGGTCTCACCATGACCTGGAATGGGCAGAAAACCGATGCAGAAAATGGGGTTGTGATTAATCTCAATACGGCCTTTATGGATGCTACGGACGAAACAGATTTTACCACAGGTGTGAACGGGCTATGGAGGAATGCTGAGTTAGGGTATATCTATGCCCATAATAAAATTGATGAATTTAATTCATCTAACTTTGATGCTGACTGCGAAGGGGATTGTTGGGTGACGGATCCAGGATCTTATGATATCCATACAATCCATGCATCGTATCTGATTCCTAATGTGATGAATATGAAGAATTTCAATATTTATCTTGGCGCATACACCTCCTGGGTAGAAGCCCATCCGACCGATGGTAAGGGTCGTAGCGATTCCCGTTACGGGGGACGCTTGCGCTTTAAGTATTACTTCTGAATCGATAGCATTGCCCGCTGCCTTTATTGGCGCGGGCAAAAAACTATCAAGATGGCAGACTATGAGTATGGTTATATTCCGATATTGCTATGCCGAGTGATGGTCGTCAAAATCAGTGCCGCATCCGCTGTGAGCGGCACGAGTTCTCCTGGCGTCTCCTTCTGCCACCAGATACCGCTTCCCGCATGATGGTCGGCACCCGCCATTCGCCACACGCCGTTTAGCACATAGGCAACACCTTCTGCGTCCGGGCGCTGCGGGGCGGTGGCAATCACCACCTGCGCGCTGGCACGGTGGCGCTGCGTCATGATGTTAAAGTCCATACCCGGACCGATAATCCCTTCACTGGCCAGAGGCCACTCTCCGGCAAAGGCCCACGGCACGCCGGGCTCCAGCCAGTGCTCCATGTTCTCACCCCGTAGCCAGAACGGCGCGCCCTCCAGCAGCACAATTACCCGGTCGATGCCGTCAAAGCGCGAAAACGGGCCGTCAGATTGCAGTGTGGCGATGCTGGCACGCCAGAGAAAAGGGGTATTGGCGCCTGTGACGCGAACAATCTCCCGCGTCTCTCCCGCGCCGTTTTTCCAGGGGGTAACCGGCAACGTGGCCAGGGTGAAGGGGCTAACCATGCAGTCTCCGTTCTTGTGTTTTAGGTGATGTCAATTCACATTTAATTTTCTGTTTTTATACAAATCATTTACAACATAACTCACAAATCCATCATCGGGCGGGTGTGAGTCAATGTCAATGGTTGTATATACATGATCTGTCATGTTGGTGTGGATCGGCGCAAGCAGGATGTTTGGCTGTCATCAAACGGGATTATTGCGAGGTACTTATGTCATCTTTTTCGTCTACAGAAGAGCAGTCAAAGAAAAATGGCGCGCGTTTAACGGAGAGGCGTTCTATTGATTACATTCCTGACAGCGAGCGCCATGGGCACCCTTTCAGCCAGTTTACGTTGTGGTTTGGCGGCAATCTGCAAATTACCGCCATTGTGACCGGCGCGCTGGCGGTGGTACTGGGCGGCGATGTGGTCTGGTCGCTGATTGGGCTGCTGGTGGGGCAAATTCTCGGCGCGGCGATTATGTCATTTCACGCGCTACAGGGCCCGCGTCTGGGACTGCCGCAGATGATCATCAGCCGGGCGCAGTTTGGCGTATTTGGCGCGGTGATTCCGCTGGTGCTGGTATGCATTATGTATGTCGGCTTTTCCGCCAGCGGCACTGTGCTGGCCGGGCAGGCGATGGCGAAGCTGCTGTCGGTTTCTGACGTGGCGGGGATGATCCTCTTTAGCGCCATTATCATCGTGATTGCCGTGCTGGGTTATCGCGTTATTCATAAGCTCGGGAAGGTGGCGAGCGTAGTGGGGGTGCTGGCGTTTGCTTATCTGTTTATTACGCTACTGCTGTCGACAGATTTGGCGACCATTGTGCAAAACAACCACTTCTCCTTGCCGATGTTCCTGCTCGCGGTGTCGCTCTCCTCATCCTGGCAGATTGCGTTTTGCCCCTATGTGTCGGACTACTCGCGCTATCTGCCGCGCAATGTCTCCGGACCTAAAACCTTCTTCGCGGTTTTCAGTGGCACCGTGCTGGGGACGCAGGCGTCGATGACCCTTGGGGTGATCACCGCCGCGATTGCCGGCAGCGCATTTAAAGGGCATGAAGTGGGCTATATCGTGGGGCTGGGAAAAAGCGAAGCGATGGCCATGATTATCTATTTCGCCATCTGCTTTGGCAAAATCACCTTTACCACCCTCAACGCCTACGGCAGCTTTATGTCGCTGACCACCATTGTTTCCGGCTTTCGCAAGCAGGTCACGCTAAGCCAGCGCAGCCGGATTCTCTTCGTGGTGCTGATGGTGGCGATTTCCTGCATTATTGCGCTGCTGAGCGAACCCGCGTTTCTTAAACACTTCACCCATTTCCTGCTGTTTTTACTGGCCTTCTTTGTACCGTGGAGCGCCATTAGCCTGACAGATTACTATCTGATCTCTTCGGGGAGCGTGGATATCCCCGCGCTGTTTGACCCGCAGGAGCGCTATGGATACTGGAACGTTCTGGGGATCAGCGTGTATATCGTTGGCGTACTCATTCAATTGCCGTTTATCGAAAATCCACTCTTCCATGGTTCGCTAACGTGGATGTTTGCTGACAATGATGTGTCGTGGATTATCGGCTGGTTTGGTACCGCTATTTTGTATTACACGTTACAGCGCTTTGACCGCCGTGCGCTTCCGGCGCAGACGGTGTATCCGAAATAAAAACGGTATAACAAAAGAGTCCACGCCTGCGCGTGGATTTTTTTTATCGCGAAAAAAGCATCTTGTTACGTACATTCGTTTTTCATCATGAAATAGTCACCTGCGTTATTTTTTAAAAGCATTGTATTTTTTATTTTCTACTTTTTTTAGTTTCTTTAACTATTATTTTTTGCGCGTTATGGATAGAATTCTTTCCCGCTTAAATTCGGGTTTTTCGCCCCCCCTTGCTGTATGCACCCTGATTGCTATCTCTCGGGCTCAAGGTTTTGTTTTTCTGAACATTTTACCGTCTTAAATCCTGATGAATCAGGATTTATCCTAATGGCGTAATATCAGAATTAACCCATATTGAACGTGCATTCAACATGGAATCCAGAGGCGTGATGCTAAATGGAGATTATACGGAATGTCCTATCAAAGCGGTCGGTAAAATCATCTGTAGCGCATCGTCCTTTGTATGCGAGAATGCGGAAAAATCATTAGCACTATTTATGGTTAACGTACAGCAGCGTGTCCAGGCCAGAGACACATCAGGGATCGAAGAATAAAAATGATAATGAGAATGCTTGATCGGTAGCGTAAAGGTACTGTTATCTCATCAGACCATTAGGACCAGTGTAAAATAATAACCCCACTCAGGACGCTTTGTTTTGGGGGCGTCGGTGATATGCAAAAGGATGATACAACGCATCATTTAAATATTTATGCA
>NZ_JAFAGS010000001.1 GCF_019237635.1 Pluralibacter sp.
CTTCATGGCCATATCTCAAAAACTGATTAAAATATTTATGTAACTCAATAAATAATAATCAATATCGTAAAATATTAACTCAAAAGCGCCTCATTCGACATCTCAACTAAAAGCTCAATGCAGGGGTGACTGATCAACCTCCTACAAGCGAGGTGGGTATGTTGTTCACACCGTTATATGTGAACCTCAGATTTTGCCCATCTGAGCAATGCCTCTTCAACTATCCCCGCAGGCAAAAATTCCTGCTCCAGACGACCACGCGGCGAGCGGGTCAAGTAACGATAAAAATCGGCCTCTTCATTAAGCAAGCCATCAGGCATTGCTTGCTGCGCTTTTACCGGTTCAGGAACGGCGCTATGGCTGGCATATTGCTCAAACAACTCACGGTTCATAAGCAGAACATCAAGCGTCGGGCGACAGCACCTGGCTCTCGCCAGCATCAGTAGCCCCCAGCTATCCATGTCCCCCCAATAGGCAACGCGTTTTTCATCCAGAACAGAGCTGGATAACCATTGCACGTCAAGGCCACACCCTAAGATCGCGATAGTGTCAGATAACGCTGGAAGTTGATGCAGACACTGTTCATTTTCAATCACCAGCACACGCGACGCGGGCAATGTCGTTTCCGCCAGTTCCGCTGTCGTCACCCGGCATTTTTTAAAAGGGAGCAATCCGGGCGATAATGGCACAACCAAAACCCAGTGGCTGGACTCATCAAAAGCATCAAGAAAGGTGGTTAACCCCTGCTCGCTGGCTTCGCCGGAAAAACGCACGTCCAGCAGTCGGGTTAATAATGAAATATTATTCTCGATAAATTTGGTATCCACCCCTTGCCCGGAAAGCAGCCTTAACGGCAGCCCTTTTGCGCAACCGGGCTCTAATCGGCAGGCCAGCCTGGCGGCGCTGATGATGTCCTGCGGGCTTTTGTGCCGCCAGAGTGAACGATGGCTGACCAACAGCGGATGAAAAATAGGGTCAACCTGCTCAATAATTCCCTCCAGCAAGCGGAATTCCCGGCTCACCGCTTGATCCGCTGCGGCGCAGATCCAGTCAGAAGGGCCATTCAGGATCCAGCGCAGCGGCATTGAGACCGGTCCGTCGCTCGCCCGATAACTGACCTCTCCCCAGTCCACACGCCCAACCGCGACTTGCCGCCATAACTGCACGTGTTGTAAAACGCGCTGAGGCTGCTCTGCGAATATTTTCGCGGAAGGTTTGCCAATGGTCAGACAGAGCGGCCAGTTACCGGGTGGAAGTAAACGCTCGGCCCGGAGCTTTGCGTTATCCCACTGCCGGGCAAGCTTTTCACGCAGTTCATCAGGAGAATACATTTACGCGTTCTCCCGTCGTCGGGAGTGTTGCTCAAGCTCTTCCCAGCTCAGCGAAGCCATATTTGAATCCTGACCGCGCCGATGTACGACAATCGCCGACCGGGTATGGTCACGCAACAGGCGCATTTCCTTATTGGGGGTGATAAATACGGCATGTAAGCCAAATTCTCTGAGCGCGGCAATAATCCTGCCCGCCACGGCATGAGAACTGCGGGAGAAGGCTTCATCAAGGATAATCGTGCCGAAAAGAGGATAACGGCTCCCCGCAGGACAAAGCGCATAGCTAAGTGATGCGGTCAATACGTAAGACGCGATAATCTCTTTTTCTCCGCCGCTACCGCCCTGCGAGCCGGTACGTGACTCAATCACATTTCCGCTCTGACGATCCATCACCGACACGGCGAACTCCAGACGAAAGCGGGGATCCAGCAGCGCCTTCGCCCCCAGGGTACGGTTTCGTTCACAGGCATCCCGTAGTTGCGCCACCAGCACCTGCAAAGCCTTATAATGGCTCTCGCCGTTATCATCAACAAACCGGGCGGTATTTAGCTGACGCTGCGCTTTTTCAAGCGTGCGCAGGCTTTCATGGACAACTTTTTTGGTATCCAGACGCAGGTAGCGATCCGGCTGAAAATCGACCCTGAACATGGTTTCATTGAGTTCGCTGAGTCGCGCTTCAATCACTAACACCTCATGATCGATATGGCTGAGCAGTTGCGTTACCCCGTCGTCAGATGAACGATTCAGATAGTCAAGGAAGCGGTTAAGCTTTTCCGGCAGGGCTTCTTCGGTCAGTTCCTGCAAACGCTGTAAATAGACAGGGACATCATCCAAATCAGCCCCAGCCTCAACGAGCGCCCCAGTATCCACACGTTTGGCTTCAGACATACGTTTGGTCAACTCAATGTTCAGTCGATGCAATTCACCTTTAACACCCTCAATTTCTTGCTGAATTCCCCGCTCATGCTGACGTTCCAGATCGCGAATGTCAGGCAGTTGCTCCAGAGCCACCACTGGAAAATGTGACGCGCACAACTCTCGCTCTTCATCCTGCATACCTTGTTGCGCGGTTTGCTGGGCCTTACGTTCTGCGGCCCTGGCGGAGGTGAGTTCTGTATCCAGCCCGTTAGTGACTTTATTGGCGGCTCTGAGCTGCTTATCAAATTCAGACTCAACCGTTTGAGCCTCATCAAGTTTTGCTTTCGCTACGCTGGCATCGGAATCAGGATGGATCAGATTCTCCAGCCGCTCCTTGAGCGCTTCCAGTTGGTTCTTTGCGCCGGGAACATCAATGCTATCGTAATCAATCTGTTGTATTTTCTGGAATGAAATGGCCTGATGTTGCAAAAGCGCCACCTCGCCTTTCGCAACCTCAAATGCCGCGTTTGCGGTTTTAGTTTGCTCCTGAAGCGCGGCAACTTCTCTGGCAAGAAAGTTCAGGCGATCGCGGTTATCGAATCCCGTCAGCCAGTCTTCATCAAGGCGTTTCTGATCCTGTTTGTCATAAAAACGCTGTTTACCAGACATTAACCCCTGAACCGTCATGGCATGAGGTGTGTCACGCAACTGTTCAGGGCTGTCAACACAATGCCTGTCGCTTTCTGCCAGTAATACTTTGACGGCCTCTCGCCACGGATGATCTTTCCACAGCAGTTTGCGGGTAAAACCATCATCGAAGAAGCGGACGGGCGAGTGCGGTAATTTGACTTCCAGTAGCCGAACATGCAGACGATTGTTACGCTGATTTACCCAGCGCAGCGCTTCCTGTGCAGATTCAGGCGCAACAAGAATACGCAGCCTGTTACTCCCAACAGCGCGTTCAATCGCTCCGCGCCATTGCGCCTCTTCCGGTTTAACCTGTATCAGTTCAGCGACAAAAGGCAGTTCAGATTCATCAATGTTCAGCGCTTTCGCCAGTTCGCTGCGAAACGCCTGATAATGGGCGGGCAGGTTAGAATCCGGACGACGCGCAATCTCGGCGCTTTCAGCCTGTCGTTCCCGAAGTTTTTCGGTAATGCCAAGACTGAGCGAGCCTTTTTGATACGCCTCTTCCTCTTTTAGCGTTATATCATCGGCAAGCTGCACACAGCGGGCTTCGGCTTCATGCTGATTCGCCTCTAGCTGTTGCTGACTCAGGTCAGGCGGCAACCCCAGATTATGGATCAGCTGTTGATACTGGCGCGCCAGAGCCTCCCGACTGCCGAGCGTTTTTTGCCAGTCCTTGATGCGCTCATTCAGATCATCAATATTGGCGCCACCGGCTTGGTAATAGCGCTGTATGCAGTCAGCAACCCGTTTTT
This sequence comes from Pluralibacter sp., assembly GCF_019237635.1. Classification (GTDB taxonomy): domain Bacteria; phylum Pseudomonadota; class Gammaproteobacteria; order Enterobacterales; family Enterobacteriaceae; genus Enterobacter_B. Next base: position 3,632 of record NZ_JAFAGS010000001.1, read on the forward strand.
TCTGCTGCTCAAGCTGCGACAGGATCTGTTCTTCGCAGATCTGTGCTTCACCAAACTCGATTTCAAGATGGCTGACCTTTTTCCTCCAGAGCTGGCTTGCCTGTTGTGCAAACCAGATGGGCAATAGTGATTCCAGCACTTTCCTTTCAGCAAGTTGTCGCTCTTGCTTCTGGTACTTATCCCAACTCAGGGCAACAGGTTGCAATGACTGCTGCTGTTTGCGCGCCGTTTCCAGTTCCTGATGGATTTCTGTCAGACCATCAAAACTATTGGCCACTTCCGTCGCCCGATCGAAGGCGGAGTGATCGTCCAATACCAGCTCACGAAAAATCTCATCAATGCTGTTTAGCTGTTTTAACCCTGCCGCCCGATTTAGCAACGTAAACGCGTTTTCCCCCACTTCGAAAAAGTCCCGCAAGCGCGCCAGATATTGTTTTTTATTCGGGTATGTCCAGATCCCTGTCACTTCTTTTTCCATTTGCCGCAGCAATCGTGTGCCGCCGTCATGGTAAACGTTCAACCAGTGCTCCAGCGTCTGCTCGGGGTTATCGCTGAAAAGCCAAAGCCTTTTCATATCCGTCACGCTGGAGCTGGTGGAATCAAACCACAGCAGAGCTCCCAGACGAACCTGCTGCCCTTCACGCTCCAGCGTCGCGGCAATGCCGGTCACGGTTTTACCTGGTCTGGCAATATGCGATTGCCCCTCCCCGCCATCACCGGGTCCGGATACACCGCGCACGTAGGAGATAAGATCTCTGTCGCTTTCATGCCCCCCGGTTGAGGCCAGGTTGTAGCGGGGATTGGCACAGAGTAGCGTCATTAAGGCATCGACCAGCGTCGTTTTTCCGCTTCCGGTTGGACCAATAACGGCGGTACCTTCCTGATGGATTGCTGCCTGATGCAATCCATGAAAACCGCCCCAGTTGAACAACTCGATACGGGTGAGAATAAAAGATTCCATTCCAGCCAGACTCGCTATTTGATTCATACCTCCTCCCCACTACTCTCCTTTTCTGACGAATCAGCAGGGGTGGTTTGTTGAGCAATTTGTTCCTGTAGCCATGCCAGTAATGCCTGAAGATTCATCGGATCGGCAAGATGAGCAATAATCGGGCGAATCACGATCCGCTCATGCGCATCCGGCGACGTGACCAGCCCATGGCCCTTTAATTGATCCAATAGGGTAAGCAACCGGGTACGTTCTTTTGATTCACTCCCCGGATCGCCAAGGTAAATCTGGAGCTGAGGGAGGAGATCGTCGATAGCGATCTGCGCCTGGCTGGCACCTGTTCCACTTTCCTGCTCCCAGGCAACAAAATGCTGGCGCAGTATGGCGACTAATAATGATTGTTCCAGGTTAAGCCGTTGCCGTCTCACCAGAGGGTGGGACCATTCATCCTGCTCTGGCGTTTCATCAAGCCTGACTTTGACATACAGCAAACCGCGGATCTCATCAATGCCGATATCCAGATCGAGAGGTTCCAGAATGCGAGTAACCTCTTCTGGATGGGTCAGTACAACGCGGTACAGATTGGGTTTACTGGCCTCTTCCAGCAGGCCGTATTTGAGCAATTCCTGAGTCGCTTCGCGTATTTTTTTTAGCGTTCGCATTTCGCTGTTGGTTGCAATTTCCTCAACCGACTCATCAGCAACCGCTTCGTCCGATGGTTCTGGTTCACTGCCTGTATTTGCAGCAACGCTCCGGTTAATCTGTCTGTCAAAAAAGCCCGCCATACCTGTTACTCCCAATCGATATCCATTAATGCCTGGCTTTCCAGACCGGCAGTGGGCAGATTAAATCGCCAGCGGCGACCTTCCCCATCACTAAGTTCAGCAAATTCGCGCTGTGAATCAATAACCGCAATGCCCGCTTCTCTCGCCATGCCAATCCATATGGCGAAGGTTTCGAGATCGTGGGCCGGGGGCAACAGCGCCGCCAGTTCAGCCAGGCCAACGGGGCGATTTTCTTTTGCCAGAAGCTGCAACGTCTGCTGAATCAACACCTCACGATCGAGGCCATTGAAAGAATCCCAGAAATCATCGCCAATCTGCGTTAAATCCGCCGCATGATTACTGAGATCCAACGTTTGTTCCGCTTCATCATCCACCTCTTTAAAACGTAAACGTTCAATAGCGGGGATGCCTGTTACCGCCACACCAACGGCAGGAAGCGGAACCTCTTGTTTACGAATTATCTGGCGCTGCCAGTCGAGTTTTAACGCCAGATTCAGAAACTCGTTAAGCAAATGACCAACACGGTGATGTTCAGCAGCAAGACCAGTTTTCATGAAACCACGGACATCACGCTCGCTACGGGCGCGAGCCTGGAGTACAGTTTGCGATTCATCGACCAGACGCTTAACCAGCCAGCGCAGATCATGCCGCTGTAGACGGTTAAGCGCATCGGAAGCAGAAGGATGGCTAAGGATCACACGTAATCGTTCACTCATCGCTTTAAGTTCAGAAGATTGACGGAGCTGTTGCTGAAAGCTGTCGAAAACTCTTCCTTCCGGCGTATTAAGCAGCGCGTCCTGATCGTTGAGCAGGCGTTCTACGATATCGCCGCGATGATATTGCTCACCAATAATGGATTGCCGAAGCGCACGGTCGGCCTCGCGCCAGGAGTCTTCAACACGACGAAAGTCAGCTCGCAGGCTGGAAGCTAAATTGAAGACCTCTCGAATATGTTCAATCGCCTGATGCGTTTCCAGCACCTCAATATGCCCGGCTTCTGCCTCCTGTAATTCATGTTCCAGTTCGGCAATACGACGACGTAAGGTTGCAACCCGGTTTGCCGGATTAGGATTAAGCCGGGTTTCCAGGTTTTCAATTTCTCTCTGTACGGTGGACAAACGGGAAGCCGTAGAGGTCATGAAACGATTATCCAGCGACTCAACAAACGTAATCGCGACCTCAAGCGCATCGGTGGCGAAGATACGGCCATCCCGTTCGACAATTAAACGGCGTTTGATCCACTCCCGCAGTTCACGACTAGCCTGAAGAGACGGATTGTCCAGATTAATGTCATACTGTTCCTGACTCACATGCTCAATGAGAATACCGGAAAGAGACTGGATCGCTTCCTCAAGGGGGATACCATCATGTGATTTTTCAAACAGCGTTTTCAGGCAACTCAAAACCAGCGGGGCGCGGCGGGTGGCAAGAAGTATCCAGGCAGGATGCTGGTTTTTTGCTGAAATATAATTCTCTGTACGCTGCCTTGTGTTTTCTTCCATGTAGCAGAACCTTCAAAATGCTGGTTGAGGTGCACAGACTACGATACTTCGCCGTTGCGGACTTTTTCTCCGGTAGCCTGCCTTGCTTTGTGATTTTTGTCACAATTTTCCTCCAGCGACTTTTCTCTATTATCAGGAAAAATACCGGAATCTGTGTGCTACAAGTTCGGGCTAACGTATGAACTGATAACGTCCAGAATAACTTTACAAGACAGGATACTGAAAGGCGTAGTGGAAAAATGCGGAAATTGTATTAACGCTCTACGATAAAAAAATAACAACTCAGCTTCATAACAATGGTGAGTTTTATGGTATGGAACTAATCGCGTGTCGTAAGAGTGGGTAGATAGTCAATTACACACCAATTTTTCGTGATAACCCTCACAAAAATAAAGCGGATTTTAATGGAGGCGCTGTTTACGAGAAACGCCAACAAAACCAATAACAAACAGCGTGTTAGTCGTCAATATGATTCCGAGTCCGGCACCACTATTCTAAAGAACCCGCCCCTAAAAAATAGACCGGAACCCGCCGGGTTGTGCCCGTTAGGTTATCAGCAGCGTCAATCTCTGCCGTCACAATGCGCATCCCGGTCTTACGCAGCCGGGACACCTCTGCCGCGATACGCTGAACACCAAACCAGAACAGGGCGTCAAGCGCCGTCACCTGCAACCCGCTTTCCAGCGCCAGCCTGAGACGCTCGCGTGGCGCTTTGGCCTCTTTCGCAATATGTTGATACGGTGCCGCCGTTGCGCCTGCCGGATCCACCCGCCGGATGCGGGTCGCCAGCCGGTACTGAAAAGTATCGGGGACATCGCCTAAATCCGCTTTAAGGCTCCAGACGCAGCCAAACCGCTTGCCGTTGAAGACGGCGTCTTTCTGGTTAAGCTGCATCTCTTCACGCAGCCCGGCAATCAGTTGCGGAGTACGGACCAGCAGCAGGCGAAACGGGAGCTCGAAACTGGTCACATAATCTACATTCAGCAGCGCGAGGCGTAAACGCGCTTGCGCGTCAGCACGCAACTGGCGGCATTCATCAAGCACCTCTGCCCACTGATGCGCGACACGGGGAGATTCATCTGACGCCGAAAAATGATACTTCTCAATCTGGTAGTCGACATTGCCCGCCATGCTGGTCTCTCTTCTGATTGCCCGTAAGTCACTATATCAACAATAAAAGGGAACCCGAAAGGGGTTTGCTGAGCACCGGCATAGCACAGAAGTGTAATGTATTGTCATCCCCCTTTACTTTGGAGTTGACTCCAAAGTTTATAATTGACGCTGATGATACCTGGAGGGGCATAGTATGACGAAACGCACGCTGATGACGCTGGTTGTCGTGGTGTTTACTGTTTTCTGGAGTCTCCTGGCCTGGGGAGCATCCGGGTTACTCGCCTGGCTGTCAGAACTGTCGGTGATGGTGCAGAATGACGCCCCCGGGCTTCCCTCTCCGTTACGGGAAGGCATACTGCTGTGGGTGCCACAGACCATTCTGGATGCCTGGTTACCCTGGCTTCAGGCATCCCTGAACAGGCTCATTTCATCCTTTCCGGCGCTCATCATCTGGATAAATTATGCCATCTGGATAGTCTGGGGGCTGGGAATCACTCTGTTTCTCCTGCTTATCAGTATTGGAGGTCGTTTCATTAACCGCACACCGTAACGCAAGTTAAAGAGGGGTTGTCTGGTGAATGGCACCAGGCCTCTGACGTTACCTGTAAATCCTGATGGTTTATCGCTGACGCGAACCTACGCGCGTCGCACGATTTTCCCGCCTCCGGCATTCAGCGTTTCCAGCCAACGGTCCACGTCCGAATCCTGCACCATCGGCTGCTGACAAATGGCCTCCATTCCCAGCTCGTGACATTTCGCCACGCCAAGGTTGTGCCAGGGCAGAATTTCAACATGCTGGATATTCTCGTAATGTGACGCGATATGCCGAATGGCGGCCAAATGCGCTTCGTTCACGTTAAAGCCCGGGATTAACGGGCAACGCAGAATGACCTTCGCACCGATTTCGGCAAGGGTTTCCAGCGTTTCATCAATAACGCGTTTTCCGAGCCCGGTGAACTGCTTATGTTGCTGCGGGTCTGTCGCCTTATAGTCGAGTAAAAAGAGATCAACCCAGGGCGCGATTTCCCGGTAACGCTCGGGGCGGGATGCGCCGTTGGTCTCAATACAAACGTGCAACCCGGCTCGTTTTGCTGCTTTCACCAGCGCCAGGGCAAAGGAAAACTGGAACATCGCCTCGCCGCCAGACAGCGTCAAACCGCCCCCCGTTTTAGCGAAGTAAGGGCTATCTTTGACGATGTCGCGAATCAGTTCATCGACGTCATATTCCCGACCGTAAAGCTTTAACGCTTGCGACGGACAGACCTCTACGCAACGTCCGCAGGCCTGGCAGGCCTCAAAGTCAATCTCATGTTTTCCTTCTGAAAAACGATGGCAGTCATGAGGACAGACGGCGGCGCAGCGCTGACAGCCGACGCACTTGCTCGCCATAAACGCCAGTTGCGGCTGTACCGCGATGGATTCGGGGTTATGGCACCAGACGCAGCGCATCTGGCAGCCTTTAAGAAACACCGTGGTCCTTATCCCCGGGCCGTCGTGCAGACAGAACTTCTGGACATCGAAGACAACCCCTTTCAGTGCCATGATCTCCCCTTAATCGTTGAGCGTGCGATTCAGAATTTCGCGCTGTACGTCTTTGTCGAGGTTGACAAAACGGGCGCTGAACCCCCCGACTCGCACAATCAAATTGGGGTATTTTTCCGGGGTGCGATAGGCCTCTTCCAGCTCGCCTTTGCCCACCACGCTCACCATCAGCTGCGGCCCGCCGCATTCAAACCAGGCATCCATCATCGCCCGAACCATCGGCAGACGCGTCCTGAACAGGTTCTTGCTAAATTTGATGTTCTGTACCGATCCGGCGTGGTATTTGGCTTCAAGTTTACGCAGGGAGTTCAGCATCGCTGTTGGACCATTTTTATCCGCGCCGCTTTGCGGATTGTTGGCATTGCTCATGTACACACCGCAGCGCCGCCCGTCCGCAGAGGCGCTTGTCGCCCGCCCCCACTCGGTATTCACCTGGTTATTGATGATCACGACTAAGTAGCTATCCAGTCCCACACGTCGGGCAGAGTGTCGGACCCCCTCGCAAACGTAGCGATGCATCTCAACGGCAAGGCTATCCACGGCATCGTCATCGTTACCAAATTTAGGCGCGGCAATCAGGGCGCGCTGGAGTTCATCGTAGCCGACAAAATCGGCCTTTAACGCGGCAATCAGCTCATCATAGCGATAGCGCTGCTCCTCAAAAATCACCCGTTTGATCGCCGCCAGCGCGTCCGCTGCGTTGATATTGCCGTAGGTCTCATTGGTGCCGCCGAGGTATCTTACTCCGCCGTCGAGCAGCGCTTTCCCTCGCTGGACGCAGTCGGCCGTCAACAGTGAAGTAAACAGGAAGCCGACCTGCTCGTTCATCACCTTATAGGAATACGCCTGCGCGCTGGCGCACATAGCAATGTAGTAGTCCAGCAAGCGCTTATAGTTTTCCATTACATCAGAAAACTTTTCTATTTCATGAGGTTGCTTTAACGGCACGCCGCCGCTTTTATTCTTCCCGTCCCAAAAATCCGTGCCGCCGCTCAGCGCAATATTGAGGATCTTCAGCACGTTGATACAGGTATTTGGCGTGCCTACGCCGCGCCCGGCCAGGACAAACTCTCCGCAACCAAAAGGAACGTACTGCTGCGCTTCCGGCTCGTCGACCCCCATGGAATGCATTACCGCCGGAATATTGACATCGTCGTTGTAGAGAATGGGGTAGGTTAAACCGCTGCCGATCACCTCCAGCGCTTGCTGGTAAATCGCCTCATCCATTCCCTGATAGATACGCAGCGTAAACTGCGGTTCAGTGTCCTGGTTTTCGGCTACCGCCTGAATCGCCAGACGGCAATACACATCCGCATGCAGAGGCGCTTGTCGCCCTTTTCCACCGACAATCACGCGTCCGTTGACGGTGGTTTTGCGCGCCTCAATCAGCCGGTAATGCGAGCGGATATAGTCCACCGCCTGTCGCTCCGTCAGACGCCCGGCAGCCAGATCCGCCACCAGCAGGCTGCCCAAATAATCGTCCATTCGACCATAATTCACGACCCCGGCGCATAAACTGTATAACCAGCTCAGTTGAATCCCCTGAACGAAGGTTTCCGGTTTTCCATGGCGAATAACGGCAAGCTCCATCGCGAGCATACGCATATGCTCACGACGGGCATTATCAACCGTATTTTCGGCCTCTTCATGCGCCAGGGCGATATGCTTGTCGATAACCTGCTGCAACAGCGTCAACACCCCGAGAAACGCCTGCTGAAGCGCTGTATTTTCTTCATGGGCCGTCAGAGGGAACTGCTGTAAAACGCGCTGACGCAGGCCATCAATACCCAGCGCCATCAGTTGTGGGTAATCCAGGTACATACCGCTCAGGCGCGCGGTGGCAATTGCCGGAAAGTTCACATCGACAAATTTGCCCAGCGTGTCGTCCTTCAGCGTCTGACGAAAATAGAGAGACCGCGTATCGTGCTCGCGCCAAAACGCCGCCAGCGTATCGATACGATCACGCTGTTCTGCCGTCGGCAGCGCATCGCGCAGTTGCTGCAATTTTGCAAAATTGCAGTAGTGCCCCACGCCACCAACAGACGTCACACAGCCAAAGCCAATCGGCAACGCATCCAGCCTGCCAAGCAGTAAATCGTGTGTTTCAGGACGACGGAACAGAGTGGGATAAAGCGCATGCAAACAGCGAACTTCCCGGGCAAACCGCTCAGGGGTGGACTGAAAGGCCGTCGTGTAGGCTTCCATAATGGCCAGTTGCTGTTCCGGTGTTTTCTCGCAGGGCAGCTTTTTATTGACGTCGACTTGTTCGGTAATCGGGGGATGCTTGCTCACTTTTCTCTCTCCTCTCAGGATCTCCCCTTATTAACTTGTAATTACAAATAATCATCTGTGATGCTCATCATAAAATGAAAATTCGATCGTGATCGTCGCTGCTCATTTGTGAATCAGGCTATAAAACGGGCAACAGAGTGTATTTGTGACGAAAAACAAATGATCAATATCAAGATCATTCACCGTTTAACCTTCTAGCCTCTCGATAATTGTAATTACAAATTAATCAGTGAGAATGCGCGATGAAGATAAGCGATCTGATCCACCCCGAGTTGATTTGCCTGGACCTCAGCTCAACGACCAAGCACGCCGTATTCAACGAGATGGCGGAATACTTGTTCCGTGCGGGCAAAATCCATCAACCCCATGCCTTTGTACAAGAGGTGCTAAAGCGAGAGGCGACGGGAAACACCGGTTTTGAAGGTGGGGTCGCATTGCCGCACGCCAAGAGCGACACCGTGTTGTCACCCGCCGTCGCGATTGGCATTAGCCGGGAAGGCATTGATTACGGCGCGGAAGACGGTAAGCCGACGCACCTGCTGTTAATGATTGCCTCACCCGAACGGGCTTGCGAAATGCATATCGAGGTTCTCGCGCAACTCTCTTCAAAACTGGTGGACGATGACAGCGTATCGCGCATTCTGGCTTGCCGATCCGTCCACGAGATCATCGACTACTTTTGCCAGCCAGAGGAGAAGCCTGCCGTTACACCGCCATCCCGCCCATCACGCGGTTTGATCATCGGCGTCACCGGTTGTCCGGTTGGGATAGCACATACCTATCTTGCCGCAGAAATGCTGGAAAAAGCGGCAACGGAAATGGGATTTGAGGCGATCGTCGAAACCAACGGTTCCATCGGCGTGAGAAATGCGCCAACCGCTGAAGATATCGCCCGCGCCGACGCCATTGTCATCGCTTGCGATAAGCAGGTGGATCTCACGCGCTTTTCCGGCAAGAAGGTGGTTATCACTGGCGTCAAAGCGGCGATTAAAGATGCCCAGGGGCTCATTCAACAAGCGCTGGCGTCACCGCCATGGCAGACGCACACAGCGGCCAAATCGTCGCAACCCGTGGTATCAGGCTCCCAGCTTTATAAATCACTGATGAACGGCGTGTCTTATATGATTCCCTTTGTCGTGACTGGCGGTTTGATGATCGCCCTCTCTCTGGCGTTAGGCGGCGTCCCCACCGCATCCGGGCTTGCCATCCCCGAGGGAAGTTTGTGGAACCAGGTCCTGAATGTCGGCGTCGTCGGATTTACGCTGATGATCCCCGTTCTCGCCGGATACATTGCCTATGCCATCGGCGAACGCCCCGCGCTGGCGCCGGGATTTATTGGCGGCTGGATAGCCAATACCGGCAGCTTTTACGGCGCAAGTGCCGGCTGCGGGTTTATTGGTGCCATTATCGCCGGGCTGTTGGTCGGCTACTTCATCAAATGGTTAACCCATTTCTCATGGCATAAGATGTTGCAACCGCTGGTGCCGATTATGATTGCCCCCATCGCGGGCACCGCGTTTATCGCCGCGCTGTTTATTTTCGTGATCGGCGCGCCCGTTGCCGACCTGATGGCGTTCCTCAACCATCTGCTGACCCATCTTTCGACCGGTAATATTATTCTGATCGGCCTCGTGATGGGATTAATGCAGGGTTTTGATATGGGCGGCCCTTTTGGAAAAGTGGTTTTTATGTTCAGCGTGGGATTGATTGCGCAGGGGCAAACCCAGTTTATGGGCGCGCAGGCCGTCGCCATTCCTGTTGCGCCATTAGGGATGGCGCTGGCCGCGTTTGTGGGTAAGCGCTTTTCACTTTTCGATGAAGAGGAATTCGAGAACGGTAAAGCCGCCGCCGCAATGGGGTTAGTCGGCATATCCGAAGGCGCGATCCCGTTCGCGGCCAGAGATCCGCTGTCGGTTATTCCGGCGAACATGATTGGGTCGGCCGTCGCCTGCGTGCTCGGCTTTATCTTCAGCCTGCACTGCAATGTCGCGCATGGCGGGCCGATTATTGTGTTGCTCGGCGGATTTGATAAACCCCTGATGGCGCTTTTGGCAATGGCCTGCGGAGTCGTGACAACGGCAGTGATTGCTATTGCGCTCAAACGACTTAAAATGACGAAAAAACAGCAGATTCTCATTCATTCACAGACCTGAGACAACCACGGGCGCGCCGAGCGGCGCGCCTGATATGACGCCATGAAGTATCTTGATATTTATCATCTACTGAAAGACAAAATCCTGAAGGGCGAGTATCCCGCCGGGGCGCCTGTCGAGGGTGAGCATGCGCTGGCCGAGCGCTACGGCGTGAGTCGCCCGACGATTCAAAAAGCCGTATCTCGCCTGAAGCGAGAGTCTTTCGTGCATACCCGCCAGGGCTCGGGGATTTTCGTTAACCCACCCGAGTTTTATCAGGATAATAACGTCATCACGCTTTCTGAGCGTATCCACCGCGACCAGACACTGGATAGCATTGTGCTGAGCTACGATATCCAACCTGCCGGTGAAGCGCTTGCCTCCCTGTTTTCTCTGCAAACCGAGGCGACGCTGATTCACTACCGACGTATGCGGATTATCAACCAGCAACCGGCAATCATCGAAGAAACCTGGATGCCGCAAACCCTGTTCCCTGATTTTGTTCAGGACAACTGCCGTCACTCGGTATTGCAGTATATTGAACAGACCTGCGGTTTAACCATCAGCCACGATGTGAAAACCTGGTCAGGAAAAATGCTCAATGCGGATGAGGCCTGGCTGTTGCGGCTTTCCGAGGGTGAAATTCGCCTGCAGATCAGTCACAAGGTTTACTTACAGAGCGGCCAGTTGGCGCAGTACACGCTTGAAACGCTCTCGACCAACAGCGTGACCACCGTTTCCATGCGCTGAAGCCACCGTTTATAGCTAAAACCGCATCATTATCTCGCTCCGGATCCTGCCGTTTGCCCTACACTTACCGGTGTTACCTTTTCAGGGAACCCGTTCAGTAGCTTTGATATACGCGAGATAATGCTATGGAATTAAAGGATTATTACGCCATCATGGGCGTGAAGCCGACGGACGACCTTAAAACCATCAAGACCGCCTATCGCCGTCTGGCACGTAAATACCACCCCGACGTCAGTAAAGAACCCGATGCCGAAACCCGCTTCAAAGAGGTGGCCGAGGCCTGGGAAGTGCTCAGCGATGAGCAGCGCCGCGAGGAATACGACACCCTCTGGCAGCACCGCAACGACCCGCAGTTCGGCCAGCGCGCGCCGCATGGGCAACAGGGACAGAACTACCGTCCAGAAGACTTCGACGACCTGTTCTCTTCTATTTTCGGCCAGCATGCCCAGCAGTCACGGCAGCGCCACAGCGCCCGCGGTCACGATCTGGAAATTGACGTCGCCGTCTTTCTCGAAGAGACGCTGGAGGCGCACAGTCGCACCATCAGCTACAGCCTGCCGGTCTATAACGTTTTCGGCAGGGTGGAGCAGGAGATCCCCAAAACCCTGAATGTTAAAATCCCCGCCGGCGTGGGCGACGGGCAGCGCATTCGCCTGAAAGGTCAGGGCACGCCGGGCGAGAACGGCGGGCCGAACGGCGACCTGTGGCTGATTATCCGTATTGCGCCGCACCCGCTGTTCGACATCGTCGGGCACAACCTGGAGATCGTCGTGCCGCTGGCGCCGTGGGAAGCCGCGCTCGGCGCGAAGGTCACGGTGCCGACGCTCAAAGAGAGCATTCTGCTGACCATCCCGCCGGGCAGCCAGGCCGGGCAACGTCTGCGCATCAAAGGCAAAGGGCTGGTGAGCAAGCAGCATACCGGCGACTTGTTCGCGGTGATCAAAATCGTCATGCCGCCGAAACCCGACGCGCGGAGCGCGGCTCTGTGGCGGCAGCTGGCGGAGGCGCAATCCGCTTACGATCCGCGCCAGACATGGGGGAAAGCATAATGGCTCAGGTAACCGTCACCTTTACGGTCAGTGAATTTTGTCTGCATACCGGCGTGTCCGAAGAGGATCTGCAGGAAATCGTCGGGCTTGGCGTCATAGAGCCCGCCCGCATCCAGGCCGAGCGCTGGATCTTTGACGATCGCGCTGTCACCGTGGTGCACCGTGCGCTGCGCCTGCGCCGCGAGCTGGCGCTCGACTGGCCGGGCATCGCCGTCACCCTCACCCTGCTGGAGGAAAACGAGCGCCTGAGGCAGGAGAACCGGCTGCTGCTGCAGCGACTGGCGCGCTTCACCGGCTGACGCTTCTCCGACGTTTTTTTTGCTTACGACAGTCGCACGCAGGGAACGTATACTTGGGCTATACGTTCCCTGACTGCAGGCAGCCCATGACTACGTCCACTCTCATCCGCGACTGGCGCCTTCCCGCCGGGCTCGCGCTCACCGTCGCGCTGCTGACCGTCGTCTTCCAGCTGCACAGCCACTGGCCTGCCTTTTTGCAGTGGAGCCTGAGCACCCAGATTACCCTGCACCGCTATCTGGTGATGTACCTGCTACAGCTGAACAACCACCAGTATATGGGCGGCGTCTGGCTGCTGGCGGGGGCATTTACCTATGGCGTGCTGCATGCCATCGGCCCCGGCCACGGCAAATTCATCGTCACAACCTGGCTTAGCACCAGTCAGGAAAGCCAGCGCGCCGCACGGGTCGTCCCCTTTCTCGGCAGCCTGATGCAGGGCGTCAGCGCCATCCTGTTCGTCTTTATTCTGGCCGTCGGTCTCAACCTCGCCTCCGGCTCTCTCAGCGAGAGCCGCTGGTATGTTGAGAAAATCAGCGCCGTTCTGATTGGAGGCTTCGGCGCCTGGGTTATCTATCAGGCGGCCAGAAGCCTGATGCCGCAAAAAATACGCATCCGCCGCGCCATGCCGCTTCATCAGCATACGCCGGAGTGCGGCTGCGGCCATCACGGCGTCGGGGTCGACGTCGCCCATGCCGACTGGAAAACCCGGGCAGGTATTGTGCTCGCCATCGGCGCGCGCCCGTGCAGCGGCGCTATCATGATTTTACTGTTCGCTAACGCGTTAGGGATCGTCAGTTGGGGGATTGCGGCGGTGATGACCATGGCGCTGGGCACTGCGCTGTCAATACTGGGCTTGTCGCTGGCGGTGCGCTACGCCCGGGCCCGAACGATCGCGCTTTTTGGCGAAGGTTCGCAGAACATACGCTGGCTGATTCCGGCGATAAAAATGGCGGGCGGCGTGCTGATCGTCCTGTTTGCCATCGTGCTGTTTTTAACGGTCATTCCCGTCAGCGTCAACGGCGACTATATTGCGGCGGGCTGCTAATCGCCAAAAATCTCCGCCATCATCGCGTCCACCAGGCGAATGGCGGAACACAGACGCGGCATCCCCAGCGCCACCGGCTGCCAGGTTTGCGTCACGGACCAGCACACTGGCTGACGCGTCGGATCCCACCCGCTCCCCAACCACCCCAGCATGTCTTTATGATCCAGCAGACCCATCGAGCCAGGCGCGGTCAGCCACTGGTGGTAGAAATGGCGGGTTTCAACCGACGCGCCGATGCTTTGCGCCAGGTACTGCGCCGCCATGGCGCGCAGGTTATCCCGAAGCAGGCCGCGCACGTCGCGGTTCGCCAGACGCCAGGCATCGCCAAACGCTCCCCAGCTCAGCTCTTCCAGCGCAATATAGCAGCGCCCGGCAAGCGACCAGCCGTCAAAATTTCCGGCGTGCCAGCGGGTAAAGACCTGCTCGCTGTGCAGACCAGACTGCACCACCAACCCGCGCTGCGTCAGCGCCCGCTGTTTATGCTCCGCGCGCTGGCGGAACTGTTCGCAGGTCTGCGCGAACTGCTGGCGCAGCTCCGGCGAGCCGTTGCTGCGGGTATGCAGCGTCTGCAGGTGGCGGCTCATGCGGGTCAACGCCAGAAAACCGGGGTCAAACTGGCCCGCCAGCGTCTGTGCAAGACCCAGCCGCATGACCGGGTTATCGCTAAATGCCCCCGTTATCGACCATGTCCGCAGCTGTGTTTGCGAGACTATCTCATTGCGCAGACGCTCGCGAAACTGCTGCTGTTGCGGCACAAGCACATGCTGGCGCGGGTTTTCAATGCCCAGCACCAAATCGACCATAAACCGGGCATGAAGGGAATCCAGCCAACGTCCCGGCCCCTCCAGCAATTGCATTCTCATCTCTGCTCAGCCGCAAATAGTATTTGAATGTCATCGCGCAACAGGCGCGCATCCTCTTCAATCCATCGGACGGTCGCCAGGCTTTGTTTAAGCTGCTGGCGCAATGTTTCCACCGTAGACTGATGCTGCTGGCGTAAGGTCAAACTCTCCTGCAGGCTGTTTTGCAAGCTCTCCAGGCTTTGCGAAAACTCCGCAAAAAATGTCGCCATTCCCGCCGTCACTGAGACATCGACTTGCGCGGCTAAAGCTTTAAGGATTTGTGCGCAAAAGAGGTCGGCGCCCTCAATAATCCGGGTTTTGATCCCGGAGATATCAATGGCGTAGCGGGTTTTGGTCATCACATAATTATCCCAGCTCCAGTTGGGATTGTTCAGCCAGCGGGAAACGGTATCCCGCATACCGCTGCTGCGCGACGCCCCTACCGGGTTCTCCTCGGCGGTAATCGCGCTGTTAAACCACTGCGGCGTCGAGAGCTGCAGCGATCCCGACTGAAATACCGGTAAACTGATGCGGGTGCGAAATCCGGCGCGCTGCAGCCCCTCTTTAATGTGCGACTCAACCGGGCTCAGGGCATCGTCCAGAGAACGGCAAAGCGAGGTTTCAAGCTGGCTAAAACGCAGCGACAGCTCACGGGTGATGCTCTGCTGCGTCGCCAGGAGAGTCGCTTCGCAATCGGTGCGGATAATCTTAAGCAGGCGCTGCGCCTGACCTTCATTTTCCAGCACCAGTTTGCCCGCGTTCTCCTCCTGCGCCCCGTGCAGCTCGGCGCCGAACGTCTGGCCCATCAAATGCAGGTTTTCCGCACTGAAGCTGCTCTCAATCACCTGCGCCAGCGCGTGGCGCTGGGCGGTTATCCAGCCCTCCGCCGCGGTCATAGCCTGTTTCACTTCATGGTTAATTTCATCGCTCACCCTCTGCTGGCGAATCTGAAACTGCGCCATATCCGCCTCCAGCTGCACGATATTTTCCCGCAGCTGTTCGGCGGCCACACTTAACCCCTGGTGGCGAAATTCCAGATAATCGCGAACGTTCTGCGCATAATTGAGCAATTTATGCGACGCGGAGCGCAAAGCAAACAGCGACGCGTTGGCGTGCGCGGCGTGCAGCAGCCGGGTTATCGGCTTCTCAAACAGCGAATCCTCCCACAGCAGCTCGGCGGCGTGGCGAATATGGCTGATGTTATCCAGGTCCTCAGTCCGCCAGCGCCGCCCCAGCGCCGCTTCGGCGAAGTCCTGCACCCAACGCTGCTCGTTGTGATCCGGTAGTCTTCCCTTCGTCGACAGTTCATAGCGCGCGCGGTTCGCCAGATAGCCCCACATTGAGGAGACCGGGAAAATCCGCCCCGGCGAAATAGAACCTTTCATCAGGGTGCCGGAGATCATCGCCCGCACCTGATCTTCATCATCGCTGTTGCGATCTTTTTGATCGAATTTATTCACCAGCGCATACAGCGGTACCGACTGACTCACCGCCGTCATCGCCTGGCGAACTTCCTGATCGGAGATAGATTTTAGCTGCGTATAATCCACCACCGCCAGAATGGCCGACGCGCGGGTAAGCTGCTCGTTCAGCATTTTCTGCAGATGCGGTTGCCCCGCTTCGTTTGGCCCCGGCGTGTCCAGCAGCGTCAGCTGGCCCGGCATATTGTCAAACCCCGCCAGATGGACAAACTCCACTTCGATGACCGGAATATGCTCAATCGCGGCATAGTCGGCAAAGGGGAAATCAACGTCCATCGCCTGGGACAGCCGCACCAGGTCGTTCAGGCTTTTCAGGCAGTGGAAGATGGGCTGTGCACCAAGGTAATATTTCGCAAACGCTTCGCCGCTCGCAATGCGGTCCAGCAGCGCGTTCATGTCCTTATCCATTTCCAGCTTTACTGCCAGCGCAGTTCTGTCGATATGGGTAAGCCGACGCTGTAACGCCTGCATTAAGCGGTCGATAGGCTCAACGTGCATAAAATTGAGCACCGGCTCTTTTTGTCCCGGCGCATGGCGAATAAGCGTGGGCAGCGCGGTCATCGGGCGATTGCGGTTGGGTAGCACTTCGGTGCCCACAATCGCGTTAATCGTCGTCGATTTTCCTGCTTTCATGGTGCCGACAATCGCCAGCACCATCTCAAGGCGCGTTATTTTCCGCAGCTCGTTGGTCAACGTATCCTGCTGCGCCGCCATGGCATGACTGCTGCTATTCACTTCGTCAGCCGCCGCATTCAGGTTCGCCGGCAGTTTTCCCGGCAGCATTTTCACCGACCCAAGATGGTGCAAAGCAAGCTGCAACAAACGTTCAGCTTCCTGACTTAATTCATATATTGTCTGTGTGTACATGGTTAAAGTATTCCCTTAACGCAAATTTTATAACTTTTATTTGTCAGACTTTTTTATAACTTTCTTTTATTTTTATATAATCGACAACAGTATCCCGGGAAATCAGGAAATATATAGGGTAGCGCAAAATCAAAAATACAGCGGATGTATGTAGATATACGTTTCTCCGCTGCGTTGAGGAGAAAGAATAACCGATGATAATATTCTGAAATGCGATCTTCACCATAACTCAAACTGAATTCGTCGGCAATTTATGTTAGAGCAACGGGGCTACCTATACCGGGAGTTGACAAGTGTGCAGAGTCTGCACAAACAACCCGACAAACGTGTGGTTTTACGGTATAATAGCGCCAATTTTTGGCATTCCGCCGCTTTTCGGGGACGTTTCCCCTGTTTTGATGAGGTCACCCATGCAACTCCCACATTGTCCGAAATGCAATTCCGAATACACCTACGAAGATAACGGCATGTTCATCTGCCCGGAATGCGCCCACGAATGGAACGACGCCGAGCCTGCGCAGGAAAGCGATGCGCTGGTCGTGAAGGACGCCAACGGCAACCTGCTGGTCGATGGCGACAGCGTTACCGTCGTTAAAGATCTGAAAGTAAAAGGCAGCTCATCGATGCTGAAAATCGGCACTAAAGTGAAAAATATCCGCCTCGTTGAAGGCGATCACAACATCGACTGCAAAATCGATGGTTTTGGTCCGATGAAGCTCAAATCCGAGTTCGTCAAAAAGAACTAATCTCCCTCGCCCGGTCATGCTTCGCTTACCGGGCAACCTCTGTCTACACTTATCGGGTCATTCCTACCGAGGTAATGGTTATGTCCTTAAGTCCCTATATTTCATTTTCCGGCAACTGCGCGCAGGCAATCGCCTTCTATCAACAGGCGCTTGGCGCTGAGCTGGGCTACAAGATTACTTTTGGCGAAATGCCTAAAGATGCGCAAAACAGCGAAGAGGGCTGCCCGTCAGGCATGAAATTCCCCCCTGACGCCATCGCCCATTCCAACGTAAAGATAGCCGGTAGCGATATTATGATGAGCGACGGCATGCAAAGCGCCGTACAGTACGGCGGCTTTACGCTGGTGCTCGATACCCAGGACGTAAACGAAGGCAAGCGCTGGTTTGACGCGCTCGCCGCAGGCGGGCGCATCGAAATGGCCTGGCAGGAAACCTTCTGGGCCCACGGGTTCGGCAAAGTCAGCGATAAATTTGGCGTGCCGTGGATGATCAACGTCGTTAAGCAGCAGCACTGATATCTTTCCAGGGCGGCGCGTTCCGCCCTGTCATCCCCCCTTCTTCAACTCTTCATCGTTCGTTCATCCTGCATTAACCGCACCGTCACATTGCTTCGTCACGATGTCGCCTGTTCCCCTTTACCCCGGCGACGCAACGTTGAACGAGGATTTGCTTATGATGCACTTATCCAGACATCCGACCAGTTACCCGACGCGCTATCAGGAGATTGCCGCGAAGCTTGAGCAGGAACTGTACCGCCACTACCGCAGCGGCGACTATCTGCCAGCGGAACAGCAGCTGGCGGCACGTTTTGAGGTCAATCGCCATACCCTGCGCCGCGCTATCGATCAGTTGGTCGAAAAGGGCTGGGTACAGCGCCGTCAGGGCGTCGGCGTGCTGGTGCTGATGCGTCCGTTCGACTACCCGCTCAACGCCCAGGCGCGTTTCAGCCAGAACCTGCTGGAGCAGGGCAGCCACCCTTCATGCGAAAAATTACTCTCCGTCCTGCGCCCGGCATCCCGTCATGTGGCCGATGCCCTCGGCATACAGGAAGGCGACAACGTTATCCATCTGCGCACCCTGCGCCGGGTTAACGGCATGGCGCTGTGCCTTATCGACCACTACTTCTCCGACATGACCTTATGGCCCGCGCTGCAACAGTTTAACAGCGGCTCGCTGCACGATTTTCTCCACCAGCAGTTGGGCATCTCGCTGACCCGCACCCAGACGCGCATCAGCGCCCGCCGGGCGCAGGCCAAAGAGAGCCGACTGCTGGAAATCCCGAACATGGCGCCGCTGATGTGCGTGCGCACGCTGAACCACCGTGACGGCGAGGTCAACGCGGCGGAGTACTCCGTCAGCCTGACCCGCGCCGACATGATTGAATTCACTATGGAGCACTGAATGCATTTTGATACCGAAACCCGACAGCGCTGGATGTCTGCGCTCGCGCACAGCGACTCCGCAGATCTCAGCGCCCGCATGCAGGCGCTAAAACTCGCCCCCGGCTATGAACCCCTGCGGGCGCCGGAAAGCGGGCTGGTGCAAATCCAGGCGCGAATGGGCGCGACTGGCGAACGCTTCTTTGCCGGTGACACCACGCTGACCCGTGCGGTGATCCGCCTTGAGAACGGCACCCTCGGCTACAGCTGGATTCTCGGGCGCGATAAAAACCACGCCGAACGCTGCGCCGTCATCGACGCCCTGCTGCAAGAACACCACCACTTTCAAACCCTGATGGAAACCCTGATTGCCCCGCTGGAAGCGGAACGCGCCGCGCGTATCGCTGCGCGCTGCGCCGAAGTGAATGCCAGCCGGGTCGACTTCTTTACCCTGGTGCGCGGAGATAACACATGACCCTACAAACCGCTTTTTCCCTTCCGGTGCAGGATGCCCAACACAGTTTTCGCCGTCTGCTGAAAGCCATGAGCGAGCCGGGCGTAATCGTCTCGCTGCATCAGCTGAAATACGGCTGGCAGCCGCTTTGCGTAGCGACCACCAGCGTGCTGCTGACGCTTGCCGACAACGACACGCCGGTATGGCTGTCCGCCTCGGTGGATAACGACATCGCCCGCCAGAATCTGCGTTTTCACACTAACGCGCCGCTGGTCGAACAGCCGCAGCAGGCCGTTTACGCCGTCACTGACAACACCATCAGCGCGGAGCAGCTTAACGCGCTGTCGACCGGCACCGCCGTCGCGCCGGAAACCAGCGCCACGCTGATTGTGCAGGTCGCCAGCTTAAGCGGTGGCCGCATGCTGCGCCTGACCGGCGCGGGCATTGCCGACGAGCGCATGGTGGCGCCGCAGCTACCGGAATGCCTCATCCACGCGCTGACCGAACGGCCGCACCCGTTCCCGCTGGGCATTGACCTTATCCTGACCTGCGGCGAACGGTTGCTCGCCATCCCCCGCACCACCCATGTGGAGGTTTGCTGATGTACGTTGCCGTCAAAGGGGGCGAGAAGGCGATCGCCGCCGCGCACGCCCTGCAGGAGCACAAACGCCGGGGTGACCCCGGGCTTGCCGAACTCAGCGTCGCGCAAATTGAACAGCAGCTAAATCTGGCCGTCGACCGGGTGATGACCGAAGGCGGCATCGCCGATCGCGAGCTCGCCGCACTGGCGCTCAAGCAGGCCAGCGGCGATAACGTCGAAGCCATCTTCCTGCTGCGCGCCTACCGCACCACCCTGCCGCGCCTGGCGGTCAGTGAGCCGATTAACACCGCTGACATGCGCCTTGAGCGCCGGATCTCGGCGGTATACAAGGATGTCCCCGGCGGCCAGCTTCTCGGCCCCACCTACGACTACACCCACCGTCTGCTGGATTTCACGCTGCTCGCCAACGGCGAAACACCAACGCTGAAAAGCGATACCGAACGCCAGGATGCGTCGCCGCACGTGTTCAGCCTGCTGGCAAAACAGGGGCTGGCGAAAGCGGAAAACGATAGCGGCAGCATTCCGGACGACATTACCCGCACGCCGCCAGTGTACCCCTGCTCCCGCGCCTCGCGCCTGCAGCAGTTGATGCGCGGCGACGAAGGTTATCTGCTGGCGCTGGCCTACTCCACGCAGCGCGGCTACGGGCGTAACCACCCTTTCGCCGGTGAGATCCGCAGCGGCTATGTCAATATCACCATTGTGCCGGAAGAGCTGGGTTTTGCGGTCAACGTCGGCGAACTGCTGCTGACTGAGTGCGAAATGGTCAACGGCTTCGTCGCGCCGGAACACCAGGCGCCGCACTTCACCCGTGGCTACGGGCTGGTGTTCGGCATGAGCGAGCGTAAAGCGATGGCGATGGCGCTGGTTGACCGCGCCCTGCAGGCGCCGGACTACGGCGAGCACATCGACGGACCGGCGCAGGACGAAGAGTTCGTGCTGGCCCACGCCGATAACGTCGAGGCCGCCGGTTTTGTTTCGCACCTCAAACTGCCCCACTACGTCGATTTTCAGGCCGAGCTGGAACTGCTTAAGCGCCTGCAACAGGAGAGCAATCGTGGCTAACCCGCTGACCGGCTATAACTTCGCCTACCTCGACGAGCAAACCAAACGCATGATCCGCCGCGCCATTCTCAAAGCGGTGGCGATCCCCGGCTATCAGGTGCCCTTTGGCGGACGTGAAATGCCGATGCCCTACGGCTGGGGAACCGGCGGGATCCAGATAACCGCCAGCGTCATCGGCGAAACCGACGTATTAAAAGTTATCGATCAGGGCGCCGACGACACCACCAATGCCGTGTCGATCCGCAACTTCTTCAAACGCATCACCGGCGTGGCCACCACCGAAAAAACCGAAGACGCGACGCTTATCCAGACCCGTCACCGGATCCCGGAAACGCCGCTGCTTGAGGATCAGATCCTGATCTTCCAGGTGCCAATCCCCGAGCCGCTGCGCTTTATCGAACCGCGCGAAACCGAGACTCGCACCATGCACGCGCTGGAAGAGTATGGCGTCATGCAGGTGAAGCTGTATGAAGATATCGCCCGTTTCGGCCATATTGCCACCACCTACGCCTACCCGGTGAAAGTCAATGACCGCTACGTGATGGACCCGTCGCCAATCCCGAAATTCGATAACCCGAAGATGGACATGATGCCAGCCTTGCAGCTGTTCGGCGCCGGGCGTGAAAAGCGTATCTACGCGGTGCCGCCGTATACCCGCGTGGAAAGCCTCGATTTTGACGATCACCCGTTTACCGTACAGGCCTGGGACGAGCCCTGCGCCATTTGCGGCTCCCGCCACAGCTATCTGGACGAGGTGGTACTGGATGACACCGGTAAGCGGATGTTCGTCTGCTCCGACACCGATTACTGCCGCCAACAGAGCGAGGCGCTGAACAAATGAATCAACCGTTACTCTCGGTCAACAACCTGACCCACCTTTACGCGCCGGGTAAGGGTTTTACCGACGTCTCCTTTGCGCTGTGGCCTGGCGAAGTGCTGGGGATCGTGGGCGAATCCGGCTCCGGTAAAACCACGCTGCTGAAGGCAATCTCCGCGCGTCTGGCGCCGCAGCAGGGAGAAGTGCTGTATCAGAACGACTCGCTCTACGCCATGAGCGAAGGCGAGCGTCGTCGCCTGCTGCGCACCGAATGGGGCGTAGTGCATCAGCACCCGATGGATGGCCTGCGCCGCCAGGTGTCGGCGGGCGGCAATATCGGCGAACGGCTGATGGCCACCGGCGCGCGCCACTATGGCGACATCCGCGCCACCGCGCAGAAATGGCTGGAGGCGGTGGAAATTCCGCCCTCGCGCATTGATGAAATGCCGACCACCTTTTCCGGCGGTATGCAGCAGCGTTTGCAAATCGCCCGCAACCTCGTCACCCACCCCAAACTGGTGTTTATGGATGAGCCCACCGGCGGGCTGGACGTGTCCGTACAGGCGCGCCTGCTCGACCTGCTGCGCGGTCTGGTGGTGGATCTCGATCTGGCGGTGGTGATTGTCACCCACGACCTGGGCGTGGCCCGCCTGCTGGCCGACCGCCTGCTGGTAATGAAACAGGGTCAGGTCGTGGAAAGCGGCCTGACCGACCGCGTGCTCGACGACCCGCACCACCCGTACACCCAGCTGCTGGTCTCTTCTGTGCTGCAGAACTAAGGACGAAACAATGACTGCCATCCGCGTTGAGAATTTGAGTAAAACCTTCGTTCTGCACCATCAACACGGCGTGCGCCTGCCGGTGCTGCAAAACGCGTCGCTCACGGTGGAAAACGGCGAGTGCGTGGTGCTGCACGGCCACTCCGGCAGCGGCAAATCCACGCTGCTGCGTTCGCTGTACGCCAACTACCTGCCGGATAGCGGCCATATCCACATCCGGCACGGCGACGAATGGGTGGACCTGGTGCACGCCCCTGCCCGCAAAGTGCTGGAAGTCCGTAAAACCACGATGGGCTGGGTCAGCCAGTTTTTACGGGTGATCCCGCGGATTTCCGCGCTGGACGTGGTCATGCAGCCGCTGCTTGATACCGGCGTACCGCGTGAAGCCTGTGCGGCGAAAGCCGCGCGCCTGCTGACACGCCTCAACGTACCGGAGCGTCTGTGGCACCTTGCGCCCTCCACCTTTTCCGGCGGCGAGCAGCAGCGTGTCAATATCGCGCGCGGTTTTATCGTCGACTACCCGATTTTGCTGCTTGATGAGCCCACTGCCTCGCTGGATGAGAAAAACAGCGCCGCCGTGGTCACGCTCATCGACGAAGCCAAAGCCCGTGGCGCCGCCATTGTCGGCATTTTCCATGATGAAGCGGTACGCAACCGTGTCGCCGATCGTCTCCACCCGATGGGTACAACAGCATGATTATCAATAACGTAAAGTTGATTCTTGAAAATGATGTGGTGCATGGCTCCCTGGAGGTGCAGGACGGCGCGATCCGCGCGTTCGCCGAAAGCCAGAGCCGCCTGCCTGAAGCGATGGATGGCGAAGGCGGTTGGCTGCTGCCGGGGCTTATCGAGCTGCATACCGATAATCTGGATAAATTCTTCACCCCGCGCCCAAAGGTCGACTGGCCCGCGCATTCGGCGATGAGCAGCCACGACGCGCTGATGGTCGCCAGCGGCATCACCACCGTGCTGGACGCCGTGGCGATTGGCGATGTACGCGACGGCGGCGATCGTCTGGAAAACCTGGAAAAGATGATCAACGCCGTGGAGGACACGCAAAAGCGCGGCCTCAATCGCGCCGAGCACCGCCTGCACCTGCGCTGCGAACTGCCGCACCACACCACGCTGTCGCTGTTTGAAAAGCTGGTGGACCGCGATGCGGTCTCGCTGGTGTCGCTGATGGATCACTCCCCGGGTCAGCGTCAGTACGCCGACCGCTCAAAATACCGCGAGTATTACCAGGGAAAATACCACCTGACCAACGTGCAGATGGACCGCTTTGAAGAGGAGCAGATGGCGCTGGCGGCGCAGTGGTCGCAGCCAAACCGCCAGGCGATCGCCGCCGCCTGCCGCAAACGCGCTATCGCGCTGGCGAGCCACGACGACGCCACCCACGCGCACGTGGTGGAGTCTCACCAGATTGGCAGCGTTATCGCCGAGTTCCCCACCACCTTAGAGGCGGCGGACGCCTCACGTCGGCACGGCATGAACGTGCTGATGGGCGCGCCAAATATCGTGCGCGGCGGCTCGCATTCCGGCAACGTGGCGGCGCATACGCTGGCGAGCCTTGGCCTGCTGGACATTCTCTCCTCCGACTACTACCCGGCAAGCCTGCTGGATGCGGCTTTTCGCGTCGCCGATAACGACGCCAACAGCTTCACCCTGCCGCAGGCAATCCATCTGGTCACCCGCAACCCGGCGCGGGCGCTGAACCTGCAGGATCGGGGCGTTATCGCCGAAGGAAAGCGCGCCGACCTGGTGCTGGCGCACCGCAAGGGTGAACACATCCACATCGACCACGTCTGGCGGCAGGGAAAGAGGGTCTTCTGATGACAGGAACGCTTATCTGGTTAGTCGGGCCGTCAGGCTCCGGGAAAGACAGCCTGCTGGAGGCGCTGCGTAAGCAGGAGCACCCGCAGATGCTGGTGGCGCATCGCTACATCACCCGCCCCGCAGGCGCTGGCTGTGAAAACCATATCGCCCTCAGCGAACACGAGTTTTTCACCCGCGCCGAACAGCATCTGTTTGCGCTGAGCTGGCATGCCAACAACCTCTACTACGGCGTGGGTATGGAGATTGACCTGTGGCTGCACGCCGGGCTCGACGTGGTGGTGAACGGCTCGCGCGCCCACCTGCCGCAGGCGAAAGCGCGGTATGGCGAGTCACTGCTGCCGGTCTGCCTGCAGGTGTCGCCGGATATTTTGCGCCAGCGGCTGGAGCAACGGGGCCGGGAAAATGCGCGGGAGATAACCCAGCGCCTGGATCGCGCCGCCCGCTATACCCCGCAGGAGTGCGTCATGCTGAATAATGACGGCAGTCTGCTACAGTCTGTAGAGATGTTCTTGCATTTGATTCGCACCCACGGCAACCACAAAGAGAGCCAACATGCCTGTCTGTGAACTACGTGACGCGACCCTGGACGACATCCATGCGGTCTATGCGTTAATCGCTGAGCTGAAGCAAAAAGAGTATAACCGGGCGGTCTTCGCCGCCGGGTTTGCCGCCAATCTGGCGAACCCGACTCAGCGTTACCAGCTCGCGCTGGTGGACGGCACGGTAGTGGGGCTTATCGGCATGCAGCTACAGTTCCCACTGAACTTCAACAACTGGATTGGCGAGGTACAGGAGCTGGTGGTGCTGCCGCGCAACCGCGGCCTGAGCGTCGGCCAGGCGCTGCTGGCGTGGGCGGAAAACGAGGCCCGCCGCAGCGGCGCCACGATGATGGAGCTGTCAAGCGGCCGGGCGCGGCCGGACGCCCACCGTTTTTACCTGCGCGAAGGTTACCAGCAGAGCCATTTCCGCTTCAAAAAAGCGCTGTAAGGAGGGGGTATGAGCCTGACCATCCGCTTAACGGGCACCGGCGGCGCGCAGCTGGTGCCGGTATTTGGCTGCGACTGCGCCGCCTGCCGCCGCGCGCGGGCGCAGGCGCAGTTTCGCCGCCGCCCGTGCAGCGCCGAAATCCGCTACAACGACGCGGTCACGCTGCTGGATGCCGGGCTGCCGGACCTGATGGAACGCTGGCCTGCGGGGAGCTTTCAGCAGTTTTTACTGACGCATTACCATATGGATCACGTGCAGGGGTTATTCCCCCTGCGCTGGGGCGTGGGCAAGCGCATCGCAGTCTACGGCCCGCCCGACGAACAGGGCTGCGACGATCTCTTCAAACATCCCGGCCTGCTCGATTTTAGCCATACCGTCGAGCCCTTTGTGGTGTTCGAGCTGCAAGGGCTGCAGGTGACGCCGCTGCCGCTGAACCATTCAAAACTCACCTTTGGCTATCTGCTGGAGTCGGCCCACAGCCGCGTCGCGTGGCTTTCCGACACCGCCGGGCTACCGGACAAGACGCTGAAGTTCTTACTCAACAATCACCCGCAGGCGATGATCATCGACTGCAGCCATGCTCCTCGCGCCGAAACGCCGAAGAACCATTGCGACCTGAACACCGTCATTGCCATCAACGAAACGATCCGTAGCCCCCGGGTGATACTGACCCATATCAGCCATCAGTTCGACGTGTGGATGATGGATAACCCGCTGCCAGCCGGGTTTGAGGCGGGGTATGACGGAATGGAGATTGTGCTGGATTAACGGTTGTACTCATCCTCAAGCTGCTGCTCCTGGTCATCGAGCTGGCGGCGTTCCTGATCGAGCTGACGCTGGCGATCGTCCAACTGGCGGCGCCGGTCTTCCAGTTGGCGATAGCGGTTATCGTACTGTCTGCTGCGGGCGTCGTTCTGCGACTGAGGATCATCGTGATAGACGCTATCGCTGCTCGGCTTATAGGCATCATTAATAGCCTGCTGAATGTTGCCGATCGCATCATCAATAATATCGGCGTGCGCCATGTGGCTTGTCAGCGACAGCAGGCCAACGAACAGAGCAGTAGTGTAACGTTTCATAAAACCAGTCCCGCAGGTGAGCTGACTTTACGGTAATCAACGACCGCACAAAGAGGTAGCGGAGGAATCTCAAATTCGCCGCTGTTCAACCGCCGCAATGGCCTCTATCCGCTCCTGATGTCGCCCCCCTTCAAACACCGCATTCAGCCAGGCGTCGACAATCATTTTTGCCAGTTCAACACCGACCACCCGCGAGCCGAATGCCAACACGTTAGTATCGTTATGCTGACGCGAAAGCTGCGCCGAATAGGGTTCACTACACACAACGGCACGTATACCTGGAAACTTGTTTGCCGTAATGGATATCCCGACGCCAGTGCCGCAAATCAGGGTTATGCATCCAATTAGTAGAACATATATTTCTCGATAAATGCTCCGATGACTTTTTCGTGGACCTCAACTGAACGCGAGAAACAGATCGCTTTACGAGCCAGCCGCTTAATGCAGGTTCGGAGCGTCAGGTTATTACGCTCAATACGTTGGGTGAATAAGATGCCTGTCCTTCGGGACTTCTCTGGCATAGCTGCCCCAGTCGTCGCTGGTGATCATGCCGATGGTGAATGGCGTGAGCAGTGCCAGTAGCTCCCGGCAGGTTTCATCGGTTCGGGGACCAAAAGTGTAGGCCAGTACACCGCCTGTTTTGGTGTTGTACGCATACCAGAGCCAGTGCTGTCGGGCTTTACTGCCAACGAAGCTCCATTGCTCATCAAGTTCACAGGTAAGCGCCATATCAGCATGGGCGACGGGCGAAGACGTTATTCGCTTCGGCGCGAGTTTTTTAAAGTCCGGATGACAGTGTTAATGCCGATTTTCAATGTCCTGGCGGTATCACGAACGCCAGAGCCGTTGAAAGCCATTTCAGTTATCTGCTCTTTAACGCCCGGTTTACGGGCTTCATAAGCGTAAGTGAGCTGAAACACGCGGCGGCAGTCACGGCAGCGAAATCTGTCATGGCCTTTAGGGTTCTGGCCATGAGGGAATCTCAAAGCGGCTATTATACATTAATTCAACTAATTAGAGGCATTACCCAATTTTATCTGTTGGCCGCCTGAAGTATGAGCAGCGCAACTTCACCCGACCCGCAGCCGTTAATGCGACAGAGCCGTTTTTCATGCTCTCCAATGGGATAGAAAGGTTCAGCAATACTAACATTATTAGACTTGCTTAAGCTTAAGGATGTGGCAGGCATTTTTGCAAGATATGTATGTGTTTA
This sequence comes from Pluralibacter sp., assembly GCF_019237635.1. Classification (GTDB taxonomy): domain Bacteria; phylum Pseudomonadota; class Gammaproteobacteria; order Enterobacterales; family Enterobacteriaceae; genus Enterobacter_B. Next base: position 31,231 of record NZ_JAFAGS010000001.1, read on the forward strand.
TTTTGTCAGCTATTTCATTTATTAATAAATTTTTTACTAAAGCGACTGAGTACTGACACATAACACTTGGCGCTTTCATATTAAAAAAACTCAACCATTCCTCCGTGTATTTATTATATATTCTATTGGATTTATGTACATAGAAAAGAGCAGTGGCTGGTGAAAAAAAATGAACATAGCATATCGTATTATATGGAACTCAATTTCACAGGGATGGGTAATTGTATCTTCAAAAGGAAAGCAGAAACCCTCCAGAAATAATAGGCTGGCGATTTTTATCTTCGCCAGTGCATGTACCTACAGTTCGTCATCATTGGCAACGAATTATTTCTCCACTGTATCGGGTAATTTTAATTTTACTGACCCCAGTACAGTCATGACAACGACAAATTCGGCCCATGCACTATTAGCAAGTTCAGGGAATACGATAACCAGTAATTATTCTCTGACAATGAACACCATCGGTTCAGGAAGTTGTGGTATGGACGCTATAGTGGGAGGGACAATTAATCTGAAGGATGTCGACATTACAACCAGTGGCCAGAATGCAATTGGGATGTTTTCTAATGGCGGGAGTATCACATCTACGGATAAGGTAATAATACATACCAATGGTAATCAAGCCTACGGTGTATATTCTGATGCGGGAAATATAAATCTAGTTGATGCAGACATCACGACTACAGGTGACCGGAATTTTGGTCTAGCTGCCAATAATAATGGTGATGTTAGTGTTTCTGGGGCTTCAACCATTAATGTTAGTGGAAATCAGGTTTATGGTGTCTACGGCAGTGGCGGAGGATCGATAAATCTGAATGACCTGAATGTCACAGTTGACGGAACAACTAACAGTATGGGTGTCTATGCTACGGGGAATGGTACCGCAATAACAAGTTCTGGTTTTTCCACCGTTTATGCTAACGGTAGCACTTTGTATGGTGTTTCAGTAGAAAATGGTGCCGTGGTAAATATGAATGGCCTTGATGTAACGACCACCAGTGATGGTACTGTTGCAATCGTTGTAAAGGATGGGGAATTTGACAATTCTGGCACTACAGATATCCATACTGCAGGATATGCAGGAATACAAATATCAGGAGGTACAAGCTATCTAAACGACTTGAATATCACTAATAGTGGAGATAATGCAATTGGTATCTCTACAGAACGATCAGGAATGATAACCATCAGTGGAACTACCATTATAAACCAAACTGGTGGTAGTGATTACGGCATAATAGCATCAGATGGAAGCAGTATTAACCTGCAGGATGTAGCCATTACTAATGTCACTGGAGATTACAATCTCGGTATGTATGCAAGTGATGCTAATACGATAGTATCCAGTACTGGTACTGTAAATATCAATACTGCTGGTACTGAAAATCATGGTATCTTCATTGTTAGTGGTGCCACCGAAACTTTTAATAAACTAGAGATTATGAGTTCTGGGGACAATGCTACGGGCATTACGCTTAGTGATACTGACAGCCAGATTAATCTTAACGACACTGTAATCAGTACATCAGGTCTTGCATCCCATGGTTTCCAGGTTACAAGTGGTGCAGGCAAAACGTTTGATGGTTCTGCAGGAAATGTCCTTCCTTCAATTACCGTTGATGGTGCCGGTTCCGCCTTACTTGATGCCAGTGATGCAGGCAGTGAAATTTACTTAAACAACCAGCAGCTTAACATTAACCAGACTATTGGTCCGGACACCTGGGGAGTTAAGGCAGAAAACGGTGGAGAAATACATCTCGAAGGTAGCAGTGACTCAGGGGGTACCGGATTGTGGGCTTCAGGAGCTGGCAGTAACCTAGTACTAAACGGTACAACCGACACTACAGGGTCAAGGGTAAAACTGGATGACAGCAGTACCCTCACGCTAAGCCGGGGGGATAATACTGCAAGTATTGGTTCTCTGGAGGGGGAGGCATCATCCACAGTCAGTTCCATGACCGCTGATGGCGCTCTGTCTATTGGCGTCAACAATACCGCCAGCAATGGAAGTATGATTGATGATGCGAATTTCGCTGGTGCTTTCACGAATATCGGCCAGCTTATCAAAACTGGTTCTCTGACGCAGATCCTTAGTGGTTCGGGCAACACTGTGGGCAGCGTGGATGTGAACGGCGGTACGCTGAGATTTGAACAGTCGGGTCCATTTACCACCACAGCTGACTACCGAACGCAAACAGGGGCAACTACCGATATCGGGCTGGCCGGTGCTACCCTCATTGTGGGTGGTGCATTTACGCAGGAATCCGGATCAACTCTCAACGTCACACTTGACAGTGGCAATGATGTCACGGCTGATACAGCCAGTCTGGATGGGGTGCTTACCGTTAATGGATTCGTCGGAGGACCAACTCCCGTAAAATCAAGCGACGTGGCAAGCAATACCTATACAGTCATCCATACCCTTAACGGCATCACGGGTGATTTCTCAAACAACCTGGCGTCCCAACTGGATTATCTCCTCTACGACGGGCATATCTCAACCGACGGTAAGGACTACAATCTCGGCTTCCGGCTGGCCTGGAATGAAGGACTCCAGGATAAAAGTACCGGGGGTTTTACCCTTAATGACGGCACCGCATTTGATGTTGATACCGTCCTGGCTGACCAGACCGCCCCCACTGGTGGTTTCGATACTGGCTGGGATGGCAAAAGCCTGACCAAAGCCGGTAACGGCCTTCTGGTGCTATCTGCTGTCAACACCTATACCGGCAGCACCACCCTCAATGCCGGTATCCTGCGTACCGACGTGGCTGACAGTATTGCTGACAGCAGTGCACTGACCATTAATGGCGGGGTATTCGACCTCAACGGTAATCACCAACTGGTAAACAACCTCAGCGGAACGGGGGGGACCGTCGTGCTAAACGGGGCAACACTGACCGCTGTAAACACCTCCTCTACAGACAACACCACCTACGCTGGCGACATCACTGACGGTGGTACGCCGGGTGGCGGTCTGACCAAATCAGGAAACGGAACCCTTACGCTCTCCGGCAAAACAGCCTGGACAGGAGATACCCGTATTGATGCAGGCGGACTGGCGCTGGATGGAGCTGCTGGCGGCGCACAATTGGTCAGTAATATCATCGGGGCAGACAACACGACGCTGTCGCTGCAGAACGGCGCGAGCCTGACCGGTACGGTTGACCCGACCAGCGTCAGTATCGATACCGCCAGCCGTTGGAACATGACCGGAGACTCTCTGGTCAACGACGTTAACCTTGCCGGTACCATCAACTTCGTCGCCCCCTCCGCCTCACCGATGACAGACGGACATACCCTGACTACCGGTAACTGGAATGGCCAGGGCGGTACCGTCGTGCTGAACACCGTGCTCGGAGATGATACCTCTGTGACGGATAAAATCGTGGTGAATGGCGACACCCGCGGAAATACGTTTGTGAAGGTAAACAATGCGGGGGGGCATGGCGCACAAACGGTCGAAGGTATCCGTGTCGTCGAGGTCACCGGCCAGTCTGACGGTACCTTCACCAAATCCGGCCGCATTGTTGCCGGGGCCTACGACTACAGCCTGATGCAGAAAGGCCCTGACTGGTATCTGACCAGCCAGTATATTGCCCCGGCAGCAGATCCTGCACCAGTGATCCGTCCTGAAGCGGGCAGCTACATCGCCAACCAGGCGGCTGCCAATACCATGTTCATCCTCCGCCTGCACGATCGCCTGGGCGAAACACAGTACACTGACGCCCTGACCGGGGAAAAGAAAGTCACCAGTCTGTGGCTGCGTCAGTCCGGCGGTCATAACGCCTGGAAAGACAGTACCGGGCAGCTCAGTACCCAAAGCAATCGCTATGTCACCCAACTGGGGGGCGATATCGCGCAATGGAGCACTGATGGCTTACAGCGTCTTCATCTCGGCGTAATGGCTGGCTACGGAAATAACAGCAGCAATACGCACTCTGGCGTTTCTGGCTATCACGCGGAAGGCACCGTCAGCGGATACAGCGCGGGCGTCTATGCCACCTGGTACCAGAACGATGAGACCCGCCAGGGCCTGTACCTGGACAGCTGGGCACAGTACGGCTGGTTTAACAATGAGGTGAAAGGTCAGGACACTCCGCGTGAAAGCTACAAATCCAGCGGTCTTACCGCCTCCCTGGAGATGGGATATACCCACAAACTGGGTGAGTTCACCGGGAGCCAGGGGTCGCTTAATGAATGGTTTATCCAGCCTCAGGCACAGGTTGTCTGGATGGGGGTTAACGCTGATGGCCATCAGGAACACAATGGCACACGGGTTAGCGCAGAAGGTGAAGGTAATCTTCAGACACGCCTGGGCATTCGTACCTATCTGAAAGGTCACAGTAAACACGATGCTGCCACTGGCCGGACGTTCCAGCCATTTGTTGAGGTGAACTGGATCCACAACACTCAGGACTTTGGAACCCGGATGGACGGTGTAAGTGTTCATCAAAGCGGTGCCAGCAACATCGGGGAAATCAAAACCGGGGTTGAGGGACAACTCACTTCCCGACTGAACCTGTGGGGTAATGTGGGCGTGCAGATCGGAGATAAGGGATATAACGACACCTCTGCCATGGTCGGGGTGAAATACGCCTTCTGACAAAGGCGAGTACAGAGCCTGAATGCTAAAGGCTCTGTACTCGCATAATGGGAAGGATGATCTCCGCTTTACGTCAGCAATGGGGCTCTGTCGCATTAATGTCACATCCGGCAACAGCGACTACGATCCGGGCCGACAGGTTTCTCAAATTGATAATTTTATCACCGCAAATGTCGATATGATATTTCTCAACGCCGCCGACGAGAAGTGATGGCGGCGAAAGCGGTGGAGATTGGCTATAACATTCAGCAAGGGAAGCCAGCGCCGAAAACGCCAGTGCTGATCCCGGTGACGCTGACTGATAAAAGCAACGTCGGCAGCGATAAGGGCTGGACGGTCAAATAAGTGCCCTCTCAGCCTTCCCTCTTCCCCTTTTGGGGGAAATGCGCGCGCAAATCTCAAGGAGTCCCGATGAAACGCTCCGAAATTAACGACATCCTCGGCCATACCCGGCAGTTTTTCTCGCAGCAAGATGTACACCTGCCGCCGTTTGCCAGCTTCCCCCCGACCCGATGGCGCAAGCTCGACCCCGACGACTGGCAGGAAGTTTTTGCCCTGAAGCTCGGCTGGGACGTCACCGCGTTCGGCGGCAACAGTTTCCCCACCTTCGGGCTGACGCTGTTTACGCTGCGCAACGGCTCGCCGAAGGGGATGCCGTACGAGAAGTGCTATGCCGAGAAAATCATGCACGTGCGCGACGGCCAGATAACACCGCTGCATTTTCACTGGCGCAAGCGCGAGGACATCATTAACCGCGGCGGCGGCAACCTGATCGTCGAACTGTGGAATGCGGATGCCAGTGGAAAAACGGAGAACACCGACGTGATGGTCACCCTTGACGGCTGCCGTCAGACCCACGCGGCAGGCAGCCAACTGCGCCTGTCGCCTGGGGAGAGCATCTGCCTGCCGCCGGGGCTGTACCACAGCTTTTGGGGAGAGCGCGGCTTCGGCGACGTGCTGGTCGGCGAAGTCTCCTCCATCAACGACGACGATCACGATAATCATTTCCTGAATCCCATTGACCGCTACACTCAAATAGAGGAAGACGAGCCCGCACAGTTGGTGTTGTGCAATGAATACCGTCGATTACTCGGCTAAAAGGAGATGATGATGCCCTTGATATCATTGGCCGCAGGACTACGGCACGCCCGGGAGCATCATTACGCGCTCGGCGCCTTTAATGTCCTCGACTCCCACTTTCTGCGCGCGCTGTACGCCGCTGCGGAGCAGGAGCGCTCGCCGTTTATCATCAACATCGCCGAAGTCCATTTCAAATACCTGCCGCTGGAATCGCTGACAGAGCTCATCCTGTTTGAAGCGGCCAGACACGACATTCCGGTGGTGCTCAACCTCGACCACGGCCTGCATTTTGAGGCAGTGGTCCGCGCCATACGCCTTGGTTTTAGTTCGGTGATGTTTGACGGCTCAACGCTGGATTACGACGAAAATATCCGCCAGACGCGGGAAGTGGTGAGAATGTGCCACGCCGTTGGCGTGTCGGTGGAGGCCGAACTGGGCGCGGTGGGCGGCAATGAGGGCGGCGAGCTCTACGGCCACGTCGACAAAAGCCATTTCACCGACCCGGGGCTGGCCCGCGATTTTGTCGACCGGACCGGTATCGATGCGCTGGCGGTCGCCATCGGCAACGCGCACGGGAAATACAAAGGCGAGCCGAAGCTCGACTTTTCCCGTCTTGACCTGATCCGCCAGCAGACCGGTCTACCGCTGGTACTGCATGGCGGTTCAGGGATCAGCAACGCCGATTTTCGGCGCGCCATTGCGCTTGGCATTCGCAAAATCAATTTCTATACCGGGATGTCTCAGGCCGCCCTCACCGCCATTGGACAACGGATGGCGCACCGTAAGTCTATCTACGACGAGCTGGCAGAACTGCTGCTCGGTATAGAAACGGCGATTACCGATACCGTCGCCGAACAAATGCAGATCTTTGGCAGCGCGGGGAAAGCATAATGGAACGCAAAGGGGTTATCGCGGCGGGCAACATGCTGGTCGATCATGTGCATAAAATCGTACAGTGGCCCGAGCGCGGCTGGCTTGCGGAGATCACGCACAGCGAGCGCGCGACCGGCGGCGCACCGCTTAACGTACTGCTGACGCTGGCGAAAATGCACTGTCACCTGCCGCTGCAGGCGGTCGGGCTGATTGGCGAAGACGCCGACGGCGACTACATCAACGCCATGCTCGACCAGTACCACGTCAATCGCCAGCACGTACAGCGCACCACCTTTGCGCCAACGTCCATGTCGCAGGTGATGACCGACCCCAGCGGGCAGCGCACCTTCTTCCATTCGCCGGGGGCGAACCGGCTGCTGGATCTTCCCGCCTTCGATCGACTGGATCCGACGATGAAGATCTTCCATCTGGGCTATCTGCTGTTGCTCGACACCCTCGATCTTGCCGATGATGCCTATGGCACCCGCGCAGCGCGCCTGCTGGCGCAGATGCAGGATCTGGGCTACGAAACCTCGCTGGATCTGGTGTCACGCAAAGGCGATCCGCGCTATCAGCCGCTGGTGCTGCCCGCGCTACGGTATCTGGATTATCTGGTGATCAACGAACTGGAGGCCGGGGAGTTCAGCGGGCTTGAGATCCGCACCGTCAGCGGCGAACCGGATATCGACAATATTGCCCGCGCGGCGGCGCTGCTGCTACAGGCGGGGGTGAAACAACGGGCGGTGATCCACTGTCCGGAAGGCGCGTGGGGGCAATCGCCCGATGACGACGGGATGTGGGTGCCCTCCTGGCAGCTGACGCAGGAGGAGATCGTCGGCAGCGTCGGCGCCGGGGATGCGTTTTGCGCCGGGTTCTTATACGGCTGTCATGAGCAGTGGCCGCTCGCCGAAAGCCTGCAGTTGGCCCATGCCTGCGCCCGCGCGAGCCTGCTGTGCGCCAACGCCATTGACGGCGCCAAAACCCTCGACGAGCTGCTGGCGTTTATCGACGAGCATCCGCTTACGCCATAGCCTCAGGCGCATGTTCAGCACATCGATAGTCCGGTCTGGCAGGTCAGGACATCAAAGGCATGCATACTGTGTGGATAATTACCGAAAGACGTAAAAGGTACGCGCTTAGCTGGCGGGTAAAAGTATAAGCGTTGTCACACTATTTATTTGAATCATCATTCTGGCCTATTCAACAAACGCCATCGCACAAATACCTAAAAGAAAAAGCCACCCGACTCACACTTATATTTCTGAAAAAGCGTTTTTTATCTTTATGATGTTACCCGGCGTTGGCTAACGGCTGTTTTTGCCTTAATAAATTTACGACACAAATGATAAAATGGAGAACCATATGAATAACTGTCGGTTATTCCGCTTTAGCACGGCCTTTATATCGATGACTGCTGTTACGGGATTATGGATTAATACAAGCTTTGCCAACGAACTCCCTCAGCCAGCAACGCAATACACACAGAACATTAATCAGCAATATTTAAAATCACTTCCCTTTAACGATCGCCAGGATTTTGACGATGCCCAGCGAGGTTTTATCGCGCCATTATTGAACCATGGTGAATTGAAAAACGCGCAAGGCAACATCATATACCGCGCTGAGGATTATAAATTCGATCTCAATGCACCCGCACCCGATACGGTAAACCCGAGCTTCTGGCGTCAGTCACAGCTAAACGGAATTTCAGGTCTGTTTAAAGTGACCGACCGCATGTACCAGGTACGCAGTCAGGATATTTCCAATATCACCTTTATTGAGGGTGATACCGGGATTATTGTTATCGACCCCCTCGTAACCGCACCGGCAGCCAGGGCCGCGCTCGACCTTTATTTCCAGCACAGACCCAAAAAACCTATCGTTGCGGTGATTTATACCCATAGCCATACCGATCACTATGGCGGCGTCAAAGGCATCGTCTCCGAAGAAGACGTTAAGTCCGGTAAAGTGCAAATTATCGCTCCGGCAGGGTTTATGGAAGAGGCGATCAGTGAAAACGTCCTGGCGGGCAACATTATGAATCGCCGCGTGTTCTATTCTTATGGCTTATTGTTGCCGCACAATGCCCAAGGGGATATTGGCAATGGTCTGGGCGTGACCATTTCAGCAGGTGGCCCGACCATTATCGCGCCGACCCTCTCCATCACCAAAACCGGTGAAAAACATATCATCGCCGGTCTGGAATTTGATTTCCTGATGGCGCCAGGCAGCGAAGCGCCCGCCGAAATGCACTTCTATATTCCGGCACTGAAAGCCCTCTGCACCGCAGAGAACGCTACGCATACGCTGCATAATTTCTACACCCTGCGTGGCGCCAAGACCCGCGACGTCAGCAAGTGGACGACATATCTAAACGAAACGTTGGATATGTGGGGAGGCCAGGCGGAAGTGCTGTTTATGCCGCACACATGGCCTGTCTGGGGTAACCAGCACATCAATGACTATATCGGCAAATATCGTGACACGATTAAGTACATTCACGATCAAACGCTGAACCTGGCGAACCAGGGCTACACGATGAATGAAATCGGCAACATGGTTAAGCTGCCGCCAGTACTGGAAAATAACTGGGCGAGCCGCGGTTATTATGGTTCTGTCAGTCATAACGCGCGCGCGGTTTACAACTATTATCTCGGCTATTTTGATGGCAACCCTGCCAACCTGAACCCGTACGGACAGGTTGACATGGGTAAACGCTATGTGAAAGCACTGGGCGGTTCCGCCCATACGATCAGTCTTGCCCAGGAAGCCTACAACCAGGGCGACTACCGCTGGGCGGCTGAGCTGCTAAAACAGGTGATTGCCGCCGATCCTGCCGACCAGACTGCAAAAAACCTGCAGGCGAATACGTTTGAGCAGATGGGTTATCAGGCAGAATCAGCCACATGGCGCGGCTTCTACCTGACTGGTGCGAAAGAATTGCGTGAAGGTGTGCATAAGATGTCCCACGGATCATCAAATTCGCCGGATACCATCAAAGGTATGACGGTGGAAATGCTGTTTGATTACATGGCCATACGTCTGAACGCCGACAAAGCCGCAGGTAAAGACATTAGCCTGAACTTCAATCTGGAGAACAACGATAACCTGAACCTGACCCTGAACAACAGCGTTCTCAACTATCGCCAGATGCTGCAGCCGAAAGCGGATGCCTCATTTTATATGAACCGAACCGATCTCCACGATGTGTTGACCGGCCAGGCGAAGATGGCAAATCTCATCAAAGCGAAAAAAGTCAAAATCATCGGCAATTCTGCGAAACTGGATGAAATTATCGCTTGTTTAGATAATTTCGACCTGTGGGTCAATATCGTCACACCGAATTAATTATTTTCACTTCCGAAAGCGACGTCGCTTTCGGAAGTTTTATATATCAACAAACAATAAAACGAAATAAATAATACACCACACTAATAAGTAATGAATGCGATCAACGAACAAAGAGATTTTACTTCACCACAAAAATAGCCATACTGAGACACTCCATGAATATTCACATTCACTCAAAATATTACTCGCACCAGACAGGGTGTATTTTATCATGCAAACAGTGCTATCCCGTAGTGTGATGCGGCTGACAAAAACAAGCGGAATAATTCTCGTAGGGCTTTTATCCGGGTGCTCGTTACCCCCGTCAATCCCGGTGATCAGCACTTATTATCCCGACTGGTTTTTCTGCATTATTGCCAGCCTTATTGTGACGCTCATTACAAGACAAATCATTCAACATATTTATAAAAACCTGTCTTACGTTGGGGTCGTTTATACCGCCCTTTTTGCTCTCTACGCCATGCTGTTCTGGTTGGTATGTTTTTAATTGATTTGAGACCTGCCCATGGAAAGTTCGCCCCAAAAAGCCTCACATAACAAATTACCGGCTCTGCTGCTGGTTCTGGTAACGCTGATCGTCCTGATTTATGTCATCTGGCGGGTAGATAACACCCCCTCAACCGATGATGCCTATGCTTCTGCCGATACGATTGATGTCGTGCCGGAAGTCAGCGGTCGAATTGTAGAACTGGCGGTGACCGACAACCAATTCGTAAAACAAGGCGATCTGCTGTTTCGTATCGATCCCCGCACGTATGAGGCTAATCTGGCCAAGGCCGAAGCCTCCCTCGTCGCTCTGGATAAACAAATTATGCTGACCCAGCGTAGCGTCAATGCGCAGCAATTCGGCGCCGACTCCATACAGGCAGCCGTTGAAAAGGCCCGCGCCGCCGCAAAACAGGCCAGCGATACCTTCCGCCGGACGGAACCGCTGCTGGCAGAAGGTTTTGTCTCAGCGGAAGATGTCGACCGCGCCAGGACAGCGCAACGCGCAGCAGAAGCCGACCTCAATACCGTTTTATTGCAGGCGCCGCCAGCGCGGTGAGCGGGGTTGATGCCCTGGTGGCCCAACGGGCTGCGGTACAGGCTGATATTGTGCTGACCAGGCTCCATCTTGAAATGGCGACAGTGCGCGCGCCTTTTGACGGCCGTGTCGTGTCGTTAAAAACGTCAACCGGTCAATTTGCGTCTGCGATGAAGCCCATTTTCACCCTGATTGATACCCGTCATTGGTACGTTATCGCCAATTTCCGGGAAACCGACCTGAAAAATATCCCTATCGGCTCACCCGCGAAGATTCACCTGATGAGCGATAGCAGGAAAACCTTTACCGGGAAAGTGGATTCTATTGGTTACGGCGTACTGCCGGACGATGGCGGTGTGATACTTGGCGGCCTGCCACGCGTTTCTCGCTCCATCAACTGGGTCCGCGTTGCCCAGCGTTTTCCGGTAAAAATTATGGTCGACAAGCCCGATCCTGATATGTTTCGCATCGGTGCCTCGGCGGTTGCGACGCTAGAGCCGCGGTGATGAACGTGCTCAATGTATTGCCAATGCCGCTGGTCAGGCTGCTGGCGTTTTTCCATGAAGAATTAAGCGAAAAGCGCCCAGGACGAGTACCTCAAACGCTACAGCTATGGGCAGGCTGTCTGTTGGTGGTATTGATCTCAATGACCTTTGAGATCCCTTTTTTGGCTATCTCGCTAGCCGTACTCTTTTATGGCGTCCAGTCCAATGCCTTTTACACGAAATTTGTCGCGCTCCTGTTTGTCGCAGCTACGGTACTGGAAATTGGCAGCCTGTTTTTAATCTACAAATGGTCTTACAGCTATCCACTCATGCGGCTCATTATCTCCAGTCCCATTCTGTTGGGCTGCATGTTTATGATGCGAACGTATCGTCTGGGGTTATTATTTTTTGCCGTTGCCATTATCGCCGTTTACGGTCAAACATTCCCCGGAATGCTCGACTATCCTGAGGTCGTCGTACGGCTGACGCTATGGTGTATCGTCGTCGGCCTCTACCCTGCGTTATTGATGACGTTAATTGGCGTCCTGTGGTTTCCCACCCGTGCCGTACAACAAATGCGTCATACGCTGTGTTCCCGGTTGGATGATGCCTTAAGTCACCTGACCGTAGCGGCCACACCGTTACCGGAAAAGCGTATTGAAAAAGAGGTGCTGGCCCTGCAAAAGCTCAACGCCTTTTGTCTGGCGGATAACGCCAGTTGGCGAAACCAAAGCGCCTGGTGGCAAACCTGCGTGACAACCGTCAGTTACCTGTATACCCGCCTTAATCGCTACAATATCGCGGCAGTTGCCAAAACCGCAGAAACGCATGATTTCATGATAAAATTAACCAATGAAATCCATTCGCTAAAGCGTGCAATTACCACAGGCGAAATCTGGCAAAGCGACTGGCAGCCCAGCGAACGTGAAATGGCCGCCGCACGGGCGAGTGGGCTGGAAAACCTCTGTCATGCATTGCTGAATCTGGGTCGTATGGATCCCGATACGCCGCCTGTCCCCGCGTCCCGCCCACCGTCAATGGTCGCGGATGCGTTTACCAATCCCAACTATGTCCGCTATTCGCTGAAAACGCTGCTGGCCTGCATGATTTGCTATGTGTTTTATACCGGCGTCGACTGGGAAGGCATCCACACCTGCATGTTAACCTGCATCATCGTCGCTAACCCGACTGTCGGCTCATCGTTTCAAAAAATGGCGCTACGTTTTGGCGGCGCACTATGCGGCGCGCTCCTCGCTTTGCTGATGACGATTTTCGTTATCCCACGGCTGGACAATATCGTTGAGCTACTGGTGATGCTGGCGCCGATATTTCTGATCGCCTCCTGGATTACCACCGGCTCAGAGCGCTCTTCCTACATCGGAACACAAATGATTGTCACCTTTTCGCTGGCGACCCTGGAAAATGTGTTTGGCCCGGTCTCTGATCTGGTGGAAATTCGCGATCGCGCAGCCGGTATTTTGATCGGTACTGCCGTTTCAGCGGTGATTTACACCTTCATCTGGCCAGAAAGCGAAGCGCGCGTATTACCGCAGAAACTGGCAGGCGCGATGGGGATGCTCGGAAAACTGCTTCGCGTCCCCCGTCAACAGGAAGCCACGATCCAGAGAACCTATCTGCAATTGCGTGTTGGTTTACACGCTGCGTTCAATGCCTGCGAAGAGGCCAGTGAGCGCGTCGCTCTGGAGCGCCAGATAGTCACGGCAGAGCGTGAATTACTGCTTCAGCGTACCCAGTCCATCCTCCACCATGGGCGCGAGATCCTCTATACCTGGGACGAAACCCGAAATGACGATCTTCAGGCGCAAGATCAGGCCGTTATCCAGGACAGGGCAAACCATTTGGCTGGCCTGCTGGAAAAATATGCAGCAGACCTGACCTGTGCCGCCAGCCAGGCGCCGGTGATTGCGCTAGAGGAGACGCCAGCGTCACTTTCCCGTCTGCCTGAGTGCGTTAAACAAGAGCAACGCGTCGGACTGCTCATTACCCAACTACCCGACTGGAGCACGCCAGCGTTATCGCCAGCCACGGAACAGGCACAAGGAGCCGCTCAATCATGACCCGTCATCTTTCACGCTTATTCCTCTGTAGCCTCCTCGGCTGCACGACGGTGATTTCCGGCTGTGCGCTGGTACGCAATGACACGCCCGCACACCAACAGCTCAAGCCAGAACAGATCACGCTGGCAGAGGATATCCATCTGCCAGGCTCCGGTTGGCCGCAGGCGCAATGGTGGAAGCCGTTTAACGACCCCCAACTAGATGCATTAATTCAGCAAACACTCAGCGGGTCACACACCCTGGCTGAAGCGAAATTGCGGGAAGATAAAACCCAATCGCAGGCCGACTTGCTGGATGCCGGCTCGCAGCTTCAGGTCGCCGCGTTAGGTATGCTTAACCGTCAGCGCGTCTCCGCCAACGGTTTTCTGAGCCCCTACGCCATGGACGCACCGCGTCTGGGTATGGACGGCCCCTACTATACGGAAGCCACGATGGGGTTGTTCGCCGGGCTGGATCTCGATCTGTGGGGCGTCCATCGCGCTTCCGTTGCCGCCGCTATTGGCGCGCATAATGCCGCAATCGCTGAAACCGCAACGGTGGAGTTATCACTCTCCACCGCTGTTGCGCAGATTTACTACAGTATGCAAGCCAGCTACCAGATGCTCGACTTGCTGCAACAAACCCACGATGTCATTGATTACGCAGTAAAAGCACACCAAAGTAAAGTGGCTCACGGGCTGGAAGCAAAAGTGCCTTACCACGGCGCTCGCGCGCAACTCCTGGCGGTCGAAAAACAGATTGTCGCCGTTCAGGGACACATAAAGGAGACACGCGAGTCGCTGCGCGCGCTGATGGGCGCAACCTCGAAGACTATGCCGGAGATAAAGCCCGTATCTCTACCTCTGGTGCAGACCGGTATTCCGGGTATGCTGCCGTACGACCTGCTCGCTCGCCGCCCCGATCTTCAGGCGATGCGTTGGTACGTACAATCATCGATGAGCCAGGTGGATGCGGCACGCGCGCTGTTCTACCCCAGCTTTGATATCAAAGCGTTCTTCGGCTTTGACGCGATTCATCTTAATGATCTCCTGAAAGGCACCAGCCAGCAGATTAACTTCATCCCCGGTCTGCATTTACCGTTATTTGACGGTGGGCGATTGAACGCCAACCTGGAGAACAACCGCGCCGCCAGCAATATGATGATTGAGCGCTACAATCAGTCCGTGCTTAATGCCGTTCGCGATGTCGCGATTAACGGCACGCGCCTGCAAACACTGAATGAAGAGCGGGCTATGCAAGCCGATCGCGTCGACGCTATGCGCTACGCGCAGTCATCGGCAGACGCGGCTTATAAACGCGGTCTTGGCAGCCGTCTGCAAGCCACAGAAGCCCGCGTGCCTGTTCTGGCGGAAGAGATGTCGCTATTGATGCTGGATACGCAGCGGGTGATTCAGAACATCCAACTGATTAAATCGCTGGGCGGCGGTTATCAGGCTCTTCCAGAGGAAAAGTAACCTCCGTGCCGCGTGACGTATATCACGCGGTTTCTCATTTCGACACGTCAAAATTGACGACGAACGGTTTTTCGTCAGCGCGTTGAGCAAAATCCCCCGTAATATCTCTACATTCCCACATCAGAAACATGGCATAAAAGATGCATTACAGTGATGTGACCGCATTCGTGCGTATTGTTTAACTGGAGCGAAACCGATGAA
>NZ_JAFAGS010000129.1 GCF_019237635.1 Pluralibacter sp.
GGTAAGCGTGAACGCGGCTCCAGCGGCGGCGGCGGACGCTTCGGCTACGACTATTTCCTGGCTGACCTCGATGGCGATGTATGCGCGGACGCCTGGGCGAAAGAGGCGGTACGTATGGCGCTGGTTAACCTCTCTGCCGTGGCGGCACCTGCGGGTACGCTGCCGGTGGTGCTGGGCGCTGGCTGGCCGGGCGTGCTGTTGCATGAAGCGGTAGGACATGGTCTGGAAGGCGACTTCAACCGTCGCGGCACCTCGGTCTTCAGCGGACAGATGGGACAGCTGGTGGCCTCTGAGCTGTGCACCGTCGTGGATGACGGCACGATCGCCGATCGCCGCGGTTCAGTCGCCATTGATGATGAAGGTACGCCGGGGCAGTACAACGTGCTTATCGAAAACGGCGTGCTGAAAGGGTATATGCAGGACAAACTCAATGCGCGTCTGATGGGAGTGAACCCGACCGGTAACGGCCGCCGTGAATCGTATGCGCATTTGCCGATGCCGCGCATGACTAACACCTATATGCTGGCAGGAAAATCCACGCCGCAGGAAATCATTGAATCCGTTGATTATGGGATTTATGCCCCGAACTTTGGCGGCGGCCAGGTAGACATCACCTCCGGGAAGTTTGTCTTCTCAACCTCAGAAGCGTACCTGATTGAAAAAGGTAAAGTGACCAAAGCGGTGAAGGGCGCAACGCTTATTGGTTCCGGCATCGAGGCGATGCAGCAAATCTCGATGGTCGGTAATGACCTGAAGCTCGACAATGGCGTCGGCGTTTGCGGTAAAGAGGGCCAGAGCCTGCCGGTCGGCGTAGGACAGCCAACGCTTAAGGTGGACAACCTCACGGTCGGCGGAACCGCCTGACTGGTATAATGCCCGCGTTTGCGGGCATTTTTTTAGGGGGAGACGGTGTGAAAGCTGAGCGCCAACAGGCTATTCTTGAACTTCTGCGCCAGGCGCAGAGCCTGACGACCGAGTCGCTTGCCGCCCGGTTTAACGTCAGTATCGAGACGATCCGCCGCGATCTCAGCGCCTTGCAGCAGCGCGGTACGATCCAGCGCAGCCATGGCCAGGCAAGGATCATCCGCCGTGACCAGCAGGACAGCGAATCCCCTTTTCAGACCCGCCTGAAGCGGCATTATGCCCACAAATCCGATATTGCCCGCCACGCGCTGGCGTGGATTGAAGAGGGCATGACGATTGCCCTTGATGCCAGCTCCACCTGCTGGTTTCTGGCGCGCCAACTGCCGGATATCACACTGACGGTTTTCACAAACAGCCATCCGGTTTGTGTCGAGCTGGGCAAGCGTGAGTGCGTGCAGCTCATCAGCTCCGGCGGACAATTACAGCGCCAGTTTGGCTATTACCTGAATCCCACGTTGGCCTCGCAGCTCAAAGGGCTGGAAATCGATCTGTTCATCTTTTCCTGCGAAGGCGTGGATGGCGATGGCGTTCTGTGGGATTCCAGTGAACATAATGCCCGCTATAAATCGCTGTTGCTAAAGCGGGCGTCCCAATCGCTCCTGCTGATGGATAAAAGTAAGTTCAACCGCGCAAGCGTCGTGCGCATCGGCCCACTGAGCGAGGTCACGCATCTGGTGTCCGATGCGGAAGCGGAACTGGTGCCTTAAAGCTTATCGCGGCTGCGTGCGTCATGAAACAGCTGCGATACCTCGACAAAATAGTCGCTCAACGCGTCGAGACAGACCTGTACCTTCAGCGGCAGCTTATCCTTTTCGGTATATACGGCGTACACCGGTCGCGGGTCAGACTGGTAGCGGGGCAGCAGGATCTCGAGCTCTCCCCGGTTGATCTCATCGATCACCCACATCAGCGGCACATAGGCGATCCCTGCCCCGGCATTCAACCAGCGGCTGAGCGTCATTGGATCGTTGGTGACGAAGCGCCCTTGCGGAGTCAGCCGGGTGGAGATTCCCTCCGGACCGATAAGTTCGAATTCATTGTAAGGGCGTACGCTGTATTCAAGCCACGAGTGGCGGGCGAGGTCGGCGGGTTTTTCCGGCGCTCCCGCCTGCTGCAGATAGCTTTTCGCGGCGCAGACGACCATCGGCATGGAACCGAGACGGCGTGAAAACAGGCTCGAATCCTGTAGCGCGCCGACGCGAATCACCACATCCAGACCGTCGGTAATAAGGTCGGGCGCTGGGATGCCGGTGACCAGGTTTACCGTCAGTCCCGGGTACTCTTTGAGCATCTCGGCGGTGATTTTTGCGAGGACATTCTGTGCCATGGTTGAAGAACAGCCAATGCGCAGTGTGCCGATGGGCGTGTTGTTGAAGGCATAAAGCTGTTCGTGAACATCATGCGCTTCGTGCAGCATCCGACGACAGCCCTGATAGTAGATTTTACCCGCTTCCGTCAGGCCAATGCTGCGCGTGCTGCGGTTCAGCAGCTTGACCTGCAGTTCATCTTCCAGCCGGGAGACCGTCTGGCTGATGGAGGAAACGCTCATTTGTAGCTGCTTTGCGGCGGCGGTAAACGAGCCAAACTCAACCACTTTGGCGAATACCGACATGCGTTTTAATCGTTCCATTATTCACTCTGGCTTAAAAGTGATTTAGATCACACATTATAGATAACCGACTCACAGTTACGTTAATATACTGTTAGCTGAATAATAAAAGCATCGCTTCTCACCTGCTCTCTAAGTCAAGGTCAACATGAGTCTCTTTCCCGTCATTGTGATTTTCGGCCTCTCGTTTCCGCCGATCTTCGTTGAGTTGCTATTGTCGCTGGCCCTCTTCTGGCTGCTGCGTCGGGTGCTGGTCCCTACCGGGATTTACGACTTTGTCTGGCATCCGGCGCTGTTTAATACGGCGCTGTATTGCTGCCTGTTTTACTTGATATCGCGCTTGTTCGTTTGAGGTCGCTGTGAAAACACTAACAACAAAAATTTCCCGTACAGCCATCACGCTGATTCTGGTGCTGCTGGCGTTCATCGCTCTCTTTCGCGCCTGGGTCTATTACACCGAATCCCCGTGGACCCGCGATGCCCGGTTCAGCGCTGAGGTGGTGGCGATCGCCCCCGATGTCGCTGGCCTTATCACTGAAGTGAATGTTAAGGATAACCAACTGGTTCGTAAAAATCAGGTGCTGTTTACCATAGACCAGCCACGCTACCAGAAGGCGCTCGCACAAGCGGAGGCAGATGTTGCCTATTACCAGGTGCAGGCATCGGAGAAAAGCCGTGAGGCTGTGCGTCGTAACCAACTGGGCGTGCAGGCCATGTCTCGTGAAGAGATTGACCAGGCGAACAATATGCTGCAAACCGTCGAGCATCAGCTGGCTAAAGCGCAGGCGACGCGGGATCTGGCTCGTCTTGATCTGGAGCGTACCGTTATTCGCGCTCCGGCAGATGGGTGGGTGACCAACCTGAACGTGTACACCGGGGAATTTATCACCCGTGGCTCAACAGCGGTGGCGTTGGTGAAACAAAACTCGTTCTACGTGATGGCCTACATGGAAGAAACCAAACTGGAAGGGGTGCGTCCAGGCTACCGTGCGGAGATCACTCCGCTTGGCAGCTCGCAGGTTATCAAAGGTACGGTCGATAGTATTGCGGCAGGGGTGACGAACGCCAGCAGTAGCCGGGACACGAAAGGGATGGCGACCGTTGACTCTAACCTTGAATGGGTGCGCCTTGCCCAGCGCGTGCCGGTGCGTATTCGTCTTGATGCGCAGCAGAGCAATCTCTGGCCCGCCGGGACTACCGCAACGGTGATTATTACCGGTGAAAAAGACCGCGATACGCGCCAGATGTCTTTCTTCCAGAAGCTCGGCATGCGCCTGCGTGAGTTTGGTTAATCACGATGGGGATCTTCACTATTGCCCCCCAGCACCTGCGCTTTGCGGTTAAGCTTGCCTGCGCCATTGTGCTGGCG
>NZ_JAFAGS010000011.1 GCF_019237635.1 Pluralibacter sp.
ATTTTTCGTCCGAGGACGTTAAGAATCCATGTCACTTTGAGTGCCCACACAGATTGTCTGATAAATTGTTAAAGAGCAGTGCAACGCGGCTTTCGCTCACCGTTGCGAGGTGGCGTATATTACGCTTTCCTCTTT
Organism: Pluralibacter sp.; assembly: GCF_019237635.1. GTDB lineage: Bacteria > Pseudomonadota > Gammaproteobacteria > Enterobacterales > Enterobacteriaceae > Enterobacter_B. Next base: position 136 of record NZ_JAFAGS010000011.1, read on the forward strand.
CAGAGTCAACCCTGAATTTCAGGATTTTTTCTCTTCAACCGAACCGGCTGTTTGTGTGAAGTGATTCACATCCGCCGTGTCGATGGAGGCGCATTATAGGGAGCTCAGAAGGAATGACAAGCGGAAAAATGCATTTTTGTTTCAACCGCTCATCTTTTCATCGCTACGCTGGTTTTTTCTGCTTTTTGATAGCCGCAGGCAGGTCCGCCAGGCTGTTAATCACCCAATCTGCCGCCGATTCAGCTTCAGACGTCACGGGCTTACCGGTACGCACCAGCACTTTAGTACCGACGTCCGCCGCGGCAGCCGCCTGCATATCTTCGACTTTATCGCCCACCATATAAGAGGCGGCCATATCAATGTGCAAATAATCTCTGGCGGAAATAAACATGCCCGGATGCGGCTTACGGCAATCACACACCTGACGATACTCTTCAACAGACCCCTGCGGATGATGCGGACAGTAATAGATGCCGTCCAGGTCCACGCCGCGATCGGCCAGCGACCAGTCCATCCATTCCGTCAGGGTCTCAAACTGCGCCTCGGTAAATTTTCCGCGCGCAATCCCCGACTGGTTAGTCACCAGCACCAGGGCATACCCCATCGCTTTCAACTCGCGCATGGCATCAATGACGCCGTCGATAAATTCAAACTCATCAATTTCGTGGACATAACCATGATCGACATTAATTGTGCCATCACGATCGAGAAATATTGCGGGAACGGTCTTTGCCACCGGTGTGCTCCTGAATAAGGCATGTGGCCGTAGTATCTCACGTTTCGTCCGGCAAGAAAGTGCTCATTGGCGCTTCTCCGGATTGATTTAGACGTCTGGATGCCTTAACATCCATTCCATCGACGGTTACCACCCGTCTGGGGCAGCAGAAAATGCCACGGCAAATCTCCATACGATAATAAATAGCTAATGATAAAACTTTCGAATATCACCAAAGTGTTCCAGCAGGGGAACAAAACCATCCAGGCGCTGAACAACGTCAGCCTGCATGTGCCTGCGGGACAAATTTACGGCGTCATTGGCGCCTCCGGTGCAGGTAAGAGTACGCTGATTCGCTGCGTAAACCTGCTTGAACGCCCAACGGAAGGCAGCGTGCTGGTTGACGGTCAAGAGCTGACGTCGCTTTCTGAATCCCAACTGACCAAAGCACGCCGTCAGATAGGCATGATTTTCCAGCACTTTAACCTGCTGGCATCACGCACCGTTTTCGGTAACGTGGCGCTGCCGCTGGAACTGGACAACACGCCTAAAGAAGAAATCAAACGTCGCGTTAGCGAGCTGCTCGACCTCGTCGGCCTTGCGGATAAGCACGACAGCTATCCGGCCAACCTGTCCGGCGGGCAGAAACAGCGCGTGGCCATCGCCCGTGCGCTGGCAAGCCAGCCGAAAGTACTGCTGTGCGACGAAGCCACCAGCGCCCTGGATCCCGCCACCACGCGGTCGATTCTCGAGCTGCTGAAAGACATTAACCGCCGCCTCGGCCTGACCATTCTGCTGATTACGCATGAAATGGACGTGGTCAAGCGCATCTGCGACTGCGTGGCGGTGATCAGCAACGGTCAGTTGATTGAGCAAGATACGGTGAGCGAAGTGTTTTCTCACCCGAAAACGCCGCTGGCACAACAGTTTATTCAGGCCACGCTGCATCTGGATATCCCGGAAGATTACCTTGCGCGCCTCAAGCCGGACCAGCACACCGACAGCGTCCCGATGCTGCGTATGGAATTCACTGGCCAGTCCGTTGATGCGCCGTTGCTTTCAGAAACCGCGCGCCGCTTTAATGTTAACAACAACATCATCAGCGCGCAGATGGATTACGCCGGCGGCGTGAAGTTCGGCATTATGCTGACGGAAATGCACGGAACACACGACGATACGCAAGCCGCCATTGCCTGGCTGCAGGAACACCATGTGAAAGTAGAGGTACTGGGTTATGTCTGAGGCGATGATGTGGTTACTGGCGCGCGGCGTATGGGAAACGCTGGCGATGACCTTTGTGTCCGGTTTCTTCGGTTTTGTCCTGGGCCTGCCGGTCGGCGTGCTGCTGTACGTTACCCGTCCTGGGCAAATCATTGAAAATGCGAAACTCTATCGCATGCTGTCCGCGCTGGTGAATATTTTCCGCTCCATTCCATTCATTATTCTGCTGGTATGGATGATTCCTTTTACTCGCGTGATCGTCGGAACCTCGATCGGTCTTCAGGCTGCTATCGTTCCGCTGACCGTAGGCGCCGCGCCGTTTATCGCCCGCATGGTGGAAAACGCCCTGCTGGAAATCCCTACCGGCCTGATTGAGGCCTCCCGTGCGATGGGCGCAACGCCGATGCAGATCGTCCGTAAAGTGCTGCTGCCGGAAGCGTTGCCGGGTCTGGTGAACGCCGCCACCATTACGCTGATTACTCTGGTGGGTTACTCCGCGATGGGCGGCGCAGTCGGCGCGGGCGGTTTGGGACAGATTGGCTATCAGTACGGTTACATTGGCTATAACGCCACGGTAATGAATACGGTTCTGGTATTGCTGGTCGTTCTGGTTTATTTAATTCAATTCTGCGGCGATCGCATCGTCCGGACTGTCACTCATAAATAACGTTACACACAACACATACAACTCAAAGAGTTAAGGAAACACTATGACGTTCAATTTTAAAACCTTTGCGGCAGTGGGTGCTCTGATTGGTTCTCTGGCACTGGTGGGTTGCGGTCAGGATGAAAAAGATCCGAACCACATTAAAGTCGGCGTGATCGTTGGCGCAGAGCAGCAGGTTGCTGAGGTCGCGCAGAAAGTGGCGAAAGAGAAATACGGCCTGGACGTTGAGCTGGTGACCTTCAACGATTACGTTCTGCCAAACGAAGCCCTGAGCAAAGGCGATATTGACGCCAATGCCTTCCAGCACAAACCGTATCTGGATCAGCAGATCAAAGATCGCGGCTACAAACTGGTATCGGTCGGCAACACGTTTGTTTACCCGATTGCCGGCTACTCCAAAAAAATCAAATCGCTGGATGAACTGCAGCCAGGCTCCCAGGTCGCGGTTCCTAACGATCCGACCAACCTCGGCCGCACCCTGCTGCTGCTGCAGAAAGTGGGTCTTATCAAGCTGAAAGATGACGTTGGCCTGCTGCCGACCGTTCTGGACGTGACCGAGAACCCGAAGAACCTGAAGATTGTTGAGCTGGAAGCGCCGCAGCTGCCGCGTTCTCTGGACGATGCGCAGATTGCCCTGGCGGTTATCAACACCACCTATGCAAGCCAGATTGGTCTGACGCCTGCGAAAGACGGTATCTTCGTAGAAGATAAAGATTCCCCGTATGTAAACCTGATCGTTGCGCGCGAAGATAACAAAGACGCAGAAAACGTGAAGAAATTCGTGCAGGCCTACCAGTCTGACGAAGTTTACGAAGCGGCGAACAAGATCTTCAACGGCGGTGCTGTTAAAGGCTGGTAATCTTTTTACAACGTAATATCATCAGGACGGGCTTTTGCCCGTCTTGTCATTTATGCAATCTGCTGATTCAATGACTACCTGATTTTATATTGCTTGAGGAAATATTATGCGTGCTTTACCGATCTGTTTATTAGCATTCGCGCTGAGCGGCTGTTCGATGCTAAACAGATCCCCTGTCGAACCCGTACAAAGCACAACTACGCCTCCTGCGCCTGAGCCGACAAAGCCGAAGCCGCCACGTCCGGCACCGGTACGCATCTATACCAATGCAGAAGACTTAGTCGGCAAACCGTTCCGCGATCTCGGTGAAGTCACGGGCGAATCCTGCCAGGCCTCAAACCAGGATTCTCCGCCGAACATCCCTACCGCGCGCAAACGCCTGCAGATTAACGCGGCCAAAATGAAGGCTAACGCCGTCCTGCTACACAGCTGCGAAGTGACCAGTGGAACGCCAGGCTGCTACCGCCAGGCCGTGTGCATTGGATCTGCGCTTAACGTCTCCGCGAAATGACCGCATTTAGCGTTGAGCAAATAGGCGTTATCCGCTCACCTTATAAAGAGAAGTTTGCCGTACCGCGACAGCCCGGGCTCGTCAAAAGCTGTGGCGGCGAACTTCACTTCATTCCCCCGTACAACCAGCCTGATGCCGTACGCGGTCTTGAAGCATTCAGCCATCTGTGGGTGCTGTTTATCTTCCACCAGACCATGGAAGGCGGTTGGCGCCCCACGGTGCGCCCTCCCCGTCTGGGCGGTAATGCCAGAATGGGCGTGTTTGCTACGCGCTCCACATTTCGCCCAAACCCCGTCGGGATGTCGCTCGTCGAGCTGAAAGGGATTCGCTGCCAGAAAGAGAGCGTCGTGCTGGAGCTCGGCAGCCTCGATCTTGTTGACGGCACACCGGTCGTCGATATCAAACCCTATCTGCCGTTTGCCGAAGCGCTGCCGGAAGCGAAAGCCAGCTACGCGCAGCTTGCGCCGCAGGCCACTATGCCGGTTTATTTTGCAGCAGCCCTGCTGTCGCAGCTTCAACAGCTGGAAAGACACTATCCCCGCCTCAGGGATTTTATCGTTGAGGTACTGGCGCAGGACCCGCGCCCGGCCTATCGCAAAGAAGAGGAAGCAGGAAAAACGTACGCCGTCTGGCTGCTGGATTTCAACGTTCGCTGGCGCGTTACCGACGCCGGGTTTGAAGTCTTTGCGCTAGAACCGCGCTAATTTTATTTTCCTCTCTTTTGGCAACCCTGCCAGGCTGATAAACTAAACCACTTTTTTTGAATCAGGCTCGTGCAGAGCCTGTTCCGATCGTCGAAATGGAACCGTAACAACATGCGTACTAGCCAATATCTGCTCTCCACTCTGAAGGAGACGCCTGCCGACGCCGAAGTCATCAGCCACCAGCTGATGCTGCGCGCCGGGATGATCCGCAAGCTGGCCTCCGGGTTATACACCTGGCTGCCGACCGGCCTGCGCGTCCTGAAAAAAGTCGAAAACATCGTGCGTGAAGAGATGAACAACGCCGGTGCTATCGAGGTGTCTATGCCGGTGGTGCAGCCTGCTGACCTGTGGCAAGAGAGCGGTCGCTGGGAACAGTACGGCCCGGAACTGCTGCGCTTTGTCGATCGTGGCGATCGCCCGTTCGTGCTCGGCCCAACCCATGAGGAGGTCATTACCGACCTCATTCGTAATGAGCTGAACTCTTATAAGCAGCTGCCGCTGAACTTCTACCAGATCCAGACCAAGTTCCGTGACGAAGTGCGCCCGCGCTTTGGCGTCATGCGCTCCCGCGAATTCCTGATGAAGGATGCGTACTCTTTCCATACGTCTCAGGAATCTCTGCAGGAAACCTACGACAAGATGTACGACGCTTACAGCAAGATCTTCTCCCGTATGGGGCTGGATTTCCGCGCTGTTCAGGCTGACACCGGCTCTATCGGCGGTAGCGCGTCTCACGAATTCCAGGTGCTGGCGCAGAGCGGCGAAGATGACGTTATCTTCTCCGATACCTCTGATTACGCCGCCAACATCGAGTTTGCCGAAGCCCTGGCGCCATCCGCGCCGCGCGCCGCCGCAACGGAAGAGATGACGCTGGTTGATACGCCGAACGCAAAAACCATCGCTGAGCTGGTCGAGCAATTCAATCTGCCGGTTGAGAAAACAGTGAAAACCCTGCTGGTGAAAGCGGTAGAAGACAGCGCGTATCCGCTGGTTGCCCTGCTGGTGCGCGGCGATCACGAACTGAACGAAGTCAAAGCGGAAAAACTGCCGCAGGTAGCCAGCCCGCTGACCTTCGCTACCGAAGAAGAAATCCGCGCAGTCGTGAATGCAGGTCCTGGCTCTCTGGGCCCGGTCAACATGCCGATCCCGGTCGTCATTGACCGCACCGTTGCCGCGATGAGCGATTTCGCCGCAGGCGCTAACGTTGACGGGAAACACTACTTCGGTATCAACTGGGATCGCGACGTCGCCACCCCGGAAGTCGCCGATATCCGCAACGTAGTGGCAGGCGACCCGAGCCCGGACGGTCAGGGCACCCTGATGATCAAACGCGGTATCGAAGTTGGCCACATCTTCCAGTTGGGCACCAAGTACTCCCAGGCGATGAACGCGGCCGTTCAGGGCGAAGATGGACGTAACCAGATCCTGACCATGGGCTGCTACGGCATCGGGGTGACGCGTGTGGTAGCTGCTGCCATTGAGCAGAACTATGACGAACGCGGTATCGTATGGCCTGACGCCATCGCACCGTTCCAGGTCGCGATTCTGCCGATGAACATGCACAAGTCCTACCGTGTGCAGGAGCTGGCGGAAAAACTGTACGCCGAGCTGCGCGCGCAGGGTATTGAAGTGCTGATGGATGACCGTAAAGAGCGCCCGGGAGTGATGTTCGCCGATATGGAGCTCATCGGTATTCCGCACACCGTGGTTATTGGCGACCGCAACCTCGACAACGACGATATCGAATACAAATACCGTCGTAACGGCGACAAGCAGCTGATCAAAACCGGCGAGATTCTGGATTACCTGGTTAAAGCCATCAAAGGCTGAATTTGCTGACCATAAAAAGCCTCGCATCTGCGAGGCTTTTTATTTGCGGCAAAGGTTAGTTGCTGCAGCTCTTACCGGGGATAAATTTCGCATCACGATCGACCGCCAGCGTTTTTATCATCTCACCGCTATCCGGGTTCGGCTCCAGCGTGAAGTGTCCTTCCACCACCAGCAGTACTGGTTTTGTTTCGCTGCCGCGGGCTGCCGCATAATCGCGCTCAAGCTGGGCATTGTTCGCTACCGCAACGCGCTTACCGGTCGCGCAATCGGTGAAGATGGCCGCATCCGCCATATAGAAATACATACCGCGCATCGCCATCGGGGTGAGCGGCAGGCTGGCTTTGACCGGTTCCAGCGTATAGTTCAGCGTTGAGGTAATGGGGTTGCCTTCGCGATCCAGCATTTCCAGCTTGTCGCCTTTTGCCCGATAGTACGATTTCTCACCTTTGCTATCGGTCAATACCAGTTTCTCGGCGGTACGGGCCCAGGTGCCATAAGAGGCAAACGATGAAGGCCCTTTCGTTACGCCCTGATAGCGCTCATTCATCACCCAGGTGCCGTCTTTTGCCAGAAACAGCGACGTTTCAATACCTTCACAATCCGCGCATGGCAAAATGCCGCGCCAGCTCTGCTGCATCGGCGCTAAGGTTTCAGACGCCCCAACCGGTAAGGCCTGCTCATCTGAACGATGATTACAACCGGGTAATGCCGCCAGCATCCCCATTGCCGCAATCGCTAATAAAACCTTTTTCACCCTACTGTCCTTATCTGTTAGTACTGCCCGCTATTCACCGGAATGACGGACCTTCCCCCGCAGCGCTTTTACCGACGACTTTTGCGACTTTGACGTCAGCCTGCGCTCTTTTGACGCTTTGGTCGGACGCGTCGCTTTACGATGCTTCTGCACTGTGGTCAACGTTTGTATCACCGACACCAGACGAGCCAGCGCCGCCTCGCGGTTCATATCCTGGCTACGATATTCCTGCGCCTTTATGATAATCACACCATCGGCAGAAATTAAGTGGTGGCTGGCCGCAAGGAGCCGCGTCTTATAGTCCTCAGGCAGGCTCGACGCGCGAATATCAAAACGCAGATGGATAGCTGTCGACGTCTTATTGACGTGCTGTCCCCCCGCCCCTTGCGCCCTGATCGCGGTGATCTCGACCTCATCGTCCGCCAGAATGACGCCGCGAGAAATCACGATCATCCGGGCTGTTGCCAGGCCGTCAGATGAATTTCCAGATTATTCCGATCATCGGATAACCAGATTGTGCCTTCCTGCAGTGTGGCCTGAAGCGTCATGTTACGGGCGGCAAATTCACGCAGCTGCGTCAGTTGTCCATCGTCCAGATACCAGATGCTGAGATTGGCAAACGCGCCCATCGCCGACTGGTTCTGCTGCCACCAGATCTCCGCCGCCCGGCTGTTGTAGGTAAACAACGCCACATCCCGCGAGCGGGAACAGGCTTTTTTAATCCTGCGCTCATCAGGCAGACCCAGCTCTATCCACAGATCGATGCCGAGATGATCGTTAAGCTGCCACAGCTCAGGCTCTTCGTCGGCGCTCAGGCCGCGGGTGAACTGCAGACGTTCATCGGCATACTTAATCCACGCCAGCAACCGCAGCATCATGCGCTCTTCGGTTTCGGAGGGATGGCGAGCCAGCGTCAGGCTGGCATCCAGAAACTGGTTGCGATCCAAATCCGCCACATTGACCGCCGCCTTATAAATTGTCGCTTTAAGCGCCATGATTTTACTCCCGAAAAAAGGGCCGATAGTGTAACTAAACCTGCGGCAAAAGGCTTTTATGAAATCGCAGTATCAATTCTCATCCTGCTGATATTGCTTAGGAGTATGATATAGTCACCTTGCTAAACAGAGTTTATCTTCGTAGGCTTAAACTTGCATCCCACAGTTAAGTCAGAACACTGACAGGAGGGCATGTGGAAAAATATTGTGAGTTAATACGCAAGCGGTATGCGGAAATTGCCAGCGGAGACTTAGGGTATATCCCGGATGCGCTGGGTTGTGTGCTAAAAGTATTGAATGAAGTGGCGGCTGATGACGCGATTTCAGAGTCGGTCAGAGAAAAAGCGGCCTATGCGGCGGCAAACTTACTGGTGAGCGATTATGTCGATGAATGATACTTATAAACCCATCAACTGTGATGACTATGACAATCTCGAGCTCGCCTGCCAGCATCACCTTGTCCTGACGCTGACGCTGAAGGATGGCGAAGTGCTGAAAGCGAAAGCCAGCGATCTGGTCTCACGAAAGAACGTCGAATATTTAGTGGTTGAAGCCTCTGGTCAAAACCGCGAACTGCGTCTCGACAAAATTGCAAGCTTCAGTCACCCGGAAATCGGGACTGTAGTGGTCAGCGAGTCGTAAACAAAAACGGGCAGTGTCACTGCCCGTTTTTATGCCAGAGCAGCGTTAACCCCGTCTCCCCTTCCCCGCATTGCCCTTCAAGCGTGACAAACCGCCCTGCGGCGGCAATCAGCGTTTCACCGAAGAACAGCAGCGGTGTCGTGTCGCGAAGCCAGGGAGCCACCCCCATCTCCTGCCAGATTTTTTTCAGCTTACGTCCGCCGTGGCGCCCGACGATGTGCAGCAGCCCCGGCGCGGCATAGCGGATCGTGACCGTCTCATCCGGCCGCGGTCGGCGCAGCGTCTGCCCTTCAACGAGCTGTAGCACGCCATGCCCTTCGGGTAGCGGCAGCGGCAAACGCATGTCATCCCAGCGAAGCGGCGTGTCCGGCAGCGCCGGTAACGTTTTGATCCACCAGAGCTGCTGCTGATAGCGTCGCACCTCAAACGCGCCCAGCCGCAGTACCGGCGAGGCATCTTCCCGCGCCAGGGCAACCTCCTGCCAGATTCGCGCGGTCATGTCGCGCGACGGCATCAACGCGCCGCGTTGCGCCAGCCAGCGGCGCAACAGCGCGGCGCGGCGCGGCTCGCTCATGTCCATCATCGGGGTCATCGCCAACTGACCTTCGTCGCCCGTCAGGCGCGCAAGGTCATCCGCCAGCAGCTCGTCCAGCAGTTGTTCCTGTTCAGCACACAGCGCCGCACTGCGCGCCGAGGCCTCGGCAAAATGCGGCCAACGCGCTTTCAGCAGCGGCAGCACCCGCAAGCGCAGAAAATTACGCTCGTAAGCGTCATCCTGGTTGCTTTCATCCTCAATCCAGCGCAGCTGATGCTGCCTTGCCCACTGCATCAGCGATTCGCGCGACATCTCCAGCAGCGGACGGATAAGCCGCGTACCGGCAAAAGGTGCCACGGCAGGCATCGCCGACAGCCCGGCAGGCCCGCTGCCGCGCTTTAAAGCCAGCAGCAGCGTCTCGGATTGATCGTCAAGATGCTGAGCTGTCGCCAGCACCTCTCCGGGTTGCAGGGCGTCGCGGAACGCGTCATAGCGCGCTTGCCGGGCATGGGCTTCAATCCCCAGACCGTCATCGGCAAGCGTTACCCGCACCACCGCCAGCGGAACCTGCCACTGCGCGCAAAGCTGCTGGCAGTGACGCACCCAGTCATCCGCATTCGGGCTTAAGCCATGATGCACATGGATGGCGCGCAGTTGGATATCCGGCGCAGATTGCCGCCAGCACACCAGTTGATGGAGTAAGACCGTCGAGTCCAGCCCGCCGCTGAACGCCACGAGGATCTGGCGATACGGCTGCAGGCGCCCGACGGCAGGCAGTGAGGTTACATTCATGACTGTTGATACAACTCCAGCGGCAGACCGTCCGGATCGTTAAAAAAGGTAAATGACTTTTGAGTGAACGGATCGATGCGAATCGCCTCGCACTTCACGCCATGACCTTCCAGATGCCTGACCGCCGCCTCGATCTCCTCCACGCTAAACGCCAGATGGCGCAGGCCGCAGGATTCCGGACGCGTCGGCCTGGGGGGCGGAAAGGGAAAGGAGAACAGTTCGATAGTATACTGCCCGTTCAGCGCCAGGTCGCCCTTCCACGAATCCCGCGCTTCGCGATAAACTTCGCTTTGCAGGGTAAACCCCAGAATGTCGCAGTAGAACGCCTTACTCTTCGCGTAGTCGCTGGCGATGATGGCGATATGGTGAATCTGTTTTAAACCCAGCATGTATCCTCCTTCAGGCAGGACAGCACGTTACTCTCGCAAGGGCAGCCTGCGCAAGTCCTCACGCACCTTTTAAGACACGTACTCTGTAGATGCCGTCGTCGCCGCGCTTCGCGCCATGAATATCCGTTTCAAATCCCGGGTAATGGCGGCCGATGGAGCACAGCATAAGCAGAAAATCGAGTACCGCCCGGCTCTCCTCGGTGATCATCTCGCCGGGCATCAGCAACGGCACGCCGGGTGGATACGGCAGGATCATGTTGGCAGAAACTCGCCCGACCAGCCGTTCTAATTCAACCGTCTCAACCTCGCCTTTGATCTGGCGCTGCCAGGCCTGATGAGGCGTCATCTTCATCTCAGGCAACACGTCGAATGCCCGCAGCATCAGGTGGGAAAGCTGGTGCTGACAAATCAGCTTGTGGATCCCCTGGGCCAGATCCTGAATACGCATGTTGCGGTAGAAGTCAGGATCCTCCGCGTACAGATCCGGCAGCATATTCTTCACCCGCAGATTGAGATCAAAGGCGCGCTTAAATTCGGTTAAGCCGCGCAGCAGGCTCATCGCACGGGTTTTATCGATACCGATGCTGAACAGGAACAACAGGTTATACGGCCCGGTTTTTTCCACCACCACACCACGCTCGTCGAGAAATTTGGCCACCAGCGCCGCCGGGATCCCCTCTTCGCTCATCACGCCCTGTTCGTCCATCCCCGGCGTGAGGATAGTTACCTTCACAGGGTCGAGGAACATATGATCGGTATCGGCGTCGCTAAAGCCGTGCCACGCTTCTCCCGGCGCCACCGGCCAGCACTCCGCATGCTCTACCGTTTCCGGCTGCCAGATATCGAAGAACCAACCGTCAGATTCCTCGTGCAGACGCTGTACCTCCTTGCGAAAATGCAGCGCCCGCTCCACGGAACGGTTGATCAACCGCTTTCCGGGGTTGCCGCGCAGCATCGCCGCCGCCGTTTCGATAGACGCGACGATCGGGTAGCTCGGCGAGGTCGTGGTGTGCATCATAAAGGCTTCATTGAAGGTCTCTTCGTCGTAGTCGCCTTTAATGTGTATCAACGAGGCCTGAGATAACGCCGCCAGCATTTTGTGGGTCGACTGGGTTTCAAAGAACACTTTCCCCGGCACCCGCTCCCCGCTCATGCCGCTTTTCCCCTCATAAATCGGGTGAAACTGGGTGTAAGGCACCCAGGCGGAATCAAAATGGATAGAGGGAACGTCCAGGGTTTCTTTAATCCACGTGGTGTTGTACAGCAGGCCGTCGTAGGTCGAGTTGGTGATGACTGCATGAACGGGCCACTGAGCGCCTTGCGTCGCCTCCACCTTCTGCTGAATGCTCTCATGACTGAACTCCCGACGCGGGATCCCGCCCAGAATGCCGAGCGCGTTACGCGTAGGCTTCAGCCACAGGGGGACGACATCGCTCATCATTAGCAGGTGCGCTAACGACTTATGGCAGTTGCGATCGATAAGCAGCGTACTGCCGACGGGCGCCGCATACATGCCGACGATTTTATTCGACGTCGACGTGCCGTTAGTCACCATATAGCTCTGCTCTGCGCCGAAGGTGCGGGCGATATACTCCTCGGCTTCCAGGTGCGGGCCGCTATGATCGAGCAGCGAACCCAATTCCGTCACCGAAATGGACACATCCGCCTTCAGCGTATTCCCACCGAAAAAATCATAAAACAGGCACCCAACCGGGCTTTTCTGATAGGCCGTACCCGCCATATGCCCCGGCGTGCAGAAGGTATATTTGCCCTCTTTCACGTAGCTGAACAGCGCCCGGGTGAAAGGCGGCGTGATGTTGTCGAGATATTCCCGCGTGTACTGGCCGATACGGGTGGCAATGTCTTCCGCCGTCCCCAGCGCGTACTCAAAAAACCATAGCGCCATGCGCAGGTCGTACACGCTGACGTCAAGCGTCGAGTGGGTGTTGATAAAGGCATACAGCGGCAGGTATTCGTTGAGCTGGTTTATGTCACTGCACAGTTCAACGCCATACTCGTCCCAGTCAAAAATAATGCCGCAAATGCGCGGGTTCTGCTCAACGAATTTGATCAGATCGGCGCTGTTCTGCGGCCAGATGATTTTGAACCCCCGCTGTAACAGCGCGGCTTCCAGCTCCTTGACGGGCTGGTCTTTGTGCCAGGCCCCATGCGGCCCCATGATGGCGATAATCTTCACGCGTTCCTCCTGGAAAAACTTTAGCTAATCATAGCGCAGCTAAACCGCAGGTATAAAAAAAGCCACACAATGTGTGGCTTTCCTCCGATAAGCGGCAGGCTTACGCGTAGCCATAGCCCATCAGACGCTGATAGCGACGGTTCAGCAGATCGTCTTTGCTCAGCACGTCCAGGTCCGCGAGGTCCGCCAGCAGCTGCGCCTTCAGACTTGCCGCCATCACTTCCGGATTACGGTGGGCGCCACCCAGCGGTTCCGGGATCACGGAGTCGATAAGCTTCAGCTCTTTCAGGCGCGGCGCGATAATGCCCATGGCTTCCGCCGCCAGCGGCGCTTTATCCGCACTCTTCCACAGAATGGAGGCGCAGCCTTCCGGCGAAATAACGGAATAAGTACTGTACTGCAGCATGTTCACTTTGTCGCCAACACCGATGGCCAGCGCGCCGCCGGAGCCGCCTTCACCGATCACGGTACAGATAACCGGCACGCTCAGACGCGACATTTCACGCAGGTTACGGGCAATGGCTTCTGACTGACCGCGCTCTTCCGCGCCCACGCCCGGATACGCGCCCGGTGTGTCGATGAAGGTAATGATCGGCATATTGAAGCGTTCCGCCATTTCCATCAGACGCAGCGCTTTGCGGTAGCCTTCCGGCGCCGGCATACCGAAGTTACGACGGATCTTCTCTTTGGTTTCACGGCCTTTCTGGTGGCCAATCACCATCACCGGACGACCATCCAGACGAGCAATACCGCCAACGATAGCTTTATCATCAGCATAAGCGCGGTCACCGGCCAGTTCGTCAAACTCGTCGAACGCCAGGCGGACATAATCCAGGGTGTACGGGCGCAGCGGGTGGCGAGCCAACTGGGCTACCTGCCATGCACCGAGATCGGCGAAGATTTTACGCGTCAGCTCAACGCTCTTTTCGCGCAGACGATGAACTTCTTCGTCGATGTTAATATCCAGTTTTTCATCCTGACGGCCAACGGCAGTCAGGGAATCGATTTTCGCTTCCAGCTCTGCAATTGGCTGTTCAAAATCAAGGAAATTCAGACTCATAGTATTCCTGTATTAGTCAAACTCCAGTTCCACCTGCTCCGAACCGATGAGGCCACGCAGATCGTTGAGAAGACGATCGCTCGGAGAGACGCGCCAGGTTGCACCAAAACGCAACCGCGCGCGTGCATCCGCCCTCTGATAGTAGAGATGTACTGGAATGGTCCCCGAACGGTGGGGTTCCAGAGACTGACGGAGACGGTTTAAAAGCTGGTCATCAATTTGCCTGTCCGTCAGCGAGATAGCAAGCCCGCGAGCATATTTTTCCCGGGCTTCGTCAATATCCATCACTTCGCGAGCCATCATTTTAAGACCCCCGCTGAAGTCATCAAAGCTGACCTGTCCGCTGACGATAAGTATGCGGTCTTTTTCCAGCAATTGCTGATATTTATCCAGCGCCTCGGTGAATAACATCACCTCCAGACGCCCGGAACGGTCATCCAGCGTACAGATGCCGATACGATTACCGCGCTTGGTGACCATTACCCGCGCGGCAATCACCAGACCCGCCGCTGTGGTCACTTTACCACGATCGGTCGGGTGCATGTCTTTAAGCCTTACGCCGCCGACGTAACGCTCGATCTCTTTCAGATACTGGGTGATCGGGTGGCCGGTCAGATACAACCCCAGCGTTTCCCGCTCACCGTCCAGCACAACCTGTTCCGGCCACGGCAGGCAGCTGGCGTAGGACTGCTCAATTTGCTCTGGCTCTTCCGCCAGCACGCCGAACATATCCGCCTGGCCGATGGCTTCAGCCTTCGCGTGTTGGTCGGCCGCTTTCAGCGCATCGCCAAGCGAGTTCATCAGCGCGGCGCGGTGCGGCCCCAGCCTGTCGAACGCGCCTGACATAATCAGCTTTTCCAGCACCCGGCGGTTAAGCTTTTTGGTGTCGGTACGGGCGCAGAGGTCAAACAGCTCACGGAAGTAGCCGCCGTTGTTGCGCGCCTCAATGATAGCTTCAATCGGCCCTTCGCCGACGCCCTTAATCGCGCCGATGCCGTAAACGATTTCCCCGTCGTCGTTAACGTGGAAATGGTACAGGCCCGAGTTGATATCCGGCGGCAGGATTTTAAGCCCCATACGCCAGCATTCGTCCACCAGGCCAACCACTTTTTCGGTGTTATCCATATCGGCGGTCATCACCGCCGCCATAAATTCGGCCGGATAGTGCGCCTTCAGCCACAGCGTCTGATAGGAGACCAGCGCGTAGGCTGCGGAGTGCGATTTGTTAAAGCCGTAACCGGCGAATTTCTCCACCAGGTCGAAGATTTTCATCGCCAGCTCGCCGTCAACGCCGTTTTTCTTCGCGCCCTCTTCGAAGGTGCCGCGCTGCTTGGCCATCTCTTCCGGCTTTTTCTTACCCATTGCGCGACGCAGCATATCTGCGCCGCCAAGGGTATAGCCGGACAGCACCTGGGCAATCTGCATAACCTGTTCCTGGTACAGGATAATGCCGTAGGTCGGCTCCAGCACCGGTTTCAGGCTTTCATGCTGCCACTCGACGTCCGGGTAGGAAATCTCTTCGCGGCCGTGCTTACGGTCGATAAAGTTATCCACCATCCCCGACTGCAACGGCCCCGGACGGAACAGGGCCACCAGGGCAATCATATCTTCGAAGCAGTCAGGCTGCAGACGCTTGATGAGGTCCTTCATGCCGCGCGATTCAAGCTGGAATACCGCCGTGGTTTCCGAGCGCTGCAGCATGTCGAAGCTTTTCTTGTCGTC
>NZ_JAFAGS010000142.1 GCF_019237635.1 Pluralibacter sp.
GGCGAATTCGTGGTTAGGGTCGACGACGGACCACAGCGTCGTCTCTTTGTGAGTGGCGATGTTAGCTGCATGTACCTGGCCGATACGGCCAGCGCCCAGTAAAGCAATGTTAAACATAACGGCTCCCGGTGTTGGTGAATGCGGTGAACTAACGACCCTACAAATAAAACATTTATTTCATTTTTATAAATAGTGGAAATTATGTTTTTGAGCACGGGTTAACACTTTTGTGATGAGCAAGATAAATTTTGTTATCAATATCACAACATTATTGGGCATTGTGTTGGGGAGAACCTCATCCTGACCCTCTCCCCAATGGGGAGAAGGCGGGATGAAGTGCCAAGGAGAAAAATGAAATGAAAATTTCGCAGTTGTGAAACACTCAGTACTGACGCGCGTTTTTCACCTGCGCCTGAGTCTGCTGCGCCGCGTCCCGTACCGCGGCCGATGTCGCCACCTGCGCGTCACCGGTTCGCCACCAGGCGGCGTAGTCGTGGGTCATGGTCTTTGGCAGCACCTTGATATCGATAAGCGTCGGCCCCGGATGAGCCCGGGACTCCGCCAGCGCCGCCGTCAGGCTTTGCTCGTCGTGCACCCGCCACGCGCGGCAACCGTAGCTCTCGGCGTTTTGCGCGAAATCAACCTTCACCAGCGGGCCGTCAAGCTGCCCGGTTCGCGGGTTGCGATGACGGTTTTCGGTGCCGAAACTGCCCATCCCATGCCCCATTTGCAGATTGTTGATGCAGCCGAACCCAGCGTTATCAAACAGCAAAACGGTAATCTTAATCCCCTCCTGCACCGCCGTTTGCAGCTCGGAGTGCAACATCATGTACGAGCCGTCGCCCACCATGGCATAGACCGGTTGCTGCGGCATGGCGAGCTTCGCGCCAATGGCGGCGGCAATCTCGTAGCCCATGCAGGAGTAGCCGTACTCCAGATGGTAGCTGTCGGGCGTTTTCACCTGCCAGAGGCGCTGTAAATCCCCCGGTAGCGACCCCGCCGCGCCGACCACGATGGCGTTATCTTCAATATGCTGGTTGATAAGCCCCAGTACCCGCGTCTGGGTCAGACGGGTGTTGAGCGTCTCGCCATATTCACGCAACTGCGCGTCAAGATGCCCGCCGATTTCCGGCGCCTCGTCGGGAGCCCACGCCCGCGTCCACAGGCGGCGGCACTCGTCGCGCCAGGCCGCCATCGCCCGGGCCGCTTCATCCCCCCATGCGCTGCGATAATCGGCAAGCGCCGCCGTCAGCGCCGAAAGCCCGGTGCGGGCATCAGCCACCAGCGCCGTAGCGTCGAATTTTAAGGCGTCGAACTCCGCCACGTTGAGCAGCAGGAAGTCGACGTCCGGGTGGGAGAACAGTGCTTTCGAACCGGTGGTGAAATCGGTCAGCCGCGTGCCGACGCCAATCACCAGATCCGCCTGCGGCGCCAGCTGGTTCGCCGCCAGCCCGCCGGTAACGCCAATACCGCCAAGGTTCAGCGGGTGATCGCTTGCCAGCGCCCCTTTTCCGGCCTGGGTTTCAGCAAACGGCAACGCCAGCGTTTCGACGAATTCGCGAAACGCGTCGTGAGCGCCCGAGTAACGAACCCCGCCGCCGCACACCACCAGCGGCCTGCGCTTGCGGGCAATCAGCGCCCGCGCCATCGCTAGACGCTGCGCGTCTGGCGGGCGGCGTTCAATGTAATGCACGCGACGGGCGAAGAAGCTTTGCGGGTAATCCCAGGCTTCGCCCTGTACGTCCTGCGGCAGGCAAATCGTCACTGCGCCGGTGGCCGCCGGGTCGGTGAGCGTGCGCATGGCGTTCAGCATCGCGCTCATCAGTTGTTCCGGGCGGTTGATGCGGTCCCAGTAGCGGGACACCGGACGAAAGCAGTCGTTGGTGCTGATGCTAAGGTCGTGGTACTGCTCGATTTGCTGTAGCACCGGGTCCGGCTGGCGGCTGGCGTAAATATCCCCCGGCAGCAGCAGCAACGGAATGCGGTTCGCCGTGGCGGTCGCCGCCGCCGTCACCATGTTGGCCGCCCCCGGGCCGACCGACGAGGTGACGGCAAAAATGCGCAGGCGGCGGTGCTGTTTCGCGAACCCGGTCGCCATGTGCGCCATCCCCTGCTCGTTGCAGCCCTGCATGACCTTCAGATGACCGGCCTCCTGCTCCAGCGCCTGCCCGATACCGAGCACGTTGCCGTGGCCGAAAATGGTCGCCACGCCTTCCACAAAGGGCGTCTCCTGCCCGTCGACGCAGACATACTGTTGATTAAGGAATTTGACCAGCGCCTGCGCCATGGTCATACGTTCGGTGTTCATAACCCCTCCTGTCAGCCCAGCGTTGGCATAGAGAATGCGGCGCCCGTATCCTGTTGCATCTCAGGCCAGCGGGCGGTAACGGTTTTCATCCGGGTGTAGAAGCGTACGCCGTCGTTGCCGTGCACGTTGAGCGGGCCGAAAATAGAACGCTTCCAGCCGCCGAAGCTGTGAAACGCCATCGGGACCGGAATCGGGACGTTAACGCCGACCATCCCCGCCTGCACCTCTTCGCAGAAGCGACGCGCGCAGCCGCCGTCACGGGTGAAAATCGCCGTGCCATTACCATATTCATGGCGGTTAATCAGTTCTACTGCGCTGTCGTAATCTGCAACGCGCACCACAGAAAGCACCGGACCAAAAATCTCTTCTTTGTAGATAGTCATGTCGGCGGTCACGTTATCGAACAGCGTCGGGCCGACGAAAAAGCCCTGCTCATGGCCTTTGACATGAAAGCGGCGACCATCGAGGCGCAGCGTCGCGCCCTGCACCTCGCCGCTGTCGATATAACCCAGCACCTTGCTGCGATGGGCGGCGGAGATAAGCGGCCCCATCTCATTTTCCGGCGTCTGGTCGAGACCTGGCCCGACCCGCAGCGCGGCAATCTGCTCTTCCAGCCGCGCGCACAGGTCATCGGCCGTCTTATCCCCCACCGCCAGCACCACGGAGAGCGCCATGCAGCGTTCACCCGCCGCGCCGTACGCAGCGCCCATAATGGCGTTGGTCGCCATCTCCATATCCGCATCCGGCATCAGGATGCAGTGGTTTTTCGCCCCGCCCAGCGCCTGACAGCGTTTACCGTGCGCGGAGGCGGTCTGATAAATGTATTCTGCAATCGGCGTCGAGCCGACAAAGCTCACGGCCTGAACGCGCGGGTCGGTCAGCAGGACGTCGACGGATGTCTTATCGCCCTGCACAACGTTGAACACGCCGTCCGGCAGCCCGGCTTCTTTCAGCAGTTTCGCCAGCGCCAGCGCCAGCGAAGGGTCTTTCTCTGACGGTTTAAGCACGAAGGTATTGCCGGTCGCCAGCGCAATCGGGAACATCCACATCGGGACCATCGCCGGGAAATTAAACGGCGTGATCCCCGCGCATACGCCCAGCGGCTGCATCAGCGAGTGACTGTCGACGCCGGTGCCCACGTTGGCGGAGTGCTCCCCTTTTTGCAGATGCGGGATCCCGCAGGCAAATTCCACCACTTCGAGACCACGGGTCAGCTCGCCCACCGCATCAGAGTACACTTTGCCGTGTTCCTCGCTGATAAGCCGGGCCAGCGCGCTCATATGCTGTTCAAGCAGCGCTTTAAAGCGGAACATTATCCGCGCGCGTTTGAGCGGCGACTGGCCGGCCCAGGCGGGAAACGCCCGCGCGGCGGCGGCAATGGCCTGTTCCGTTTCCTGCGCCGTGCTCATCGCCACCTGGCGGATTTGTTCGCCGGTGGCCGGGTTGAAGATTGCCTGCACGCGCTGGCCTGAACCGGTGACACATTCGCCGTGAATAAAATTCGCTACCGTCTCCATCCTGAACCTCTCGCTGTTGATATGTGACTGTGACCTGTACACTGTACATGAAATAAATATTCCATTTTAAGTTGAAATAAAACGAAAATTAATTATTGTGATCACGCGTGGGTTTTTATGTTAACGACCTGCATCACCGTCACCACCTGCGCCATTAAGGGATTTCAGGCGAACCCTGACTGAAGCTGTTGTTTCATTTTGACGCAGTCTGAATGACTGACATTTAAAAAACGCGGTGTAGCGTTTAGAATCAGAGAACTATGCAATGGGGGTAAAATGACGACAGCATCCAGCCTGAATGAGCTACAGCAACAAATCCGCGGCCGCTACGACAGCCTGAGCAAAAGGCTGCAACAGGTATCCCGCTACGTGCTGGACAATACCAACAGCGTGGCCTTCGATACGGTTGCCGTTATCGCCGAACGCGCAGGGGTGCCGCCATCGACACTTATCCGTTTTGCCAACGCCTTTGACTTCACCGGTTTTAACGAAATGAAACAGCTGTTTCGTATGAATCTGGTGGAGGAGACCGCCAGCTACAGCGACCGCGCGCGGATGTTCCGCGAAATGGAGAGCGAGGCCGTGCCGGAAACACCGCTGGATATCCTGCAGGAGTTTGCCCGCTCCAACGCCCAGGCGTTGCAGCAGCTTGCCGCCCGTGCCGAACCGGAGATGCTGCAGCGCGCGGTGGAACTGCTGGCGGAGGCCGACACCATTTACATCGCCGGTTTGCGCCGCTCGTTCAGCGTGGCCGCCTATTTAACTTACGCGCTGAGCCATCTCGACTGTCGCCCCGTACTGCTCGACGGCATGGGCGGGATGCTGCGCGAGCAGATAAACCGCATCAAAGCGCGCGATATCGTGGTGTCGATTAGCTTCTCCCCCTATGCGGAAGAGACAGTGATGGTCAGCGAAACCGCCGCCAGCGTGGGCGCGCGGCAGATTGTCATTACCGACAGCCAGATAAGCCCGCTCGCCACCTTTAGCGATCTCTGCTTTGTGGTGAAAGAGGCGCAGGTGGATGCGTTCCGTTCCCAGTCCGCCACGCTGTGCCTGGTGCAGTCGCTGGTGGTGGCGCTGGCGTATCAGTTGGGGAATTCGAAAAGTCAGGCGTCATGAATCAGCCCCAGGGATATGAGCATGACGCCCACAGCGCACTTCTCGACCGAAATGCGGGTATTTAACCCTCTGCAACAGCAGAGGGTTTTGCTTAGTGGTTACAGGGGATAACGTCTACACAGAGCTAAATTTAGCCAATAGACCAGTCTTCGAGGCGCAAGCCACTGACCCGGGAAAACTCACGCGTGTTATTCGTCACCAATACCAGGCCGAGCGAACGGGCATGCGCCGCTATCATACTGTCATATGGACCGATGGGGGTCCCCGCTTTTGCCAATTCTGCCCTGATCTGCCCTGTCTGCACCGCAGCATTGTTGCCATAATTCAGCACTTCCAGTCGGGCAACGAACCCCTCCACTACGCGCAAATTTTTCTCCGGACTGGCGGATTTTTCCGCGCCGTAGATAAGCTCCATCAGCGTGACTGAGCTGATACACATTCGTCCATAATGCTGGTTAAACGCTTCCCGCACGGCCTGAGGTTTGTTTTTTATCGTGTAGATACAGATGTTGGTATCCAGCATGTATTTGAGCATCAGAACGCTTCCCTGTCCTGTTCACCTGGCTGCTCCCGGGCGACCATAAAATCGGACGTCACGCTCTCGCCATCAAACCAGCTATCCCAACTTTCACCCGCAGGGGTAATGATGCGAGTTCGCCCTACTGCGACGATCTCCACATGTTTGACGTCTTCCGGTAATGCCACCGCCTTTGGTAAACGTACCGCCTGGCTACGGTTACTCTTGAATACGGTTGTCTTTTCCATCATCGCCTCCCATGGTGAAATTTCATACTGATTGTCAGCATAAGGTAATTATGGGATATGTCAATGGGATATACCAAGAGGAATAGCGCTAACTCAACCTGCTTATTCAGGCCATGATCAGACGCTTAAACAACAGCTGCTGGAGGTCCTGCCGATGTGCCAGGATCGCATGCGCGGTCACTAAGGTTCCGTCTACGGAATACAAAACCCGGTAACCTTCAGCGTGGTTAAACTCCCGGTATTTGGCGCAGCCAATTTTCAGCAGTTCAGGGCAAATCTGGCAGCCCAAGGGGAACTGACCTACGGTACTCTCAAACTGTGTGAGAATATCTGCGATAACCGGACGTGGCTCAACATCAACACGCTTCAGAAAACCCGCTATTGTGTCGATGCAGTGCTTTACCGTCAGCGTGTACTCAAAGGTCACCTGCTGTTCCATGGAAATCCCTTAACGTTGAGCGCGCTGCGTTTAATCCGCAAGGCCATCCAGCAACGGGTCTTTCGAGAACACGCGCCCTTCAGCTTTATCTTTCTCTGACAGGGTAAGCAGCTTCAGCAAAGCAATGGCATTTTCTCGTTCCTGCTGCTGGTCATAAGACTCTATAACATAAGCAGGCACACCATTTTGTGTGACCAGGATGGGTTCTGACAGATCAAGCGTCGCTGCGTTCTTTTTAACGTAGCTGATTGTCTCTACTTTCATGATTCGTTCGCCTAATGGTCATACCTCGGTTTTAATATAGACCATATTTAGACCACCAACAACAGCCTATTGACGTTTCCTAAGGTCGGCACCGCCGTAAATAAAAAAACCCTCTGTGAAAACAGAGGGTTTTGTTTATTGACTACAGGAGGGGAAACTTATTCCCACTCAATCGTCGCCGGCGGCTTACCGCTGATGTCATACACCACGCGGGAAATACCGTTCACTTCGTTGATAATGCGGTTAGACACGCGGCCTAAGAAGTCGTACGGCAGGTGCGCCCAGTGCGCGGTCATAAAGTCGATAGTTTCGACTGCACGCAGAGAGACAACCCAGTCGTATTTACGACCATCGCCCATCACGCCAACGGAGCGAACCGGCAGGAACACGGTGAACGCCTGGCTCACTTTGTTGTACAGATCCGCTTTGTGCAGCTCTTCGATGAAGATAGCGTCGGCACGGCGCAGCAGGTCGCAGTACTCTTTCTTCACTTCGCCCAGCACGCGCACGCCGAGACCCGGGCCCGGGAACGGGTGACGGTACAGCATAGCGTACGGCAGGCCCAGCTCCAGACCAATCTTACGCACTTCGTCTTTGAACAGCTCACGCAGCGGTTCAACCAGACCCATCTTCATCTCTTTCGGCAGGCCGCCCACGTTGTGGTGAGATTTGATAACGTGCGCTTTACCGGTTGCAGAAGCCGCAGACTCGATAACGTCAGGGTAGATAGTGCCCTGCGCCAGCCACTTCACGTTCTCCAGCTTCAGCGCTTCTTCGTCGAACACTTCAACGAACACGCGGCCGATGATCTTGCGTTTGGCTTCCGGGTCATTCTCACCCGCCAGCGCGTCGAGGAAGCGCTGCTCGCCTTCCACGTGAACGATGTTCAGACCGAAATGGTCGCCGAACATGTCCATGACCTGCTGGGCTTCGTTCAGGCGCAGCAGACCGTTATCGACGAAGACGCAGGTCAGGTTTTTGCCGATGGCGCGGTGCAGCAGCATCGCGGTCACGGAGGAGTCAACACCGCCGGACAGGCCGAGGATCACTTTGTCATCGCCAACCTGCTGGCGGATACGCTCAACGGCGTCGTCGATGATTTTAGCTGGCGTCCACAACGCTTCACACTGGCAGATGTCGCGCACGAAGCGCTCCAGCATGCGCATACCCTGACGGGTATGGGTCACTTCCGGGTGGAACTGCACGCCGTAGAACCGTTTTTCTTCGTTCGCCATAATGGCGTACGGGCAGGTTTCGGTGCTGGCAACGGTCACGAAGCCCGCCGGGATCGCAGTTACTTTATCGCCGTGGCTCATCCACACATCCAGCAACGGTTTGCCGTCTGCGGTCAGCGCGTCTTCGATACCGCGAATCAGGGCGCTGTCGGTTTTCACTTCAACCTGCGCGTAGCCGAACTCACGCTCGTTGGAGCCTTCTACGTGGCCGCCCAGCTGCATCGCCATGGTCTGCATGCCGTAGCAGACGCCGAATACCGGTACGCCTGCTTCGAACACGTACTGCGGCGCGCGCGGGCTGTTTGCTTCGGTGGTGCTTTCCGGGCCGCCGGAAAGGATGATGCCGCTTGGGTTGAACTCGCGAATCTGTGCTTCCGTTACATCCCATGCCCACAGCTCGCAGTAGACGCCAAGTTCACGCACGCGACGCGCCACCAGCTGAGTGTACTGAGAACCGAAATCGAGGATGAGGATACGATGTTTATGAATATTTTCCGTCATTGACGCTAATTCCGAGGCAAGTGAAACAGAGTAAATAAATCGCCCGACGCAAGGTCGGGCGAAGAAAATCAGGATCCCAGACGGTAGTTCGGGGACTCTTTGGTGATGGTCACGTCGTGAACGTGGCTCTCCTGAATGCCCGCACCGCTGATGCGTACGAACTCCGCCTGCGTACGCAGCAGGTCAATGGTAGCACAGCCGGTCAGTCCCATACAGGAGCGCAGGCCGCCCATCTGCTGGTGAATGATCTCTTTCAGACGGCCTTTATAAGCAACGCGGCCTTCGATACCTTCCGGCACCAGTTTGTCGGCGGCGTTATCGGTCTGGAAGTAACGGTCAGAGGAGCCTTTGGACATCGCGCCCAGGGAGCCCATACCGCGATAAGACTTGTAAGAACGGCCCTGGTACAGTTCGATTTCACCCGGGGATTCTTCGGTACCGGCCAGCATCGAGCCCACCATGACCGCAGCAGCACCGGCTGCAATGGCTTTGGCGATGTCGCCGGAGAAGCGGATGCCGCCGTCAGCGATAACCGGAATACCGGTGCCTTCCAGCGCTTCAACCGCGTCAGAAACAGCGGTGATCTGAGGAACGCCCACGCCAGTCACGATACGGGTAGTACAGATAGAACCAGGACCAATACCGACTTTCACCGCGCTGCAACCCGCTTCTGCGAGCGCGCGAGCGCCTGCGCCCGTCGCGACGTTACCGCCGATGATTTGCAGGTTCGGGTATTTTGCACGGGTTTCGCGAATGCGCTGCAGCACGCCTTCGGAATGACCGTGGGAGGAGTCAATCAGCAGTACGTCAACGCCTGCCGCCACCAGCGCGTCAACGCGCTCTTCGTTACCGGCGCCCGCGCCAACCGCCGCACCGACGCGCAGACGGCCATGCTCGTCTTTACAGGCGTTCGGTTTACGTTCTGCTTTCTGGAAGTCTTTCACGGTGATCATGCCGCGCAGGTGGAAGTTACCGTCCACAACCAGCGCTTTCTCAACGCGTTTTTCGTGCATTTTAGCGAAAACCACGTCACGGGATTCACCTTCACGAACGGTGACCAGACGCTCTTTCGGGGTCATGTAGACGCTGACAGGCTGGTTCAGGTCGGTCACGAAACGTACGTCACGACCGGTGATGATACCGACCAGCTCGTTACCTTCGGTCACCACCGGATAACCGGCAAAACCGTTACGTTCGGTCAGTTCTTTTACTTCGCGCAGAGTCGTGGTCGGCAGCACGGTCTGCGGGTCAGTCACCACGCCGGACTCATGTTTTTTCACGCGCTTCACTTCTTCAGCCTGGCGCTCAATAGACATGTTTTTGTGGATAAAGCCAATGCCGCCTTCCTGTGCCAGAGCAATAGCCAGGCGCGCTTCAGTCACGGTGTCCATTGCCGCAGAGAGCAAAGGAATGTTCAGGCGAATGGTTTTCGTCAACTGTGTGCCGAGGTCGGCAGTATTCGGCAGAACGGTGGAGTGAGCGGGAACGAGGAGGACGTCGTCAAACGTCAGTGCTTCTTTGGCAATACGGAGCATGGCAATATCTCTACCTGGGTGGATTTAATATTGCCGCGGCATTATACAGAGCGTAACCGATTGCATCCACACTTTTTTATAAAAAATGCTTGCCATCCCCTCTGGGCGGGTTATAGTCGACTGAATAACCTGCTGATTTAGAATTTGATCTCGCTCACATGTTACCCTCTCAATCCCCCGCAATTTTTACCGTCAGCCGCCTGAACCAGACGGTGCGACTGCTGCTTGAGCAGGAAATGGGCCAGGTCTGGATCAGCGGAGAAATCTCCAACTTCACGCAACCGTCCTCCGGCCACTGGTACTTTACGCTCAAAGACGACAATGCCCAGGTCCGCTGCGCGATGTTTCGCAACAGCAACCGCCGGGTGACGTTTCGTCCGCAGCACGGCCAGCAGGTGCTGGTGCGCGCGGCTATCACCCTGTATGAGCCGCGCGGCGACTACCAAATCATCGTCGAGAGCATGCAGCCTGCGGGTGAAGGCTTACTGCAGCAGAAATATGAGCAGCTAAAAGCAAAACTCTCCGCCGAGGGGTTGTTCGATCAGGCGCTCAAAAAACCGCTGCCCTCACCGGCCCGCTGCGTCGGGGTGATTACCTCGAAAACCGGCGCGGCGCTGCATGATATTTTGCAGGTGCTTAAACGTCGCGACCCTTCCCTGCCCGTTATCATCTACCCGACCGCTGTGCAGGGTGATGATGCGCCAGGGCAGATTGTGCGCGCCATTGAGATGGCTAACGCACGCCAGGAGTGCGACGTGCTCATCGTTGGTCGTGGCGGCGGATCGCTTGAAGACCTGTGGAGTTTTAACGACGAGCGCGTGGCGCGGGCGATCTTCGTAAGCCAGATCCCCGTTGTGAGCGCTGTCGGACATGAAACCGACGTGACCATCGCGGATTTCGTGGCGGATTTACGCGCGCCGACACCCTCCGCAGCGGCGGAAATGGTGAGCCGTAATCAGTTGGAGCTGCTGCGTCAGTTGCAAAACGGACAGCAGCGTCTGGAAATGGCGATGGATTATTTCCTCGCTAACCGTACCCGTCGCTTTACCCAACTACACCATCGCCTGCAGCAACAGCATCCGCAGTTGCGTCTGGCTCGCCAGCAAACAGTGCTGGAACGCCTGCGCCAGCGGATGTCTTTCGCGCTCGATAGCCAGCTCAAACGCGCCAGTCAGCGTCAGCAGCGCCTGCTGCAACGCCTCAATCAGCAAAACCCGCAGCCGCGTATCTTTCGCAGCCAGACGCGTATCCAGCAGCTTGAATACCGGATGGCGGAAAGCATTCACCGCCGTCTTGCCAGCACCCGCGAGCGCTTTGGCAACGCCGTCACCCATCTGGAGGCCGTCAGCCCGCTCTCCACGCTGGCGCGCGGCTACAGCGTGACCACCGCGACGGACGGCAATGTGCTGAAACAGACCAAACAGGTGAACGTCGGTGATCTGCTCACGACCCGCCTGTCAGACGGCTGGGTGGAAAGCGAAGTGAAAGGTGTGACCGCCGCGAAGAAAACGCGGCGGAAAAAATCGGTTTAAACCGGCACAAACTCCACGCGTTTTTTAGAGATCAAACCGTGGCCGTTCTGGCAGAAATAATCCACCGCCCCGCACGCTTTTAACACCTGAAGCGGCTTGTGGCACTCCGGGCAGCGGGCTTCCAGCAGAATGTCTTTATTGCAGCTGTCGCAGTGCGCCATACCGTTTTGCGGTTCCAGTTGTGCATGGCAATCCGGGCAGGTAATCGACATACTCGCTCCTTAGTCGGGTTGATATCAGGTGTTCGCTACCGGCTTTTGCTCAGTCTTCGTCTGCGCATTTTCCAGCATACGGCGTACCGGAACAATGAGGACAATCAGGACAGCAGCACAAATCAGCAACGCGACGGAGCAACGCGCAAAGAGATCCGGCAGCATATTGAGCTGATCGGCTTTCACATGACCGCCAATCAGGCCCGCCGCCAGGTTACCCAGCGCGCTTGCGCAAAACCACAATCCCATCATCTGACCGCGCATTCTTTCCGGCGCCAGCAGCGTCATGGTCGCCAGACCAATCGGGCTCAGGCACAGCTCGCCGAGCGTCAGCATCAGAATACTACCGACCAGCCAGAGCGGCGATACGCCCGCCCCACCGTTGTTCAGCACGTTCTGTGCCGCCAGCATCATCAGGCCAAAGCCCGCCGCCGCGCACAGAATACCGATGACGAACTTGGTGATGCTGCCCGGGCGAATGTTCATGCTCGCAAGCTTCGGCCATGCCCAACTGAAAACCGGCGCCAGCAGGATGATGAACAGCGCGTTGACTGACTGGAACCACACGGCGGGGATTTCGAAATCACCAATCATGCGGTTCGTGTAGTCGTTGGCAAACAGGTTAAACGACGTCGGTTTTTGCTCAAACGCGGACCAGAAGAAGGCGGCAGACACCAGCAGAATAAAGCAGACCAGCAGCCTGGCGCGCTCTTTACGCGTCAGCCCTGCAAATACAAACAACCAGATAAAATAGAGGGCAACGGACGCTGCAATCACGTAAACCAGTATACTGGTCACCGACACCGGGTTAATCACAATCACGCCCTGGGCTATCAGCGTAATAATGACCGCCACTCCCACCGCCAGCGCCAGCAGCCAGCCGCCAACGCCATTTTTCTTCGCAACCGGGTTATTCCAGGTGGAGTCGAGGCCGACTTCGCTGTCGTAGCGCTTCATCGCCGGGACGGCAAACACGCGGAAGATAACCAGCGCGACCAGCATCCCGATACCGCCGATACCAAACCCCCAGTGCCAGCCGTGGCTTTTAATCAGCCAGCCGGAGATCAGCGGCGCGATAAACGACCCCATATTGATGCCCATATAAAACAGCGAAAAACCGCCGTCACGACGCGCATCGCCTTTTTTATACAGCGTACCCACCATGACGGAGATACAGGTCTTGAACAGGCCGGAGCCGAGCACAATAAACATCAGGCCGATAAAGAACAGGTTGTTCCCCATCACGGCGGAGAGCGCAATCGACAGGTGGCCGAGGGCGATCAGAATCGAACCGTACCAGACCGCTTTCTGCTGGCCGAGCCAGTTATCCGCCAGCCAGCCGCCCGGCAGCGCGGCGAGATACATGGTGCCAGCAAAAATACCGACGATCGCCGACGCATTTTCGCGCGCCAGCCCCATACCGCCGTCATACACGGTGGCGGCCATAAACAGGATCAGTAACGGACGAATGCCGTAAAACGAAAACCGCTCCCACATTTCAGTGAAAAACAGCGAACCAAGAGGATAAGGATGACCGAAGAATGTTCGGCTTTCTTTTTGATGAACAGAGGATTGCATAATTCTCCCGAAAAAATATGTCGTCATGCCTGTGAACACTGCGATGTACGCCGGTCAGTGATGTACCTAGCCGATTTTTTACATGCAGCGGAATATTATTTAACTATTTGATAACTTAGCACCAGTATTGTCTAGTACCAGGGAACAGACTTTAAGATGAAAATTCGACAATTGTCTACTTTCTTAGATTTAAACTTGGTCGGAAAGGAATAGTGATTGACATCGGGTGTAAACAACCGCGGCCCGCTACACACCATCTAATGTTTACAGATTGCAAACTGAGTACGATAAGCATTCGCCTCACTGGATAACATGAAATACAGGAAGGGCTGGTGGGTGATTGATGTTGGCGGAAATCAGTTACGGATCATCTTTTTCGCCAGTTTTGCTACTGGAAAGATTTTCATCAAACACATCGTGACCCACGCGGAGTACGACAAGCTAATTAAGCATTACCGGGAGAACAAAGAATGACAGCAACCATGAACGAAGTGATTAACGCCGCTGGCGCACTGGCAAAAATCGCCCCGCTGTTGGGCGATAACGTGTCTGAGCACGATTATCACGACGCGCTGGCGCTGGTGGAGCACCTGTTGGAAACTGACGAAAACAACGTACTGGTGGATATTCTGTGCCAGAAAATTACGGCATACGAAAGTACCATGCCGAAAGTGATCGCCATGAATGAACGCCTGGCGACAGTGGATAGCGGTACCTCAATGCTGCGCCTGCTGATTGACCAGCACAGCCTGACGCTTTCTGACTTCGAAAACGAAATAGGTAAAAAGGCAATGGTTAGCCTGATCCTGAACGGTAAACGCCAGCTGTCGCTTGACCATATCCACAAGCTGGCAGCGCGTTTCAACATTAGCCCGGCTTTGTTCGTGTAACCGAACCGACACACAACAAAAAAGCCCGGCATCATGGGGTCAGTCCATAATGCGGGCTTTGTGATGTAGATAAGCTTTAGTGAATCTCGGCGATTCGTTATTTGCTTTTCTAATGTGAATATCAAATAAAACCATAAAACAATTGATTTATAAATGTTTTTATTAATGATATTTAACTTTGTGTACACCCTTGTGTACATGAAAACACAGAGTGCTCATGTAACAAGGTCAAAATACAACCAGCCATAAGAATGACCCGCTGTAAGAAAAAGATACCCGGCTACTTTGAGTCGGATAACCTCTAATGGATTACGGGTGAGATTGGTTCGCCGCCGTTCGGCGTGCCCCGTATTGCTTACCTGCTGCGTGCAACCCGGCGGCGAGGATTTTCTGCGTGAGCTCACCGAGTTTATGCTCAACCGCATCATGGACGCTGATGTTACTCAGCGTATCAACGCGAGCCTCATGAACGCAGTGACGAGCGCGAGACCTACCGCAACGGCTACCCTGACCGTCAGTACAACACACGCAAAGGAGCCATAAAAAATCGGCCAGAAAGCTGCGAATAAGGCCGAATGGCCACTAAAACCAGTGAAATCGAGTTCACGGATGCCGATTCCCCAACCCATAAAGGCCAGTTTTGATGCGCTAACGATAGCACCAGTGATACCAAAAGAGCCCATTGACAGACAACTGGCCGGGAAGGTGTACGCAAAAATAGAACAACCAGCATTGCCACCGTGCTGGGCAACAGCACAGTGCTATCGCCCAAAAAAGAACAAATAGCAAGAGATGTTAATCTGTGAGGAGAGACACTATTACGACACAGAGCTAAACCTAACCAGACAGGCACCTCTGTGCCAGCAGCGGACGTTGCTGCGACGAAACCGGACGTTAAAAAACTCTCGCCACGACGAATAACATCATCCCCGATGGCTCATGCTGACGTGACGCTTATCTGTGAACTCGACGAACAATGGAGCTTTGTTGGCAGTAAAGCCCGACAGCACTGGCTCTGGTACGCGTACAACACGAAAAATGGTGGTGTGCTGGCCTACACTTTTGGCCCGCAGAACCGATGAAACCTGTCGTAAATTACTGGCCCTGCTCACCCCCTTTAAGATCGGGATGCTGACTACTGATAAGTGGGGCAGTTACGCCAGAGAGGTTCCGAAAGACAATCATCTGACTGGCAAGATCTTTACCCAGCGCATTGAGCGTAACAACCTGACGCTGAGAACCCGAATCAAGAGGATGGCCCGCAGAACCATCTGTTTCTCACGCTCTGTTGAGATTCATGAGAAAGTCATCGGAGCCTTTATCGAAAAATACATGTTCTACTAATTGGAGTCATTACCACTTATTGAATAAAGAGCAATTTTACAGCACCTCATTGCGCTCCTGACGACCATGTTCATGGCCAGTGGATTTTTAAAACGCCTTTCCAAATCGCTAACCATCAAGTCAGAATAGCTGCCGGCAACGAGATACACGAACCTGCGGGAAGCGAAGAGGGATATCAGCCATTACCTGATGGATTACTACAACTGGCGGCGACCCCATCAACACCATGATGGGATACCGCCAGCAAAAGCCGAAGAACGGCCTAACAGAGTGTCCGGGTTTAGTTGGCCACTACATTCAGGAGAATGCCTCGCTCAGATGCCTCCGATACCAAACTGGTTCTTTTAACACTGTTACATCGCTCATTCCATTCTCCAGTGCCTCAAAGATCGATGTAGCTGTCTGACCAAACATACGATTAGCCGCACTCTCGCTGTCAAAGTCTTTGTACACAATGAGCTTTCTCCTACCGCCAGCCTTTTGATAGAGCTGTGCCCAGTCTGTTTCGGACAAGATCTTCGGACCATTGAGCAATAGCATGCCCTCATCCTCAAACTGGCCTGCGGTCAGATCGAACACATATTGCTTGCCGTCCTTGCTGCCCAGGACCACGAAATGGTTGAAGGCCTCTTCGTCTTTGAGAGCTGACCATACATACATCCCCCTATACCTTATGTCAGTCATTCCTTTTCTTTTCATAAAGTTGACCACCGACTCCATCACTGCTGAGCACTGTCCCTTCGGTTTTAATATGCGATCGTTGATATCTGTAATCCCATACATTTCTGACAGATAGCCACGCATCTCTTCCGGCAGAGCGGCAGCCGGGCTGTCTTCGATGATCGGGCGCGAGGGTATTTTGAAGATATCCGAGTTAAGCTTTAGGTTCTTTTGAGCCCGCGTTAGTTCTTCTGTAAGACTTCTCCATGCATGTATTCTGCCAGAAGCAGGTAGGCTCGGTCGCCCCAGCTTTATTGATTGCTCAACTGCCTTATCAGAACCGCTCAGACGAACCAGTTCTTTTGCATCGTCGGTGTTTCTCAGCGATGCAACTAAGAAGTCAATCTTACCCTGGTTATTTAGGCTGACCCACTGCTCGGATGTAAGCGTGGAAACACCCGGACGCTGTAAGTTCAACTTATCCAGGTTACTCTGGTACTGTTTGGGAGTATATTCATGCAAAGAAAAGTCCCATCTCTTATTTAGATTAAGCTTATCCAGACGAACGTGTGAAGGCTCCCTGCTGATATCGAACACTGAGGATAGTACTCTGCGCTGAGTGTCTTGTGGTAATTCAGTGAAACCATTCGTATACAATTTGGTCAAATCCTCATGGTTAACGATATGTCCTGCACGGCCGGTGAGCCACGTATTGATGTCGAGCTGTGGCATAACGCCCATTCCGGCATCCGACTGAATCACATAGGCGTCTCTGTTGATCTTAGCTTCCCTTATCACAGGAAAGTCAATGAGATACTTATGACCTATACGACTGTCATTGACAATTGCCACATAGCTTTTATCAGGCTGAAGTTTGGCCAATAAATCTTGATATGAGATCCCATTAAATTTTGGCAGTGTCACCGGATTAATAGGAACACTATCTTCCACCATCAGTTTAAAAATATTCTGGGCAGAAACGCCACATACAGGACTATTAATAGATTCAGGATCTATTCCGGTCAACGCACGATAGCTTTCCGCCCCCCCCATATCATTAACCATTTGATCGAATTTAGTTTTAAGCTCAACAGCATCACGATCAACAATACGTCCTTCCCAATCGTCATGCCACAATACCCTATTGGTCACTGGGTCAGAGTTCAGCTCTTGTAACATAAGGCGTCTGCTTTTTGGGGTTCCTCCCCCCTCCCCACTTCCACCGCTAGCTGATGAACTTTCAGCGCCACTGTCGGATACAGAACCACGCTTCATCTTATTGATGAACTCCCTGACCTTCGCTTTAAGTCCTCCTCCTCCTCCCGCGTTCTGCAAACTCCAGGCGGTTAATAAAGTTTTGTCGTTAGAGACTTGCCAGGTAACGCCATAATCACGAGAGATGCTAAACACTTTGTTCTCACGTTTCCCCAACAGGACAGAGTCAGAACCGGGGATTTTAAACTCGCGTTCTGATTCCGGGTGGTGATAGTTGGTTAGTCTTGTTAAATCGTTAAGTATCTGTTCTTTTTCTTGTTGAGAAATTGCATGTTCTCCTGGAAGAGAGAATTTACGACTCAGTATCGCTTCAGCGTCCTCACTGAGAGGGGCTACCAGATGAGCTCCAGGTCGTAACTCCTGCTGTGGCCGTAACTCTCCCAATAAGTACATGATTCGTGCCATAGCCTTATTGTTCGTGGCAAATGGTTTATAATGCATGACCGCGGCATATAATGCCTCTCCCTGGAAATGTGTATCTAACGATCGTATTTTATTCAGCGCCTTAGTAAACCCTGCTCTTTTTAACGATGAACCGCTGGCACCCAGGTCTCTCACTACATCATCCCCTCCCCATGTTATTTCATGGTGTATTGTATTGATGGTATCCATATTGAAAACATCACGGTATTTATCACTACTAAAATCCCTAACTATTCTTTTAACAGCCGAACTGTTAATATCCTGACCACGGAAAACCCAGTGCCCTGCAAAATGAGGATGTTTTGCATGCTCACGCGGCAACAATAATGGCGAGTCAAGATATTTCTCCAGCACTGAATCTGCCTGTTCAAGTTCCCTCAGTTCTCTCTCTAACAAACGTTGGATTTGCTCCTGCGCAACAGAGAATGGCAACTCCTTTCTTGCCAGTATAGCAACCCTGATTTGGTCATTAATAGCCTCGCTCACTCCCCTCTGCACCAGCTGGCGGGCTGCCGGGGTCTTGTTCAGGATATCTGTCATCAGACTGACCTTCCCGGAGTCCGCTAATTTCCTCCAGCCAAACTGACCAATTAAAGTCGAAGATCCGCTTCTCAGAGATGATTTGACCCGCTGATATAAACCAGGAAGTTTACTTAGCGCTGGTTTTGCCATAGTAACACCGGAGGCCGTATGACCCAGCCCCGCCAGCACGGCCGCAATAATAGCATCATTGAGGTGGGCATTTGCCTCAGAGGCTGTATCAGCGTTTTTTTCCAGCTCTAGCGCCGCAAGGACATACGCTGCATCAAGGGTTAGCATAGTCCCCGTAGCCGCAGCCGCAGCCAGTGGACCCGTGAAAGCCATACTCACCGGTACTAGCCCTATAGAAGTAACCATGACGGATGTTTTAAATGCTTCAAGAGTCCTCTCTCTTTTACTCTCGAGTGGAGTACGTATTATAGCATCGGCATCTGACACCAGACGTTCTAATAGCCCGTTAACCAGTTTCTTGGCCATATCCTCCTGGTTGTCACTTGGAGAGAAAGAGAATGGATGACTCTCGAAGTTTGAAAATGAATATCTACTAGTTTGGGAGCGTCTAATTTCCATTATACTGTCAGTTTGAATATCAGAAGGGCGATGATAGAGGGGTATTCTATCCCTGACCCACTGTTTAAAATCATTATTACCAGGGAAGGTCGAGACTCTTTTCGACTCCATAGAACGATGTTTTTTATTTGTTGGATCGACGTAATGTTTACTCACTTCCCCAACTTCGAAAGATTTAGAATCGTGTATGCTGAATAATACCCCTTTCTTTGTATTCTTAACCGGGATCATAAATGCATCATTCAGTTTGACGCCATTATAAGACACCTCCTCAGCATTGGTTTCTCCTGCAATAAAAGACTCCACTGCCCTTTTATATTCAGAGTCACGGTTCAACTCAGGATTGCTGAGATACTCTCTGCAACGCAGTGTTATCATAGAGTTGGTATGTTTCGCCAATATATTCACTTTCGTTGTATTATTAGCTAAGGCTTGTGCAGCCTCTTTCATCTTTTGTTCTATATTCCATTCTTCACGTATCCATTTCACCATCCTGGTGGTTTCAGGATCCATATCTTCTATTCGACTTCCATATCCATTTCCACTTCCTCTCTGCTTTTGGAGTCGTTCCGCCTCCCCAAGAACAAGTTCTTTTACTGATAAATTAGGTCTGAGATCATTTTCTTTAACAGCCTTATTTTCGAAGGTATTTTTATTAACACTATAATCTGTTATCCGTAGGGGAACCACGGAATCTGCCTGCATATTGTTCTGTGTCGCCCTCCCAGCGGCAGCTACCCGACGTTCTTCGTTGAGGCGTTCGATTTTTTGCTGAGTCTTTCCACGATCATTACTATCATAATGTCTCGGCAACCCCTGCCCAGCGAGATAAGCCCTGATAGCATTATTAACTTCATCTGTAATGAATTTATCCATATCCAGAATTGGTGTCTCCCACACTTTCCTCAACTGGAAAACAAAATCCACAGCGTCATTCATTCGCTTTTCGTCATCCAGAGCATCAGCGTTAGAAATGGCCGACTCGGTATTTTCTTCATTAATTTCCAGGTCCTCTGGGATATACGAAGCAATCTCTTTCCTGTCGGTAACAGATGCATAGTTATTTCGTACGTGACTCCCGAGTGCATCAATAAAAGGTTGGTAGTTCTTCACTACGCTGGGGCTGTATCTTTTTGTTAGCACGGATAAATATTGCAATGTTTTGATGAGAAAGACTTTTTCGCGTTCGCGTCCTTTCAGACCCATCACTGTCGAATCGCTACGGATGTTATCCAATATACTGTTGGTGATAACGTCATTACTCAAACCCTTTCTTTCAATTATTGTCTGCATAAAGGCGGGAATGTACTGATTATTTTCAGTGTCACTAGCCGACCGTCTACTTCTGACGGCTGATTCCCCGACGTCTCGCTTATTTTCCACCGCATTATTGTCGATGGTGCGTGGCTCTTCTTGAAAACGAAGAGAATTAGTTTCATATATGTCAGTCACATCTTCGACATCCACATCGTCTGTCGCAGCAGTCGTTGTACTTTCAACCTGCTGTGATGGACTGGTTGCTGCACTGCTGCTCCCTGTAAAATGTTTTGCACCAAGCCAGGTAAGCAATCCCATGGCCGCAGTCCCTAAAGTTGCCCCTGCATAATATCCCCCTCTTGAAGCGGCCGTGGTCGCGAGAGCTGCTGCGGTTAATGGTATTGTGAGCGGTAACAAAGGGTCTTTCGCGGTACTGGCAGATGTCGTGGTAGGGAATGGGTTGCTGGCACTATTGTGGAATGACACCCGTGTATTAGCCCTGGTCGTATCGGTCAGTGTTTGTTGCTGAGGTGGCAGCATTCCCGGCATCATAGCGTTTGTGAGGTGTATGGCGGGTTCCAGCCAGGGGTATTTCGGTGTTTCTGTAAAAACAAACTCTCCCTGGGGGCGAGTGCTATTTCGGAAAGCCTGAAATTTAGCAAATTCCTGCTCATCTGCCTCCAGAAATTTCTGAAATTGTTCTTCAGGGGTCAGGTCATCCTCAACGACATATTCCCCCACTACGTTTTCTGGATGCATAAAAAAATCCTTATCCGCAGGTTCCCTGCAAATATTTTCAAGGTGAAGGTCATCCAACCCAACTAGCTCAGAGTATAGTTTATTTGCTAATGCCAGACTAAAAAAACCGCATTCTGCGTTGTTTCTTTGAATATCCGTTAATATTACCGAAAAATGACAATCAGCTACGTGTTCTCGGTCAATAGCTGATATTATGCTATTAGCGAGTTCGTCTGGAGCAGCCCCATGATCGTTTATAGATTCAAACATGATTGCTGATGTTTTTCCATCGGTACGCTTGCAGTCAACAATGGAAAAGTGGAGTCCATCTTTATGCATATTTACGATAAATCGAGCGCTTTGCCCTTCTAATAGTGATGTTTTGATAAATGCTGCGAAATCATTCGGATTCTTAGCAAATTTGAGATTTAGGTCTGGGTTGCTTTGATTGGCCAGATCAACCATGGCTGGCATCATGTTGAGATCTGTTTTTCCATAGGATGCATGGAGCCAACTATCGTTTGCGATATCCTTTCCCAGTTTCGCCATTGCAGCTACTAATGATTTTTGATGTGAAGAAGCATCATTTTTTGGTGAGAATTTGTTGGGTTTATTTGCTACATGTTCAAGCATTATTTTCTTCCTGTGCGATAGTTAATAGATTGACCTTCCACAATATCGGGCTACAAAAAAGTATGTAGCGACGGCAGAGTATACTGATGGGGATAGCATATAACTTGTAAAATTTAGCTATACGAGTAGGAGTTTGAGGGCCAATGGAACGAAAACGTACGTTAAGGAGATAATTCATTGTTTAAATTGAAATTTAACGCTCTTATTTCTCCCTTCAGAATATCCTCCGGTAGCGCGAACGTATAATGCCCCAACATATTGATATGCCCGTACATCAGTGGGGATAACCGGGCGATATATTCATCCCCGGTTTCTTCTCCATTACCGCGCATCCAGCTCAGTGCTTCCTGCATATAAAGCGTGTTCCACAGTACCACTGCGTTAGTGACCAGTTTCTTAAACCCATAGCGGGGATAATGCTCAGCGGCCTCAGT
>NZ_JAFAGS010000088.1 GCF_019237635.1 Pluralibacter sp.
GCGTATCCCCGGCCAGCAGGCCGCTGTTTTCAACGCGCTGCGCCTGAATGCTCAGCGCCTCGTCCGCCAGCATGCGGCTGTCGCTGTCGCCGCGCAGCGTGGCATATTCGCTGCGCAGGTTAACGCCGTTGATCTCGCCGCGGTTCACCAGCTGATTGCCCTTCAGCGTCAGGTCGCCATCGGTGGTGATCAGCCCGCTGTTGGTCAGTTCGGGGATCTCCAGCGCCAGCGAGGCCGCGCTGTACAGCGTACCGCCCGCGAGGTTGTCCAGCGCGTCGGCGTGCAGGTTGAGCGCGTTAACCCCTTTCAGTAAGCCGCTGTTGGTTATCTGCTGGCCGGTCAAGGTGAGCGAGTCCGCCACCAGCGTCCCGCGATTGTTGAGGGTCTGCGGCGCGGTAAGAGTGATGCGCTGCGCGTTAGATTTGCCGCCGTGGTTCAGCGTTTGCGCCGCCACGCTGATGCTGTCTTTCGCCGCATGGGTACCGTTCAGGTTGGCGCTGTCCGCCGCCAGGGTCATCTCCTTGCCGCTTTGCAGCTGCGCGGATGACCCGGTACTCAGGTGTTTGCCGCTGACGGCGAGCGCGCCTTGCGCCTCAACACTGCCGTCGAGGCTGACATCCCGCGCGGCGGCGATAGCAATATCCCCCTGGCTGGTCGTCAACGCGCCCTGGCGGCTCGCCAGTTGTCCGGCGGTGACCTTAAGCCCGGCGCTGCCGGAAAGCGTACCGTCCTGGGTGAGATCGTCGGCGGTCACGTCAAGCTTGCCGTCCGCGGTTATGCTGCCGCTGTTGTGCAGCCCATCGCGTGCCGCAATGGCGGCATCGCCTTTCGCGCTGAGGCTGCCCTGCTGGGTTAAGCGGTTCACATTCACGTTCAGCGCTCCGCCGCTTTGCAGGCTGCCGCGGTTGCTCAGCGTCTCGGCCTTCACCGCCACGTCGTTGCCCTGCAGCGTTCCGCTGTTGCTCAGGCTCCCGGCGTTGAGATCCATGCGCCCCTTCGCGACAAGCTGGCCGCCGTTTGTTGCGCGATCGGCGTTCAGGGAAAAGTTGCGACCCACGTTGAGCTGCGCCTGGATGGTCATCTCGCTGGCCTGCAGATGCACATCGCCTGTCGCATCCGCCCGCGAGCCGCCATCCAGCGCAATCTGTTGCGCCTTCAGCGTCAGGTTATTGCCTGCGGAGAGCGTGCTTCCCTGTGCCGATAACGCCCCGCCGCTCTGTAACGTCACATCCGCCTTGCTGCTGGCAAGTTGGGCGTTGTTCAGCGCCAGCGCCTGCGAACTGGTCACCGACATTGCGCCGCCGCTCTTGTGGCTGCCCGTTAACGTTACGCCATCGCCGCGCGCCGTCAGGCTACCGCTGGCCAGGCTGTTATTGACCGTCAGCTTGCCGCTGGCATCGAGCTGAATATCCCCCTGGCGGGCATTCAGGTTGCCGAGGTTGACGCCCAGCCCTTTTTCGCTGGACACCAGATGGATACGGTTGGCGTACATCCCGCCAAGCGCGCCAGTATCGACGGCGACCGCAGGCGCGCTGCCTTCCCCCTGCAACGCCTGTACGCTGCCGTCGGCGTTAACGCGGTTGGCCCCGGCGATAATGTTCAAATTTTTGGCGTGGATCCGGGCGTTAATCTCCGTGGCGCGGGAGATTAACGACAGCGCATCGCTGCCGCTGGCGTCGATCCCCTTTCCTTCGATAGTGATGGCGCCTTTTCTCACCTCAAGCGCCTGCAAATTGCCGTTGGCGTCAAAGACCGGTTTCCCGGTGGTCAGCGTCGCCTGCGGAGTATTGATGAAACCACAGCCGTTACAGGTAATGCCGTACGGGTTTGCGACCATCACATTCGCCGCTTTGCCCGCCACCTCCGTGTAGCCCTGTAACTGTGACCGGCTGCCGCCCGTCACCTCGTTGATGATGGCTCTGGCCTCTTTCCCGGCCTGCAGGTGCGGGTTGTTCTGGATAATCCCCCCGAGCTGGGTCTGATTAAGCCGCCCGCTGGCGTTATTCAGAATCAGCCCCTCGCTGCCGACGTTGTAGTCCTTAAACGGGTTATGGGAGACCCCCGCCCCGTTAGGCGTGGCGATATTCACCACCGGCACGCCGTTGCCCGCCTGGTCGGTCGTCGTCTGGCCGACAGGCGTCAGCGCCGCGGCAAACGCAGGCGCGACCGGCTGCCCGACCAGCAGCGCGCAAATCAGGTAGCTCAGGGCACGACGTGAAAAGCTAACGGGAGAACGGTCCATATTCTTTAATCCTTAAAACGCCACGGCGACGCGGTAATAGACGCTGACATGATCCGGGCCAAGCCAGTCCGGGTACGCAAGCGGCGTCCCGACGGTAAATTGCGTTGAAACCCAGCGGTTCGCCGTGTTTAACCCTACGGCGGCGCCCCACAGCGTTCCCGATGACTGGCGGTCGAGCGGGTCGGACTGCAGCCAGCCGCCGTCCAGCGCTACCACGCTGCTGACCTGGCCTATCACCGGCAGGGTAAACAGGGTGTAGTTGAGCTCGTTACGCCAGTAGCCGCCGTTATCGCCGGAGATGCTTTGCTCCTTAAAACCGCGAACCGAGCTCTCGCCGCCGAGGGTCACGCGCTCGCTGCCGTACAGACGGTCTGGCGACCACTGACCGTAGACGCTGGTCAGCCACCACAACTTCTCCGCCAGCGGACGCTGGAAGCTGGCGTTCAGGCTCCATTTGCGAAACTGCGCTTTCGGCAGGTCGCCGGGGTTACCGTCATCATTTTGCGCCCCGAGCCACGGCACGCCGCGGCTGAACGTCGGGTTAAACGTGGCGACCCCGCCAAACGTTTTTTGTGTGTGGTTGATGCCAAACAGCAGGCTGGTCAACGTCCGGCTGCTGCTTTCAAGCTTCACGTCGTTCAGGTAGTTGCGGTTGATTCGCTGGTTTACGCCGAGCGACATCCCGGTCTTGATATCGCCATTGCGAAACAGGACATGGGAAAAATTCACGCGCTGCGTTTGGGTATCGCCGCGCGAACGCCATAAATAACCGTTGTTGTCGATGGTCGCGAGGTAGTTATTCCAGCTGTAGCTGTAGTCAAACAGGCTGTAGCCCCAGGGCACGCTGACCCCCGCCGCGAAATTTTGCGCATCCTTCGCGGTGGCGAAATCGCTGCTGCGCCCGCCGCTGACAAACCACTGGTCCGCCAGCCCCAGTAAATTATTCCCGACTAATGAGCCGCTAATTTGCCCGACGCCAGTAACCTTTTGCCCGCTATTATCGAAGCTCAGCGTTGCACTTAACGGAAATTCAGGTTTGGCCGTCAGATTCACAATGGACCACCCCTGGCTGTCGCCAGGCTGAATTTCAATTTCCACCGGCGTCTTGCGTATCCGGTTGATCTGCTCCATACCCTGCTCAATATCCCGCAGATTAAGGATCTGGCCCTCAAGGCCGGGGAATACCATTTTCAGGGTACGGGCCGGAACGCCCTCAAGATGTATTTCCTGAAGTTTTCCCTCCAGCACCGCAATATGCAGCGTACCGCCAGAAAGATCCTGCTCGGTTAAAAATGCCCGACTGGTGATATAACCGCGGCTGATATACCAGTCCGAAATCTGATTCGTCAGGTCATTGAGGCGCGCGATATCCAGACACTGGTTCCGCCACGGCGCAGTGACGCGTTGCTGCTCGCGCGGACTCATCTGCGTGGCGCCTTCAAGCGCAATGCGGGATACCGTAAAACAGGGGCCTTTCGCCGTTTCGGCGGGCCTGGCTGTCGGGAGACGAGGCAATAACGTGCTTCTTTCCAGCTCATCGCGCTGGCGCTGGTTTTGTTCGAGTAATTGCTGTTGTTGTTGCTGAATACTGTCCCGATCGGCTGGCGATAATGGCACGGCGCTAACGGGAAAAACAAACCCGAGCCCCCCTAAAATAAGGCCGTATTTAATTAAGTGACGCTTCATCCCTGACTTACCATTGCTGAAATATTGCCGTTCGCACACTGAATGATATGCCGGGCAATTTATAATTAGCAATACATAATCACAATTTGACCAAAAAACAAATGTTATTTAACTTAAAAAACAAATTTCGTGACGTTAAAAAACAAACTGAATAATGTCGGGAAGAGAAAAATAAACTTATCGCAAATTTAATAATGATTTTTGCAATAATAACGGAGAGAATATAAATAAACCCGCCGGGTGATATCACCACGACGGGTCAAAAGAAGGGAAACTGAAATTATACTGCCGGACGCACGCCCAGCGTGTGGCAAATGGCGTAACTCATTTCGGCGCGGTTCAGGGTATAAAAGTGGAAATCCTTTACCCCTTCGCGGCTGAGAATTTTCACCATATCCATCGCGATATTCGCGCCGACCAGCTTGCGGGTTTCCGCGTCGTCGTCCAGACCATCAAACATTTTCGCCATCCAGGCCGGAATGCGCACGTTGGTCATGTCGGCAAACTTTTTCGCCTGCTTAAAGTTTGAGACCGGCAGAATACCGGGGACAATCTCGACATCGATACCGGTCGCGGCGCAGCGATCGCGAAAACGCAGGTAGCTTTCAACATCAAAGAAGAACTGGGTGATGGCGCGGTTGGCGCCGGCATCAATTTTGCGCTTCAGGTTCAGCAGGTCCGCCTGCGCGCTTTTCGCTTCCGGGTGAACTTCCGGGTACGCGGCCACGGAAATATCAAAATCCCCCACCTCTTTAAGCAACGATACCAGATCGGCGGCATACATATCCGGTTTGCCGCTACCGGGCGGTAAATCGCCGCGCAGCGCCACGATATGACGGATGCCGTTGTTCCAGTAGTCCTGCGCGATGGCGCGCAGTTCGTCGCGGGTGGCGTCAATACAGGTCAGATGCGGCGCCGCCTCAAGACCGGTACGCTCTTTAATCCCTTTGATGATGCTGTGGGTGCGATCGCGCTCGCCGGAGTTCGCGCCATAGGTTACGGAGACGAATTTGGGCTTCAGGCTGCTCAGTCTGTCGATAGAGGCCCACAGGGTTTGCTCCATTTCACTGGTGCGCGGCGGGAAAAACTCAAAGGAAACATTAATCTGGCCATCTAACTCTGCCAGGCTCTGATTCAGGGCTTCCCGCTGGTTGGCGTGAAAAAAGCTCATACCGTACCTCTATCTATCGCGTGTCATGGTGTGTTGTTTTTCGAACTTCTATACGTTTAGACGTCCAGATGTAAAAATGACGGAAAAGGCGACCGCCGTCAACTGAAAAAACAGCAATGAGGGTGAGGAATATTCAGTGAAGATGAAAAAAATTCATGATGTCGCCTCTGCCCCACCCTCCTCGCCGCGCTATGCATGAAACGCATAGCGCGATACATACTTGCATTTTCCCAATAACCACATGGCTGATAAGGTCATTCTGTTTTGGGTTATTTACGACCCATGTTGGCAGTAACACGACACAACATATTAAAAATCATCACGGGGAATATTATGGCGCAACAAGGAGAAGACGCGGCCATGCCGCTGGATACAGAACGGGTCGGCCTCAAAGGGTATTTATCTTTTTTCCTCACCATCATCTTTTTTTCCGGTGTTTTCTCCGGCAGCGATGGCTGGTGGCGAGTCTTTGATTTTACAGTATTAAATGGCTCATTCGGCCACATCGCCAACAGCCTGGATAAAGCAGCGCTGACATTTCGCGGCACCGGCGGCGCGGGGGCTAAAGATGGTTTTCTTTTCGCCCTTGAGCTTGCGCCATCGGTCATTCTGTCGCTGGGCATCATCGCCATTACCGATGGTCTTGGCGGCCTGCGGGCGGCGCAGCAACTGATGACCCCGGTCCTCAAGCCGCTGCTGGGCATCCCAGGGATTTGCTCATTAGCGCTGATCGCCAACCTGCAAAACACCGACGCCGCCGCCGGTATGACGAAGGAGCTGGCGCAAGACGGCGAGATTACCGAGCGGGATAAAGTCATTTTTGTAGCGTACCAGACCAG
This sequence comes from Pluralibacter sp., assembly GCF_019237635.1. Taxonomy (GTDB): domain Bacteria; phylum Pseudomonadota; class Gammaproteobacteria; order Enterobacterales; family Enterobacteriaceae; genus Enterobacter_B. Next base: position 5,939 of record NZ_JAFAGS010000088.1, read on the forward strand.
CGGCAGCGCCATCATCACTAACTACTTCTCCTCCGGCGTGGCGGTGTTCGCTTTTCTCGGCACCTCCGTCATTGTGCCGCTGGCGGTGATTCTGGTGTTTAAATTTATCGGCGCCAATCTGCTGCGTCTGTGGATTAACCTGGAAGAACGCCGTACCCCAACACAAGGAGCGACATCATGACGACGCAGGTGCGAAAAAATGTCATGGATATGTTTATCGATGGCGCCCGCCGCGGTTTCACGATAGCCACCACCAACCTGCTGCCTAACGTCGTCATGGCGTTCGTCATTATCCAGGCGTTGAAAATCACCGGACTGCTGGACTGGGTAGGGCACATCTGTCAGCCCGTCATGGCGCTGTGGGGGCTGCCCGGCGAAGCGGCGACCGTCCTGTTGGCTTCGCTGATGAGTATGGGCGGCGCGGTCGGCGTATCGGCAAGCCTGCTGGCGGCTGGGGCGTTAAACGGCCATGACGTTACCGTTCTGCTGCCCGCCATCTACCTGATGGGCAACCCGGTGCAGAACGTGGGCCGCTGTCTGGGTACCGCCGAAGTGAACGCCAAATATTACCCACACATCATCGCCGTTTGCGCCATCAACGCGCTGCTGTCCATCTGGGTTATGCAGCTTATTGTTTAGCAAGGAGTCACCATGCCTGATTTATCCGCCGCGCAGTTTCTGCTGCTGCAGGGCGCGCAGCTGTTTGCGCCAGAAGACCGGGGAACATGCGACGTGCTGGTCGCCAACGGTAAAATTATCGCTGTCGATCGCCATATCCCGCCGGATACCGTGCCGGACTGCACCCTGATTCCGCTGCATGGCCGCCTGCTATGCCCCGGTTTTATCGACCAGCACGTCCATTTGATTGGCGGTGGCGGCGAAGCGGGGCCGACGACACGCACGCCGGAGGTGACGTTAAGCCGCCTGACGGAAGCCGGGATCACAACGGTGGTGGGCCTGCTTGGCACAGATTCCATCACTCGCCACCCCGAATCGCTACTGGCGAAAACCCGGGCGTTGAACGAAGAAGGGATCACCGCCTGGATGCTGACCGGCGCTTATCACGTTCCCTCCCCGACGATAACCGGCTCGGTGGAGAAAGACGTGGCGTTGATCGATCGCGTGATCGGCGTGAAGTGCGCCGTCTCCGACCACCGCTCCAGCGCGCCGGACGCGTATCACCTCGCCAGCATGGCCGCTGCATCGCGAGTGGGTGGACTGCTCGGCGGTAAACCCGGCGTCAGCGTGTTCCATATGGGCAGCAGTAATAAAGGGCTACAGCCGCTGTACGATATTCTGCAAAACAGCGATGTCCCCATCGGCAAACTGCTCCCGACCCACGTTAATCGCAGCGAATATCTGTTCGAGCAGGCGCTCGCCTTTGCGCGCAAAGGCGGGGTGATTGATATCACCAGCGGCATTCCCGGCCCGGTCACGCCTGCGGAAGGTATCACCCGGGCGGTCGGCGCTGGTGTGCCGCTGGCCCAGGTCACGCTCAGCTCCGACGGCAACGGCAGCCAGCCGCTGTTTGATGCCGCAGGTAATCTGACCGGTATCGGCGTGGCGGGTTTTACCAGCCTGCTGGAAACGCTGCAAACCCTGGTACAGCGCCATGGCTTTAGCCTGACGGATGCGCTGCGTCCGCTCACCACCAGCGTGGCGGCGTTTCTTGGCCTGACGACGAAAGGCGAAATTGCGCCGGGTCACGACGCTGACCTGCTGGTTCTGACGCCGGAACTCCGTATTGAACAGGTTTTCGCCCGCGGAAAATGTATGGTTGCGGACGGGAAAGCCTGCGTCAAAGGCACCTTTGAATCTGCCTGAAGGATTGTCAGCCGTCCGAATGGTCGTAAAATGTCCACATGGACGGCTGACAGAGTAGACCCTTATGGACGTAAGTGGAGTGGGCTTGCATAACATTGAAACAAAATGGCTTTATGATTTTCTGACCCTGGAAAAATGCCGAAATTTCTCCCAGGCGGCCATTCTCCGTAACGTCTCGCAGCCCGCTTTCAGTCGGCGCATTCGTTCGCTTGAGCACGCGGTAGGGGTGGAATTATTCAACCGCCAGGTCTCTCCGCTACAGTTCACCGAGCAGGGAAAAATCTTTCACTCCCAGGTTCGCCATTTGCTGCAGCAGCTGGAAAGCAACCTGACCGAATTGCGCGGCGGCAGCGATTTCGCGCTGCGTAAAATCAAGCTGGCGGCGGCGCATTCGCTGTCGCTCGGCCTGCTTCCGTCCATCGTTAAACAGATGCCGACGCATTTCACCTACGCCGTCGAAGCTATCGATGTGGATCAGGCCGTGGATATGCTGCGCGAAGGGCAGAGCGACTTTATCTTTTCCTACTACGACGAGAACCTGCTGCAACCGCCGTTCGACCATATCCGCCTGTTTGAATCGCGTCTTTTTCCGGTATGCGCCAGCGACGCGCAGGGAAAAGCGCGCTACACCCTGGATCAGCCGCATTTTCCCCTGCTCAACTACAGCCGTAACTCTTACATGGGCAGGCTTATCAACCGCACGCTCACCCGCCACCCGCAACTGAGCTTCAGCACCTTTTTTGTCTCATCCATGAGCGAACTGCTAAAGCGCATTACACTGGACGGCTGCGGCGTCGCCTGGCTGCCGGAATATGCCATTGAAGAGGAAATCCGCCGTGGACAGCTGGTGGTATTAAACGCCGATGAACTGATTATCCCGATTGAAGCGTATGCTTACCGTATGAATACCCGAATGAGCCAGGTCGCCGAGGTTTTCTGGCGCGATTTGCGTCAACAGCACGCCGCGACCTGACCCGGTTCAGACAAGCGCTGGCTGAGATGATACGGGCATCGCGCGGGTATCCGGCCAGGCTTCGTACCAGCGGATCGCCGCACGCACCAGCGAGGCGGTGGAGTCGACAAACCGACAGCTGAATTCAGCTTCATGCCCGGCGACAATCAGCGGAATTTCGGTACAGCCCATAATGATCGCCTGCGCGCCGTGGGCGGTCAGTTGGCGTATCTGCGGCAGCAGCAGCGCTTCGGCCGCCGCTTTATCGCCGCGTTTCAGCGCGTAGATGGCCTGCATCACCTGCGCCTGGCCTTCGCGCTCAGGCTGAATCAGCGTGATGCCCCGCGCTGCGGCTTTATCCTGGTAGAGCCGGGCCGCCAGCGTCGCATCGGTCGCCAGCAGCCCGACGCACGAGACCGACGCGGGAATGGCGTTCAGCGTGGCGTCGAGGATGCTGATCATCTCCACCTTCGCAACCGCCTGCAAATCGTCAAACCAGTAATGGGCCGTGTTGCAGGGGATGACAATGCACTCCGCTCCCGCGGCTTCCAGCATATGCAGGTACTGCTCAAGATAGTGGTAGGGTGAGGGGCCGCCGGACAATAAGCAGGCCGTACGATCGGGAATATCGGGAATGGAGCTGACAATCAGCGGGATGTGCTGCTGATCGCAGCTGGCGCGGCGCAATGCGACAAATTTCTCCAGCATGTCGGCCGTTGCCGCAGGCCCCATGCCGCCCAGTATGCCTATGGTGTGTTTCATCGCTGCTCCTGCCTGTTTACCCTCGACAGGAACACACTATCAGCATGATGTTTATGTAAAAAATGCCGATTTATTAGCGACTATGCATAAAAGTTATCGCGGACGCGCCAGCGGGATATTCTCCCCATCCGCCGGGATGGGGGAGAACCGCATTACAGCAGTTGCGCCAGGCGGTTGATGTCGGACTGAATCGCCCCGGCGGTAACGTCGCGACCGGCGCCCGGCCCGCGGATCACCAGCGGGTTATCGCGGTACCAGCGGCTCTCGATAGCGAACACGTTGTCGCATGGCAGCAGCGCGGCGAGCGGGTGTTCCGGACGCACCGCTTCAACGCCGACGCGCGCTTTGCCATTGGCGTCAAACCGCGCCACGTAGCGCAGCACCAGGCCCATTTCACGGGCGGCTTCAAGGCGCTGCACCATCTGCTCGTTCAGCTCATCGCCGTTTTCAAAGAAGTGATCAATCGACCCCTCTTCGCAGTGCGACGGCACCAGCGACTCCACGCGCACCTGGTCCGGTTCGATGTCGTAACCCGCTTCACGGGCGAGGATCACCAGCTTGCGCATCACGTCTTTGCCGGAAAGGTCAACGCGCGGGTCCGGCTCCGTCAGCCCCTGCTGCCACGCCTGATCCACCAGATCGGTGAAGGGGACGGTGCCGTCAAACTGCAGGAACAGCCACGACAGGGTGCCGGAGAAAATCCCGCTGATGGCGAGGATCGTATCGCCGCTGTCACGCAGGTCGCGCACCGTGAAGTTGACCGGCAACCCGGCGCCGACAGTGGCGTTATACAGCCAGTGACGGCCGGTTTTCTCAAACGCATCGTGGATACGGCGATACTTATCGCTGTTGCTGGCGCCCGCCAGCTTGTTGGCGCTGATCACGTGGAAACCGTGGCTGGCGAAATCGAGGTACTGATCGGCCAGTTGCGGGCTGGCGGTCACGTCCAGCACCACCAGATCGTCATACGGATGCGCGCGCATCCACAGGAACAACGACTCTTCATCCTGCTCAACGGCTTCATCGTCGAAGAAAGCCAGCGCCCGGCTGGCGTCGAGCCCCTCGTAGTTCAGCAGGCTGCGGCGGCTGTCGACCACCCCGGCCAGTACAAACTCAAAGCCGGTACGGGCAGAGAGCGTGATCTGCTCGCGGGCGAACAGCTCCAGCCAGCGGGAACCGATATTGCCCTTGCCGAACAGCATCAGGCCGATGCGCTTCTCAGCGCGGAACAGCGACTGGTGCAGCCCCTGGATCAGGCTCTCCGTCGGCCCGGTGCGCAGCACGGCGACCAGGCTTATCCCCTCTTCCGACTGCCAGGTAAACTCCACCGGCTGGCCTTTCAACTGTTGCCAGAAGCGATGACAGTGCAGCGGGTTGCGGGTCACGCCCGCCCCGACCATCGCCACCAGCGCCAGCCCCTGACGCAAACGCAGCTCCCCCGGAAGCCCGGCGTCACCCAGCAGCTTCAGCGCGCTGTCGGCCACCTCGGCGGTATAGCAAAACTGCAGCAGATGGCGGTCGGTATGCACGCCGACCGCCAGCGGGCGCACCTGGGCGCGCTTGAGAATCAGCTCGACCTCTTTGTGCGCCAGCTTGAAGTCATGACCCGTCGGCACCAGGAATTCAATCAGGCAGATATCGTCGTGGCTGGTGACGATACGCGCCCCGGTGCCGGAGGCCAGCACGCGCTCAATGCGGGTAGAGCCCTGATCCGGCGTATAGCTACAGCGCAGCTGCAGGTCGATATCGCTGCCGGAGACCGGCTGTAGCGTACGGGCGTGCAGCACCGGCGCCGCCAGACGCGCCAGCTCGCTGGCTTCGTCGAGACGCAGCAGCGGCAGCAGGCAGGCATCCTTCACTTTGCGCGGGTCCGCGCTGTAAACCCCGGCGACGTCGCTCCAGATGGTCACGCGGGACACCCCCGCCAGCGCGCCAATCTGGGTGGCGGAGTAGTCAGAGCCGTTACGGCCCAGCAGAACGGTTTCACCGGCGTTGTTACGGCTGATAAACCCGGTCACCACCAGACGTTTGTGCGGGTGCTGCGCCAGCAGCTGCTGCAAAAGCGGGTAAGAGAGCCCTTCATCCACCTGCGGCTGCGCGGCGCGTTCCGCACGCAGAAACTCGCGGGCATCCAGCCAGGCGGCCGCCAGCCCCTGCTGCTCCAGCACGGCAGCCATCAGGCGGGCAGACCACACTTCGCCGTGTCCGACGACTTCGGAATACACCGCGTCGGTAATGCCGCTGTCAAGCAGCACCGCCAGACGTTCGAGATCGTGGATAAACTGAGCCACCATGCTGTCGGCGACATCCGCCGGCAGCAGGCCGGTCATCAGCTCGACCTGATAGCGGCGCAGCGCTTGTTGTACCTGATGCGCAGAGAGACGATCGGTCTGGCTGAGCTTCAGCCAGTTGATCAACTGGTTGGTGGTGCTGCCTGCGGCGGAAACGACCATCATATCGTCGGGCTGCGAGTGCTCAGCCATAATACCTGCCACACGCAGGTAACATTTCACATCCGCCAGACTACTGCCACCAAACTTATGCAGTTGACGACCCTTCGCCCCTGCCTGCGCTATCACACTCATGGTTACCCCTCTTTTGCTGCCCGGAACCCATTTTCCAGGTCGGCAATTAAATCTTCACAATCTTCAATACCGGTTGAAATACGTAACAGCGTCTCAGAAATGCCGGCCGCCGCGCGGGCTTCCGGCGCCATGCCCGCATGGGTCATGGTGGCGGCGTGGGAGATAAGGCTCTCCACCCCGCCCAGCGACTCTGCCAGTGTAAACAGCGACAGACCGCTTAAGAAGCGGCGAAGCGTTTGCTCGTCGCCATCCAGCTCAAAACTGAGCATCGCGCCGAACCCTTTTTGCTGACGGGCGGCAATCTCATGCCCCTGGTTATCCGGCAGCGACGGGTGATACAGCTTTTTCACCAGCGGCTGCTGCCTGAGGAAGTCAACAATGGCCTGCGCGTTGCGTTGCGCCACTTCCATGCGCGGCGACAGCGTACGCAGGCCGCGCAGCAGCAGGTAGCTGTCGAACGCGCTGCCGGTGACGCCGATATTATTCGCCCACCACGCCAGTTCAGTGACAGTTTCCGCGGATTTGGCGATTACCACGCCTGCGACCACATCGGAGTGGCCGTTCAGGTATTTGGTGCAAGAGTGCAGCACCAAATCGGCCCCCAGCGTCAGCGGATTTTGCAGCGCCGGGCTCAGGAACGTATTGTCGACCACGCTCACCGCCCCTGCGTCGCGCGCCAGGTTACAGATTTTCGCAATATCGACGACGCGCAACAATGGATTACTTGGGCTTTCGACTAAAACCAGCTTCGGTTTCTCCGCCAGCGCCGCGCGCAGCGCCTGCTCATCGCCCTGATCGACGAACAGCACGCGATAGCAGCCGCGTTTGGCCAGGCTATCAAACAGGCGATAACTGCCGCCGTAACAGTCGTGCGGCGCGACCAGCAGGTCGCCTGGCTTCAGGAAAACGGTGGTCACCAGATGAATGGCCGACATACCGGTATTGGTCAATACCGCGCCCGCGCCCCCTTCCAGTTCCGCCAGCGCGCGCTGCACCACATCGCGCGTTGGGTTGCCGCGGCGTGAATAGTCATGGGCGCGAGGTTCGTTAAAACCGGTGAAATTATAGGTGCTGGAAAGGTGAATGGGGGGGACAACGCAGCCATACTGTTCGTCATCATTTAACCCGCTACGCACTGCGATGGTGGCCTGTTTACGCGTCATAAGTGAATCGTTCCTGGCGTGGTCGATAAAGAGTCAGGCCACAGAGTAACCACTGATACAATAGACGTCAATACATCTGGACATCTAAACTTCTTTGCGTATAGATTGAGCAATCGACCAATAGCCGTTAAAATTATCTGCATTAGCGCACATCTGCAGACGCTTTCCCCGTGTCAGGGTCACGCCTCTACGGTAAACTACGCGTGTTTATGTCTGAACCCCCAGGTTCTGACCTTTTATTAATGACGAAGAGGATTAAGGTATCTCATGGCTGAATGGAGCGGCGAATATATCAGCCCATACGCTGAGCACGGTAAGAAGAGTGAACAAGTAAAGAAAATTACAGTTTCCATTCCTCTGAAGGTGTTGAAGATCCTCACTGATGAACGCACCCGTCGTCAGGTGAATAACCTGCGTCATGCGACCAATAGCGAGCTGCTGTGCGAAGCGTTCCTGCATGCGTTTACCGGCCAACCGTTACCGAACGATGACGATCTGCGTAAAGAGCGCAGCGATGAAATCCCTGAAGAAGCCAAAGCGATCATGCGCGAGCTGGGGATCGATCCGGAAACGTGGGAATACTGATCCACAGATGCAAAAAAGGCGCCTTGCGGCGCCTTTTTTTCGGGTAACTTACTTGCTGCCCGGGATGCTGAAGCGTTTGTTGAAACGCTCAACACGACCACCGGTATCAACAACACGCTGCTTACCAGTGAAGAACGGGTGGCATTTGCCGCACACGTCCAGGTTCAGGTCGTGACCCACGGTAGAGTGGGTTTTGATGACATTACCGCAAGAACAGGTTGCAGTAATTTCTACATAATTCGGGTGAATACCTTTTTTCATGGGAAACCTCAGTTTAAGGCCGCGTCGCTCTTCCAGCCCTAACGCCAGACACCACGCGAAGTTGATATTAGGATTTTTTGCCGCGCAGATAGCGCATCAAAGGCGGCGAATCATACAGAATTTAACCATCATATGCAAACTGATCCGCCACCGATCATCACAATGTGTATACTGTCTCACCGAATTTCAAGTCCGTTTTTCACGCCAGGAAGCGCCGATGCCCGTAGCCCATGTAGCCCTGCCCGTTCCGCTTGCCCGTACCTTTGATTACCTGCTGCCTGAAGGCGTCAGCGTCAAGGCCGGGTGCCGGGTGCGAGTGCCGTTCGGCAAACAGCAGGAGCGGGTCGGGATCGTCGTGGCGAGCGGCGACAAGAGCGAGCTGCCGCTCAGCGATCTCAAGCCGGTCATCGAGGTGCTGGACGACGAACCGGTCTATACCCCGACGGTATGGCGGATGCTGCTGTGGGCGGCGGAATATTACCATCACCCGATTGGCGATGTGCTGTTCCATGCGCTGCCGGTTCTGCTGCGGCAGGGGAAACCCGCCAGCGCCGCGCCGCTGTGGTACTGGTTCGCGACCGAACAAGGTCAGGCGGTGGAGATCAACAGCCTGAAGCGTTCCCATAAACAGCAGCAGGCGCTGGCAGCGCTGCGCCAGGGCCATATCTGGCGCCATCAGGTCGCGGAGCTTGAGTTTAACGAGGTCGCCCTGCAGGGGTTGCGGAAAAAAGGCTACTGCGACATGGCAAGCGTCGCCCCGGCGGTAACCGACTGGCGCGACGGGTTTACGCTTGCCGGTGAACGACTGCGGCTGAATACCGAACAGGCCACCGCAGTCGGCGCTATCCACAGCCATGCCGACTGCTTTTCCGCCTGGCTGCTGGACGGCGTGACCGGCTCGGGAAAAACGGAAGTCTATCTCAGCGTGCTGGAAAACGTGCTGGCTCAGGGCAAGCAGGCGCTGGTCATGGTGCCGGAAATCGGTCTGACGCCGCAGACCATCGCCCGCTTTCGCGAGCGTTTTAATGCGCCGGTCGAGGTGCTGCACTCCGCCCTCAACGACAGCGAACGCCTGTCGGCCTGGCTGAAAGCCAAAAACGGTGAGGCGGCGATCGTCATCGGCACCCGCTCGGCCCTGTTTACGCCGTTTAACAACCTCGGCGTTATCGTCATCGATGAAGAGCATGACAGCTCCTACAAGCAGCAGGAAGGCTGGCGCTACCACGCCCGCGATCTTGCCGTCTGGCGCGCGCATAGCGAGCAAATCCCGGTGATTCTCGGCTCGGCGACGCCCGCGCTGGAAACCCTGCACAACGTCCGTCAGGGTAAATACCGCAAGCTGAAGCTGACCAAACGCGCGGGTAACGCCCGCCCGGCCGTGCAGCACGTGCTGGATCTGAAAGGCCAGCAGTTGCAGGCGGGGTTATCTCCGGCATTGCTTAACCGGATGCGCCAGCATCTACAGGCGGATAACCAGGTCATTTTGTTTCTGAACCGCCGCGGTTTCGCCCCGGCGCTGCTGTGCCACGACTGCGGCTGGATCGCCGAATGCCCGCGCTGCGACCACTACTACACGCTGCACCAGGCGCAGCGCCACCTGCGCTGCCACCACTGCGACAGCCAGCGGCCGGTGCCGCGTCAGTGCTCCTCCTGCGGCTCCACGCATCTGGTTCCGGTCGGGTTGGGCACTGAGCAGCTTGAAGAGGCGCTGAGACCGCTGTTCCCGCAGACGCCGATTTCCCGTATCGATCGCGACACCACCAGCCGTAAGGGCGCCCTGGAGCAATATCTTGCCGACGTCCACCGCGGCGGCGCGCGCATTCTTATCGGCACCCAGATGCTGGCGAAGGGCCACCATTTTCCTGACGTCACGCTGGTGGCGTTGCTGGATGTCGACGGCGCGCTGTTCTCAGCCGACTTCCGCTCGGCGGAGCGCTTCGCTCAGCTCTACACCCAGGTCTCCGGGCGCGCCGGGCGCGCTGGCAAACAGGGCGAAGTGGTGCTGCAAACGCACCATCCGGAGCACCCGCTGCTGCAAACGCTGCTGTACAGCGGCTACGATGCCTTTGCCCAACAGGCGCTGGCCGAACGCCAGACGCTACAGCTGCCGCCGTGGACCAGCCACGTGCTGATCCGCGCGGAAGATCACGATAATCAGCAGGCGCCGCTGTTCCTTCAGCAGCTGCGCAATCTCTTGCAGGCCAGCCCGCTGGCCGATGAGAAACTGTGGTTGTTGGGTCCGGTTCCGGCGCTGGCGCCAAAACGCGGCGGCCGCTGGCGCTGGCAGATTGTGCTACAGCACCCGTCTCGTCTGCGGCTGCAACACGTGCTAAGCGGAGCCATGGCGCTGGTCAATACGCTGCCCGCGTCGCGCAAGGTAAAATGGGTCCTGGATGTCGACCCGATCGAGGGTTAACGCGTCACACTGCGAAGTGGATCGAAAAATTCAACGTCCATCACAATTTTCATGAAAATTCTGTAACTCTCCTGGCTGACTATCTGATAAAAAAAGAGACTGATATCAGAGACAGTGGAAGTCTCTGTTCCCGTCTGCGAGGAGAACCCAGGTGAAGCCCAAAAATGAAGTTGTTGCGGCAACCATGAAGGATGTTGCCTTAAAGGCGAATGTCTCTACGGCAACCGTATCCCGAGCGTTAATGAACCCCGACAAAGTATCCCAGGCGACACGCAATAAAGTCGAAAAAGCCGCGCTGGAAGTGGGTTATTTGCCGCAATCGCTCGGGCGGAACATGAAGCGTAATGAATC
>NZ_JAFAGS010000175.1 GCF_019237635.1 Pluralibacter sp.
GCGCTATCCGCGCCGCTTTGCTCAGTGGAAGCCGGAGTGTACCGGGGTGGATGATAAATGCACAAAGGCGGAGATGATCAACTCCTTTGATAACTCCATCACCTATATCGATGACTTTATCTCTAATGTGCTGGATCTGGTGCGGGACAAGAAAGCTATCGTCTTCTACGCGTCCGATCACGGCGAGTCTATCAACGAACGTCAGCACCTGCACGGTACGCCGCGCAACATGGCGCCGCCGGAACAGTTCCGCGTGCCGATGCTGGTATGGATGTCGGATAAATATCTGCAGGACCCGGCGCACGCGCAGTCTTTTGCCTGGCTTAAGCAGCAGGCGGCGATGAAGCAGCCGAAACGCCACGTTGAACTCTACGATACGATTATGGGCTGCCTGGGGTACACCTCTCCTGACGGCGGTATCAACGAGAACAACAACTGGTGCCATGTGCCGGAGCAGAAAAAGTAGGGCGAACGGCGAGTTTCTCGCCATTCAAATCCCTTTTTGAGAAAAGGGATTGACGGGGCAGTGTCTCAGCAGTAAGATGCGCCCCGCATTCGGTGATTGGCGCAGCCTGGTAGCGCACTTCGTTCGGGACGAAGGGGTCGGAGGTTCGAATCCTCTATCACCGACCAAATTAGAAAAACCCGCTCAACTGAGCGGGTTTTTTGCATTCAGGGCCTGACGAGGATGAGAACCTCCGGGGGTAAGAGGTTCGACTCGAGCATCGCGAGAGAACGTTGCGTCAGCAACGGCCCGTAGGGCGAGCCACGCAGTGGCGAGTAATCCTCTATCACTGACAAAAATCCCTCGTCGCCCGACTTCCCACCATCAGTTAACCGTTTTGTGACATATTCCATTGTATTTTTTTATATTTGGTTAGCCCTTTTTTTGCGTTGCTTACAGATAAGCTCAGCATTTTCCCCTGAGCGTTTTAACGTTCACGCTATTAACCGCTCAGATTCTCACCATTTCGTAAGAAATTTTTGTCATTTAGCACAATTGTTAATCACTGGTTGAGCCAAGGTATTGAGATGATTGTGCTGCTGTTAAGTGCGTAGCACAATTTTCCCTGCTGAAAATAGCGGCCTGAAGTTTTTTTAATCTTTGTTTACCAATTCTCACCGTTGATGGAAATCACGGTTACCTGTATTGACGTTTGCACATTCTGTTGACAGATTGTAGTGCGTGAGGGGCAATTCAGGATGAATCCGCACTGCAACTCAGTCACTTCAGTGAAAGGAATATCCTGCCCCCACATTGCCTTCGGGCGCTACCGACCAGACCGGGTAAAAAATAAATAAAGGCTGGCGGCAAAACACAACATACAAACATCACATTTGGAGCAGAATAATGAGTATTTCCTTGAAAAAGTCAGGGATGCTGAAGCTTGGTCTTAGCCTGGTGGCTATGACTGTCGCTGCAAGCGTACAGGCAAAAACCCTGGTTTACTGTTCTGAAGGCTCGCCGGAAGGCTTTAACCCACAGCTCTTTACCTCTGGTACTACCTACGACGCCAGCTCGGTGCCAATCTACAACCGTCTGGTTGAATTTAAAACCGGCACCACTGAAATCGTCCCTGGCCTGGCTGAGAAGTGGGACGTTAGCCCGGACGGTAAAACCTATACCTTCCACCTGCGCAAGGGCGTGAAGTGGCAGGACAATAAAGATTTCAAACCGACTCGCGACATGAACGCGGACGACATCGTGTTCTCCTTCGATCGTCAGAAAAACGACAAAAACCCGTACCACAAAGTGTCTGGCGGCAGCTATGAATACTTTGAGGGCATGGGCCTGCCGGATCTGATCAGCGAAGTGAAAAAAGTAGACGACAACACCGTTCAGTTCGTGCTGACGCGTCCGGAGTCTCCGTTCCTCGCGGATCTGGCGATGGACTTCGCGTCCATTCTGTCCAAAGAATATGCTGACAACATGCTGAAAGCCGGTACGCCGGAGAAAGTTGACCTGAACCCAATCGGTACCGGTCCGTTCCAGCTGATGCAGTACCAGAAAGATTCCCGCATTCTGTACAAAGCGTTCCCGGGCTACTGGGGCACCAAGCCGCAGATCGACCGTCTGGTGTTCTCTATTACGCCGGATGCGTCTGTACGCTATGCCAAGCTGCAGAAAAACGAATGCCAGGTCATGCCGTACCCGAACCCGGCTGACATTGCGCGTATGAAGGAAGATAAAAACATCAACCTGATGTCTCAGGCAGGTCTGAACGTCGGTTATCTCTCTTTCAACACCGAGAAAAAGCCGCTGGATGACGTCAAAGTTCGCCAGGCGCTGACTTACGCGGTGAACAAAGAAGCGATTATCAAAGCCGTTTATCAGGGCGCTGGCGTGGCCGCGAAAAACCTGATCCCGCCAACCATGTGGGGTTATAACGACGATGTTAAGGACTACACCTACGATCCGGAAAAAGCCAAAGCGCTGCTGAAAGAAGCGGGCCATGCCGATGGCTTTACCATCGACCTGTGGGCGATGCCGGTACAGCGTCCTTACAACCCGAACGCTCGCCGTATGGCTGAGATGATTCAGGCCGACTGGGCGAAAGTGGGTGTGAAAGCCAATATCGTGACTTACGAGTGGGGCGAGTACCTCAAGCGTGCGAAAGCGGGCGAGCACCAGAGTGTGATGATGGGCTGGACCGGCGATAACGGGGATCCGGATAACTTCTTCGCGACCCTGTTCAGCTGCGCTGCGGCGAAAGACGGTTCTAACTACTCTCGCTGGTGCTACAAGCCGTTTGAAGATCAGATTCAGCCGGCGCGTGCGACTGACGATCACAACAAGCGTATTGAACTGTACAAACAGGCTCAGGTGGTGATGCATGACCAGGCTCCGGCGCTGATCATCGCTCACTCCACCGTCTACGAGCCGGTGCGTAAAGAGGTCAAAGGCTATGTGGTTGACCCGTTAGGCAAGCACCACTTCGAAAACGTCTCTGTCGAATAATTAAAAACGTAAGGGGCGCTATGCGCCCCATGCCCGGCGGCGCTTTGCTTGCACGGACCTACTTTATCGTAGGCCGGGTAAGCGTAGCGCCACCCGGCAGCAGTTCTTTATTCCTGGTACAGGAATGAGATTGTGAGCAATACAGATGCGCTGATCCAGGCTGCGCGTCATGAGAGAGAGTACGTGTTATGTTGCAGTTCATCCTCCGACGTTTGGGGTTAGTTATCCCGACCTTTATCGGTATCACCCTACTCACCTTTGCCTTTGTTCATATGATCCCCGGCGATCCGGTGATGATCATGGCGGGTGAGCGTGGTATTTCCCCTGAGCGCCACGCGCAGCTCCTGGCCGCCTTAGGTCTGGATAAGCCGCTGTGGCAGCAGTACCTTCACTATATCTGGGGTGTGCTTCATGGCGACTTAGGGATTTCGCTTAAAAGCCGCCTGCCGGTGTGGGAAGAGTTCGTCCCGCGTTTTAAAGCCACGCTGGAGCTCGGCGTCTGCGCCATGATGTTCGCCGTGGCGGTGGGTATTCCCGTCGGCGTGCTGGCCGCGGTAAAACGCGGCTCTGTCTTTGATCATACCGCGGTAGGTCTGGCCCTGACGGGGTACTCCATGCCTATCTTCTGGTGGGGCATGATGCTCATCATGCTGGTGTCAGTGCAGCTCAACCTTGCGCCGGTGTCCGGACGTATTAGCGACTCGGTGTTCCTCGACGATACCCTGCCGTTAACCGGTTTTATGCTGATTGATACCGCCATTTGGGGTCAGCCGGGTGATTTTATCGATGCGGTTGCGCACATGGTGCTGCCCGCCGTGGTGCTGGGTACGATTCCGCTGGCGGTGATCGTGCGTATGACCCGTTCGGCGATGCTGGAAGTGCTGGGTGAAGATTACATTCGTACTGCCCGCGCGAAAGGCCTGACCCGTATGCGCGTCATCATCATCCACGCGCTGCGTAATGCGATGCTGCCTGTCGTGACCGTCATCGGTTTGCAGGTGGGCACGCTGCTGGCAGGCGCGATTCTGACCGAAACCATCTTCTCCTGGCCGGGTCTTGGGCGCTGGCTGATTGATGCGCTGCAACGCCGCGATTATCCGGTGGTGCAGGGCGGGGTGCTGCTGGTCGCGACGATGATTATTCTCGTTAACCTGCTGGTCGACCTGCTGTACGGCGTGGTGAACCCGCGTATTCGTCATAAGAAGTAAGGGGCCATCATGTCACAAGTCACTGAAACTAAAGTTGCTGCACCGGTGCCAATGACCCCGTTGCAGGAGTTCTGGCACTACTTTAAACGTAACAAAGGGGCGGTTATCGGCCTGGTGTATGTGGTGGTGGTGATGTTTATCGCCATCTTCGCTAACTGGCTGGCGCCGTATAACCCAGCGGATCAGTTCCGCGATTCCCTGTTGGTTCCGCCATTCTGGCAACAGGGCGGTAGTCTGGCGCATCTGCTGGGAACCGACGATGTGGGCCGCGATGTCCTGTCGCGCCTGATGTACGGCGCGCGCCTGTCGCTGCTGGTCGGCTGCCTGGTGGTGGTGCTGTCGCTGGTGCTGGGGGTTGTCCTCGGTCTGGTGGCGGGCTACTTCGGCGGCATGGTTGACAACATCATCATGCGTATCGTCGACATTATGCTGGCCCTGCCGAGCCTGCTGCTGGCGCTGGTGCTGGTGGCGATTTTCGGCCCGTCGATCGGTAACGCCGCCCTTGCGCTGACCTTCGTGGCGCTCCCTCACTATGTGCGTCTGACGCGCGCGGCGGTGCTGGTGGAGGTCAACCGCGATTACGTCACCGCGTCTCGCGTGGCGGGTGCGGGCGCGATGCGCCAGATGTTCGTCAATATTTTCCCGAACTGCCTGGCGCCGCTGATTGTTCAGGCGTCGCTGGGTTTCTCTAACGCCATTCTCGATATGGCCGCTCTTGGCTTCCTTGGCATGGGTGCGCAGCCGCCGACACCGGAGTGGGGCACCATGCTCTCCGACGTGTTGCAGTTCGCGCAGAGCGCCTGGTGGGTCGTGACCTTCCCGGGTCTGGCGATCCTGCTGACGGTGCTGGCATTTAACCTGATGGGCGACGGTCTGCGTGACGCGCTGGATCCCAAACTGAAGCAGTAAGAGGCACGAGATGGCGTTATTAAATGTAGATAAATTATCGGTGCACTTCGGCGACGAAGGCACGCCGTTTCGCGCCGTGGACCGCATCAGCTACAGCGTAAAGCAGGGCGAAGTCGTGGGTATTGTCGGTGAGTCCGGTTCCGGTAAATCCGTCAGCTCACTGGCGATCATGGGGCTGATTGACTATCCGGGCCGCGTGATGGCGGAAAAACTGGAATTCAACGGCCGGGATCTGAAGCGCATCTCCGAAAAAGAGCGTCGCCAACTGGTGGGTGCGGAAGTGGCGATGATTTTCCAGGACCCGATGACCAGCCTGAACCCCTGCTATACCGTCGGTTTCCAGATTATGGAAGCGATCAAGGTACATCAGGGCGGCAACAGGAAAACCCGTCGTCAGCGCGCGATTGACCTGCTCAATCAGGTGGGTATTCCCGACCCGGCGTCGCGTCTGGACGTGTATCCGCACCAGCTCTCCGGCGGGATGAGCCAGCGCGTGATGATCGCCATGGCGATCGCCTGCCGTCCGAAACTGCTGATTGCGGACGAACCGACGACGGCGCTGGACGTGACCATTCAGGCGCAGATCATTGAGCTGCTGCTGGAGCTTCAGCAGAAAGAAAATATGGCGCTGGTGCTGATTACCCACGATCTGGCGCTGGTGGCGGAAGCGGCGCACAAAATCATCGTGATGTATGCAGGTCAGGTGGTGGAGACCGGCGATGCGAAGGATATCTTCCGCGCGCCGCGCCACCCCTACACCCAGGCGCTGCTGCGCGCGCTGCCGGAGTTTGCGAAGGCTAAAGCGCGTCTGGCCTCGCTGCCGGGCGTGGTGCCGGGTAAATATGACCGCCCGAACGGCTGTCTGCTGAACCCGCGCTGTCCGTATGCGACGGACAAATGCCGCAGTGAAGAACCGGGCCTGAACGCCGTCGATGGCGGCCGTCAGTCCAAATGCCATTACCCCCTTGATGATGCCGGGAGGCCGACCCTATGAGTACGCACGAGGCCACCTCGTCGCAGCCGCTGCTGCAGGCTATCGACCTGAAAAAACACTACCCGGTGAAAAAGGGGATTTTCTCCCCGGAGCGCCTGGTGAAAGCGCTGGATGGCGTTTCCTTTACGCTCGAGCGGGGTAAAACGCTGGCGGTGGTGGGCGAGTCCGGCTGTGGGAAATCCACGCTGGGACGCCTGCTGACGATGATTGAAACCCCGACCGGGGGCGAGCTTTATTATCACGGGCAGGATCTGCTTAAGCATGATCCGCTCTCGCAGAAATTGCGGCGCCAGAAAATCCAGATTGTGTTCCAGAACCCCTACGGTTCGTTGAACCCGCGCAAAAAAGTGAGCCAGATCCTTGAAGAGCCGCTGCAAATCAACACCACGTTGAGCAAAGCCGAGCGTCGGGAAAAAGTGCTGGAAATGATGGCGAAAGTCGGTCTTAAACCTGAGCATTACGATCGCTATCCGCATATGTTCTCCGGCGGCCAGCGCCAACGTATCGCGATTGCCCGCGGCCTGATGCTTGATCCGGACGTGGTCATCGCCGATGAACCTGTTTCCGCGCTGGATGTTTCCGTACGCGCGCAGGTGCTGAACCTGATGATGGATTTACAGCAGGACATGGGCCTGTCGTATGTCTTCATCTCCCACGACCTGTCGGTGGTAGAGCACATTGCTGATGAGGTGATGGTGATGTATCTGGGACGCTGCGTAGAGAAGGGGACGAAGGATCAGATCTTCAATAACCCGCGTCATCCTTACACCCAGGCGCTGCTGTCGGCAACGCCGCGTCTGCACCCGGACGACCGCCGCGAGCGCATCAAGCTGACCGGCGAGCTGCCAAGCCCGCTCAACCCGCCGCCGGGCTGCGCCTTCAACGCCCGCTGCCGCCGCCGTTTCGGTCCCTGCACGCAGCTACAGCCGCAGCTAAAAGACTACCGCGGCCAGCTGGTGGCGTGTTTCGCCGTAGACCAGGATGAGAACGGCGAGAAACCGCTCTCCTGATAGCAAAACCGGAGCTCAGTTCATGCAGCTCCGGTTTTTTTACTCCTGCCCGTATCCATAGCGCCCTTTTTTGCGAGGCGTTATCCGGAAATGTTGCGCTGATATTCCCTCGCCTTCTGCCATGCAGTATGACTCCTCAGGATGATACTGGATTGCACAATTAACCTTTTAGGTTAGAATTGGAGAGGGCTTATGGAAAAGCGAACGCCTCATGTCCGGCTAAGGGCAATCAAATCGCTGGTGAATAGCGGCAAGATCAGAGCAACACATAGCGCCATTTTGGCCGCGGATGCGCTTGGTTTCGACTTCACCGGGATGTGCGAGGTGGTTTTAGCGCTCAGTGAGAAAGACTTCTACAAAAGTATGACGACGTACGCTGACCATAGTCTGTGGCAGGACGTATACCGACCCTACCTTCACTGCGGACAGATCTACCTTAAGGTCACTGTGGAAGAAGATGCTCTTATCGTCTCGTTTAAGGAGAAATAGTGATGAAATGCCCCACCTGCGGTCAGGCTGAACTGCTTTCTGAAGTACGGGATGTTGCTTATAGCTATAAGGGACAGCGGACGCTTATCAGGAATGTGGATGGTCTTCACTGCCCAAGGTGCGGTGAATCTGTTCTTGATAAGGCGGCGTCAGAGGCGTTTATGGCGCAAGTAAACGCGTTCCGCTCCACGGTTATTGCACAAACTGTAGCACCCGAATTTATTGAAAAAGTCAGGAAGAAGTTATCGCTGACCCAGAAAGAAGCGAGCGTCATTTTTGGCGGCGGCGTCAATGCCTTCTCACGCTATGAAACCGGGAAAGCGCAACCCCACCTTTCTACGGTTAAGCTGTTGCGTGTTTTAGACAAACATCCGGAGCTTTTACAGGAGATCTGCTAGCGGAAAGAACAGACCCGCCGGAGCGGGTCTGTGGTGGCAGTATTACTGCGGATAGGGCACCCATTCGCCGCCGTTCAGCCGGACATACGGTTTACCCTGGTACTGAATGACTATCGCATTGGAGTTCTCTGATACTGCAACCGTTTTCGGCAGGTCGCTGGTGTACTGCTGCCAGTTGACGCTGTCTTCGGTAAACATCTTGCCGTCGACCGCGCGGGCGACCAGTTCAGAAATGGCGAGATAGCTGCTCGGTTGAGTGATTTCGATAGCCGCGCCCTGATGCGGCGTCTTCATACCGAAGAACTTAATCGCAGCAGGTACGTGGGTAATCGACGGGCTCGGGATATCGCGCAGGCCAGACACCTGCATCTTATCGCCGTGAATCGCGCCGCCGTGTTCCGGTACGATAACGACCATCACCTTGCGTCCCGATTTTTCCAGTCCGGTGAAGAACTGATCCAGTTCGTCGAACAGCTTTTGCGCCCGCGCTTTATAATCTGCAGTCTTGCTCTGCCCCGGAAAATGGTTGCCGTCATGCAGCGGCAACGTATTGTAGAACGTGGCGGTACGGGCGCCCTGTTCTTTATTCTCGTTGCCCAGCCAGCGGTTCAGCATCGCCAGATCGTCATACACCGGCGACCCGTCGAAGCCGAGCAGAGTGACCGGAATACCCTTCTGTTCCATCAGCGGGCTTTGCATATCGCCGTAGTTGCGCAGCTCTTTGAGAAAATCGCCGAACTGCCCGTTGTGGCCGAGCATCAGTTGGGACTTAAAGCCCAGGTTCGCTAAATTGTCGAACAGGTAACAATCTTTTCCGGCTGGCGAGTAGAGGTTGGTGTGCGACGTCTGGCCGCAGCTCGCGCGCAGCAGACGGATGGCTGCCGGGCCGCTGTACGAGGTTGCCGAGTTGAAATTTTTAAAGACGATATCAAAGTGTTGGAACAGCGGATGTTGCATCAAATCTGACGTTTCAAGGTCGTCCCATGACAGCGAACAGATGTTGATCACCAGCAGCTCGAACGGCTGGGCATCTTCAGGCAACGCGCTCGGGAAGGTGGTCTTTCGTTGGTCTTCGGCGGCATAGAAACTGGAAAGCCAGGCGCTAAGGTTGGCCGAGGTCGGAGGCGCGGTCTGCGCCGTCATATCGCCAGCCACCGATTTTGCATCCGCGCTCGCAGCGTCACTGGTGGTCACGGTGTCAGTGGCCTGCCCGCCGGGAATGAGAGAGAAGTCGGGGCCGACCAGCATGATGGCGTTCAACCAGACCATCACGCCGACCACGAATACCGTCACCCGAATCCACTGCGACAGGAACAGCCACGCGACCAGCAGCACAAAGAAAGCGCCGAGCATCTGCCAGTTGATGAAACGGGTGACAAGGTCCATCACGTAATCAAAACTGAAGCCCGCCAGCTGCGAACCCTGGCTCATAATGCTGTCCGGGCCAGGTAGCCAGGTATCGTGCCAGAACAGCGCAAAACCAATGGGAATGGCAATCCAGTGACGCCACAGATGGATTTTGCGGTTCGGCAACGGCAGCAGCAGGAACGCCATAAAGACCAGGTTCAGCATGGCGTGGAAATTCAGGTATCCCGCCCACAGCAGGCCGAACTTCACCAGAAAGTAGAAGTTCCATCCGGAAAGGCCGCGCCAGTATTGCCAGCCCGACAGCGGCAGGGCAGTGGTTTTAGAAGGGTTAGTCATCTTTTTGCTTTGCCTTGACGATAGCTGGCCGACGCAGGGTACCCACCGGCCTGGTATAACGGGGCTTGAAAAACATCAGTCTGATCGTGGTCTTAATACGGCGCCTGTAGTGGCGCGCCATAAAGCCCAATGGAAAAAAGATCAGGGCGCACAGCACAACCAACTGAATAATATCGCTTATCGACATCATGCTTTCGCCCCTCCTTTCGTATCAACAAGACGATGCGGCTCGGGGACCCGGCGCCAGCTTCGACCGTCATGGGTCGCGTTCATGACCTCGCTTCTGCCGAGGGTGAACGGCAGCGGCGCGGTCCAACGGTCAGGCGTGACGGCCTGCATTTCGACGATTTCCGCCGTAATCTGTTTATCTTCGAACCAAACCATTCGATTGGAGAATATATCGCCGGTCGGCAACGGGAAAATATGGTTGAGCGCGGTATCAAGGTCATTGACGCGACAGAAGGTCAAAAACAGCACCAGCCGGTTGTTGCCGATCGTCATAATATCGCCGGAGCGATTGGGGCGACACAGCGTCAGCGCCTGCTCAACCCGCAGCCCGGGTACCGGACGCAGCGCGACCATCACCCCTTTGTTGTCAGCGGGCAACAGAGGATTGCTCATAATATCGTGCACGGCGGCGCAGAACACATCCCATTTCTGGTAGCCGCGAAGCTTGAGCGGCTGGGTCAGCGCCAGAAGGGTGTTGACCTCATCGGGTACGTGGCGGTGGAACTGCTGCTTTTGCACGCTTTCCACCAGCGTCAGGCAGCGGGAGAGCGGGGCGTTCCAGGGCACCACCAGGTTTGCGCCGCAGCCGAGCAGCAGGCGCTCGTCAGTCGCGCGCAGGCTGGCCGCCATTTCGCGTACCACAATCTTCAGCGCAGTACCACGCTGACGGCGCAGGGTGTGAATATAGCGAGCCAACTGTTCAATCTGGCTGGTTTGCTCCACGGCGAAAATCACCGTCGCGGCTTGTGCGGTGCGCGAAGCCTTAAAGACCGCGTCGTTGCTGTCGTACAACGACCAATATTCAGAGAGCGCAGGCGCGCCCTCCAGCACGTTTTTATTGCTCAGCACGACTTTTTCATCGCTGCGCGGCTGAATATCGGTTTCTTCTTTTTCAGCCAACTGCCAGACGCCGTCGGTATAGTTAACCTGCAGCTGTTGACGGGCGCTAAGGCCTTTTTCATTGCCCCAGAAGGCGATATCAAAAAGATGATTATCACCCAGGTAGCGCAAACTCGCTAAACCTGAGAGCGAGCGGTGTTCGCCGAGTAACAGCGACAGTTGGGCATCTGTATTGTTTCCCGGGGTGAGGATAAGAAGCGAACAGTGATAGTAATTTGTCCAGTGGCTGGCGTTATTCAGCCATCTGCGCAAACGATCCCCTGGAATATTTTTCCAGGCGTTGTCGGCACACATCAGGATAAATAAATAATTACTCGGATCAATAGAACAGAGCAAATCGCGATACAGCGAGTATAGACCATCTTCGCTTTTTGGCATGCTGAAGAGGCGTATTTTTTCAGGGCCGCGGGATTCGTGTAGTTTTATGATTTTGTTTGGTTTTTCTCCCATGACGATCGCCGCGACTTTAGCATCGGCGGGCTGTGCGGCGATCGTCTGGTTTAATAGACTCTCCGCATCTTCCCGCCGTTCAACGTTCATCCACCATACGCCGCCCGTGGGCATATGGCTCACCTCGTCCCATAAGGACTGGATTCCAATTGAGAATACAGGGTTCACTGTGTCCCTCGTGCGCTAATTTGACTATCGGTCAGTTTACTAGCAAAAGTGTCAAATTAAACCTAACATTGAAATTAAAGATTAACAGATTTAGCATGTAAACTAATCTATGTGTTGAAGACAGTGTAGCGGAAAAGCAGGGTTATACTTTTTTTGTCCGCGAAACACGTCTCCATGATGCGTTTTCTAAATATATCCGATGAAGGGTAATTAAAATGTCTGAGAATGAACCCCGGACATCGTCAGATTCCGCGCTGGGCTATACCTTCCAGAATGATTTTTTGGCGTTAAGCCGGGCATTTTCGTTGCCTGAAATAGATTACACCGATATTTCCCAACGTGAGCAGTTGGCCGCAGCGTTAAAACGCTGGCCCTTACTGGCTGAATTCGCAGAACAACAGCAGGGAGCTTGAATGACCATTCTTGGACTACAGGGACTGCGTGGGGGAGTGGGTGCGACATCGGTAGCCGCAGCGCTCGGCTGGGCGTTACAAACGCTCGGCGAGTCGGTCATCATCGTTGACGCGTGCCCGGATAATTTGCTGCGTCTCTATTTTAATAATGCCTTACGCCATCGCGGCGGCTGGGCGCGCGCGCTTATCGATGGCGGCGACTGGCGCAGCGCCGGGATGCGCTATACCTCACAGATTGATTTTTTGCCCTTTGGTCAACTGACGCCCGCCGAGCGTTTGCATTTACATTCTGATGCGATGGCGCCAGTACTGCATAAACTCACCGGGATAGTGACGACCCTGCAGCATCTGAACCACTATCAATGGATCCTGCTCGATATTCCGCACGGGTTTTCGCCGTGGACGCAATCGCTGATTGAGGCCTGCCATCACGTGCTGACGGTGGTCAAGCCTGACGCGAACTGCCATATCCGCCTGCATCAGCAGGTGATGCCTGCGAACGGACACGTGCTGATAAACGACCTGCGCATCGGCAGCCAGGTGCAGGACGACCTGTGTCGCGTCTGGCTGGAAAGCCAGCCGCAGATTCTGCCGGTGGTGATTCATCGGGATGAGGCGATGGCGGAGTGCCTGGCGGCGAAGCAGCCGGTCGGCGAGTACCGCAGTGATGCGTTGTCCGCAGAGGAAATGGTCACTCTGGCGAACTGGTGCCTGCTGAATTACGCGCAGGCGCGTTCGTCCGAAGGGATGGCATCATGATTCGCCTTAGCGCCCTGCTGCTGGCCCCGGAGGCCGGAGCCAGCCTGCGTTGGCGCTATCAGGATTATCGCCGTCACCGCGCGACCCGTCTCGGTGCGGCGCTGGGCTGCCTGTGGGCGGCGCTGGCGTGGATCTTCCTTCCTCTTGAGAACCCGCGCTGGCAGCGTATTCGCGACCACCATGCGACGTATTATCCGCATATCAATCCCCACCGTCCGCGTCCCTTCGACCCGATTCGCTATCTGCTGCAGAGTGTGTGGCTGGTGGCGACCCGTCCGCCGGTGGAGAAGCAAAAAACAAACTGGCGCGCCCTGGTGGCGTTGGACGGCCTGCGTGGCCGGTACCATCAGTGGATGGAAACGCTGCCGGACAGGTTCACGCATAAAACCGGCCATCTCGACCACAAAAAAGAGCTGGCGCATCTGAGCCCGAAGCTGCGCAAACTTGTTCTCGGCGTCGTGGTGTTCTTTTCGCTGATTCTGGCGCTGGTCTGCATTACTCAACCGTTTAACCCGCTGTCGCAGTTCGTTTTCCTGCTGCTGCTCTGGGGGGTTGCGCTGATGGTGCGCCGTATCCCGGGACGTTTCCCGTCGTTGATGCTTATCGTGCTCTCGCTGACGGTCTCGTGCCGATATATCTGGTGGCGTTATACCTCAACCCTTGACTGGAACGATCCGCTGAGCCTTACTTTTGGCCTGATTCTGCTGTTTGCCGAAACCTACGCCTGGATTGTGCTGGTGCTCGGTTATTTCCAGATTATCTGGCCGCTGAACCGTCAGCCGGTGCCGCTGCCGGAGAAAATGTCCGACTGGCCGACCGTCGATATCTTCGTCCCAACCTATAACGAAGATTTGAGCGTGGTGAAAAACACCATTTACGCCTCGCTGGGCATCGACTGGCCGAAGGACAAACTCACCATCTGGATCCTCGATGACGGCGGCCGTGAAGAGTTCCGGCAGTTTGCTAAAGACGTCGGGGTGGAATATATCGCCCGCACCTCTCACGAGCATGCGAAGGCGGGCAACATCAACAACGCGCTGAAGATGGCGAAGGGCGAGTTTGTCGCCATCTTTGACTGCGACCACGTGCCGACGCGCTCTTTCCTGCAAATGACCATGGGCTGGTTCCTTAAGGACGAGAAGCTGGCGGTGATGCAGACGCCGCACCACTTCTTCTCGCCGGACCCGTTTGAGCGCAACCTGGGGCGTTTTCGTAAAACGCCGAACGAAGGCACGCTGTTCTACGGTCTGGTCCAGGACGGGAACGACATGTGGGATGCGACCTTCTTCTGCGGTTCCTGCGCGGTTATCCGCCGCGCGCCGTTGGACCAGATTGGCGGGATCGCCGTGGAGACGGTCACTGAAGACGCCCATACGTCATTACGCCTGCATCGTCTGGGCTACACCTCAGCCTATATGCGCATCCCGCAGGCGGCAGGGCTGGCGACAGAAAGCCTGTCGGCGCACATCGGGCAGCGCATCCGCTGGGCGCGCGGGATGGTGCAAATTTTTCGTACCGATAACCCACTGTTTGGTAAAGGGTTAAAATTCCCGCAACGGCTCTGCTACGCGAATGCCATGCTGCATTTCTTATCCGGGATTCCGCGACTGATCTTCCTGACCGCGCCGCTGGCGTTCCTGCTGCTGCACGCGTACATCATCTACGCGCCGGCGCTGATGATTGCGTTGTTCGTACTGCCGCACATGATCCACGCAAGCCTCACCAACTCGAGGATTCAGGGGAAATACCGTCACTCCTTCTGGAGTGAAATCTACGAAACCGTGCTGGCCTGGTATATCGCGCCGCCGACCATGGTGGCGCTGATCAACCCAAAAATCGGCAAGTTTAACGTTACGGCGAAGGGCGGGTTGGTCAAAGAAGAGTATGTGGATTGGGTTATCTCTAAGCCCTATCTCTACCTGGTGCTGCTGAATCTGCTGGGAGTGGCGGTTGGTATCTGGCGTCACTTCTACGGCCCGGAGAATGAGGTTCTTACGGTGTGGGTCAGCCTGCTGTGGGTCTTCTATAACCTGATTATTCTCGGCGGGGCCGTGGCGGTGTCGGTAGAGAGCAAGCAGGTGCGCCGCTCCCACCGTGTTGAAATATCGATGCCAGCGGCGATCGCGCGTGAGGACGGCCATCTGTTCTCCTGTACGCTGCATGACTTCTCCGATGGCGGCGTGGGCGTCAAAATTAACGGTCAGGCGCAGGTGCTTGAGGGGCAAAAAGTACAGCTGTTGCTCAAACGCGGGCAGCAGGAGTATGCGTTCCCGACGCAGGTCGTGCGGGTGTCTGGCAGTGAGATAGGTCTGCAACTGCTGCCGCTCTCCCCCCGCCAGCATATCGATTTTGTACAGTGTACGTTCGCCCGCGCCGATACCTGGGCGCTGTGGCAGGACAGCTTCCCGGAAGACAAACCGCTGGAAAGCTTGCTGGACATTCTGAAACTGGGGTTCCGGGGATATCGTCACCTTGCCGAGTTTGCTCCTCCTTCAGTGAAATACATTTTCCGGTCGCTTATCGCGCTGATTAGCTGGGTGGTGTCGTTTATTCCCCGCCGCCCGGAACGGACGGTGAAAGAGATGCTTTCGGAACCGGCTATCGCTCAACAATGATGATTACACGATGAAAAGAAAACTTTCCTGGATTTGCGCAGCGGCAGTAGGAATGGGATGTTTACTCCCACTGGGCACCTATGCCGAACCCACGTCTGATTCGGCGCCAGCGATGCCCGTCGTTGCCGATACGGCAAGCGGCGATACGGCAACAAAGATGCCTGCCGTCGTGGAAAATACCCCGTCGCGTGACGTAAAACTGAGCTTCGCCCAGATTGCGCCAGCGCCGGGCAGTATGGCGCTGCGTGGGGTGAGCCCGACGGGCGTGGCGCAGTTCGGCATGCGCAGCGATGAAGTGGCGTCGAAAGCGGTGCTGAACCTGGTGTACACCCCATCACCATCGCTTATCCCGGTTCAGTCGCAGCTGAAGGTTTATCTCAACGATGAACTGATGGGCGTGCTGCCGGTCACCAAAGAGCAACTGGGGAAAAAGGTCGCGGCGCAGATGCCGATTGACCCGCTGTACATCAGCGATCTGAACAACGTGCGGCTGGAGTTTGTCGGTCACTATCGCGATGTGTGCGAAAACCCGGCCAGTAATACCCTGTGGATGGACGTCGGGCGCGACAGTTCACTCTCGATGACATTGCAGACGCTCGACGTACAAAACGATCTGTCTTACTTTCCGGTGCCGTTTTTTGATTCCCGCGACAACCGTCCGCTGACGCTGCCGATGGTGTTTGCCGGGACACCGGATCTTGAACAGCAGAAGGCGGCGGCGATTGTGGCCTCCTGGTTCGGCTCCCGCGCGGGCTGGCGCGGCCAGTCTTTCCCGGTACTGTATAACGGGCTGCCGGACCGCAATGCTGTCGTCTTCGCGACCAACGATAAGCGCCCGGACTTCCTGCGTGATTACCCGCAGGTGAACGCGCCGACCATCACCATGATGAATCATCCGGATAAGCCGTATGTGAAGTTGCTGGTGGTCCTGGGTCGTAATGACGACGATTTGCAGCAGGCGGCGAAGGGTATCGCTCAGGGTAGCATCCTGTTCCGCGGCAGCAGCGTGACCGTCGATGAGGTTAAACCTCTGCTGGCGCGTAAACCTTACGATGCGCCGAACTGGGTGAGTACCGACAGGCCGGTGACCTTCGGCGAACTGAAAACCTATGAGCAGCAACTGCAGTCCAGCGGTCTTGAGCCGTACCCGATTAACTTGACTATCAACCTGCCGCCGGATCTGTATTTGTTGCGCAGCAACGGCATTGATATGAATCTGAAGTACCGTTACACCATGCCGTCGGTGAAGGACAGCTCGCGCATGGATATCAACCTCAACAACCAGTTCCTGCAGTCGTACAACCTCAGCAGCACCCAGGAGATCAGCAGCCTGCTGCTGCGTCTGCCGGTGGTTCAGGGGCTGCTGGACGGGAAAACCGATGTTACGATTCCGGCGCTGCGTCTGGGGGCGGCAAACCAGCTGCGCTTTGACTTCCTATACACGAACCCAATGCCGGGCGGCACCATCGAAAACTGTATCACCTTCCAGCCGATACAGAACCACGTGGTGATTGGCGACGATTCGACGATCGACTTCTCTAACTATTACCACTTCCTGGCGATGCCGGATCTGCGCGCATTTGCCAACGCGGGCTTCCCGTTCAGCCGGATGGCCGATCTCTCGGACTCCGCCATCGTGATGCCGGACGCCCCGACCAAAGACCAGATGGGAACGCTGCTGGAGACGGTTGGCACCATCAGCGGCCAGACCGGCTTCCCGGCGGTGAATATGACTCTGGTTAACGACATCGGTCAGGTGGCGAATAAGGATGTCGATATCATGATGATCGGCACCATCCCGCCTGCGCTGAAGGACGACAAAAAGATAGATATGCTGGTCGATGCTGCGAAAAGCTGGGTGAAAACCCCGGCGCGCCACAACGATCTGCCGACGGTGAACGTCGATGAGAACGATCGTGAGCCCGCCACCAAAGCCAGCGTTTCGTCGTCCGGTCCAATGGCGGCGGTGATTGGCTTTCAGTCGCCGTATAACGATCAGCGCAGCGTTATTGCGCTGATGGCTGACAGCCAGCGGGGCTCTGAGCTGCTGAATGATGCGCTCAACGACAGCGGCAAGCGCGCGGCAATGTTCGGTTCCGTATCGGTTATTCGTGAGTCTGGCGTAAACAGCCTGCGTGTCGGCGATGTGTATTACGTGGGCCATTTGCCCTGGTTCGAACGCGTCTGGTTTACGCTTTCCAATCACCCGATCCTGCTTGCGGTTCTGGCGGCAATCAGCGTGGTCCTGCTGGCGTGGGTTCTGTGGCGTCTGCTGCGCATCATCAGCCGCCGTCGTCTGGATCCTGATGACGAGTAAACCATGATGAACGTTGTACGCCATGCTGGTCTGGCGCTACTGATGCTGGTCACGTTGCAGGTAAATGCCGCCTGCGACTGGCCCGCATGGGAACGGTTTAAAACCACCTACATCAGCGACGGCGGCCGGGTTATCGACCCGAGCGACGCCCGGAAAATCACCACCTCCGAAGGGCAGAGCTATGCGCTGTTCTTCGCCCTGGTGGCGAATGACCGCGCCGCGTTCGCCACCCTGTTTGACTGGACGCAAAATAACCTCGCCGAAGGCGATTTGCGCGCGCATATCCCCGCATGGCTATGGGGGAAAAAAGAGGCCGACCGCTGGATGGTTATCGACAGCAACTCCGCGTCCGATGCGGATTTGTGGATTGCCTGGTCGCTGATGGAGGCCGGACGGCTCTGGAAGATGCCGCAGTACAGCGATACGGGTAAAGCGCTGCTGGCGCGCATCGCTGAAGAAGAGGTTGCCACGATCCCCGGGCTTGGCGCGATGTTGCTGCCGGGAAAAGTGGGCTTTGCCGATGATGAAGGCTGGCGTTTGAACCCCAGCTATTTACCGCCGCAGCTCGCCCGCTACTTCGCCCGTACCGGCGCGCCGTGGCAGGCGATACAGAAAACCAATTTACGCCTGTTGCTGGACACCGCGCCAAAAGGGTTCTCACCGAACTGGGTTCGCTATGACAAAAAGGGCGGCTGGCAACTGAAGCAGGATAAAGGGCTGGTGGGCAGCTACGACGCTATCCGCGTCTACCTGTGGGTTGGCATGCTGCATAACGACGACCCGCAAAAGGCCCGTCTGCTGGCAAAATTCAACGCGATGGCCACGCAGACGGCACGCGCGGGGCTGCCGCCGGAAAAAGTGGATATCGCGACCGGAAAAGTGACCGGCGATGGGCCTGTGGGATTTTCCGCCTCGCTGCTGCCTTTTTTGCAGGATCGCGATGCACAGGCTGCTCAGCGACAGCGGGTTGTGGATAACTTCCCCGGCGCGGACGCCTATTACACCTATGTTCTGACCCTTTTCGGGCAAGGATGGGATCAGCACCGTTTTCGTTTCACCGTTCACGGTGAATTACTACCTGACTGGGGCCAGGAATGCGCAAGTTCACAGTAAGTCTACTCAGCCTCTCGCTCGGTCTGGCGATGTTGCCAGTCGCCTGGGCCGAGACGCCTTCCGCACAACAGCAGTTGCTGGACCAGGTTCGGCTCGGCGAAGCCAGCAAGCGCGACGATCTGGTGCGCCAGTCGCTGTATCGTCTGGAGCTTATTGCGCCGAACGATCCGCAGGTGATGGCCGCGCGTCTGCGCTATTTGCTGCGCCAGGGCGACAACGCCGGGGCGCAAAAGCAACTGGATCGCTTAAAACAGATAGCGCCGGATTCCGATGCTTATCGCGTCTCGCAAAGCGAAATGCAGCTGACGACGGAAAGCGGTCGTCAGGCGTTACAGCAGGCGCGCTTGCAGGTGGCGTCGGGGCATGTGCCGGAAGGGGTTGCGCTGTATGACAAGATTTTTGCCGGTCAGCCGCCGGACGGCGATCTCGCGGTCGAGTACTGGAGGGCGGTCGCCCGCCTGCCCGCACGCCGCAATGAGGCTATCAGCCAACTGATGAAAATTAACGTGCGGACGCCGGGCAACACTCAGTTGCAGGCGACGCTAGCAAGAATGTTGTTTGCCGATAACCGACGTGACGAAGGGTTCGCGCTACTTGAGCAGATGTCGCGCTCCAGCAGCGGACACAATACGGCGGCGGACATCTGGTACGATCAAATAAAAAACCAGCCGGTAAGCCGTGACAGCGTGCAAGCGTTACAGCGCTTTTTGACGGTTTTCACCGAGGGTGAGAAGGTCAATGATGCCCGTACCCTGTTGGCAAGCCAGCAAAAACAGCTGGCGGACCCGGCCTTTCGGGCGAAGGCGGAGGGGTTGGCCGCCGTTAACGCCGGGCAGGGCGGAAAAGCCGTTTCGGAACTCCAGCAGGCGGTCAACAGCAACCATAACGACAGCGAGGCCGTTGGCGCGCTGGGGCAGGCTTACTCACAACGCGGCGACCGCGCCAGCGCTGTCGCGCAGTTTGAAAAAGCCATCGCCATGGACCCCCAAAGCCCCAATCGCAGTAAATGGGATAGCCTGCTGAAAACCAACCGCTACTGGCTGTTGATCAAGCAGGGCGACAATGCCCTGAAGGCCAACAACCCAGAGCAGGCGCTGCGTTACTACAGCCAGGCGCAGCGGGTGGACAATACCGACAGTTATGCCGTACTGGGGTTTGGCGACGTGGCCGCCGCGCGCAAAGATTACGCTGCCGCCGAACGCTACTACAGCCAGGCGCTGCGCATGGATCGCGGCAACAACAACGCGGTACGCGGGCTGGCGAATGTCTACCGGGCGCAGTCGCCGGAGAAAGCCACGGCGTTTATCAACAGTCTGTCGGCCAGTCAGCGGCGCAGTATTGATGATATCGAGCGCAGTCTGACCAACGAACGCCTGTCCCAGCAGGCGCAAGCGCTGGAGGAACAGGGGCGCTGGGCGCAGGCGGCGGAAGTTCAGCGCCGTCGTCTGGCGCTTGATCCGGACAGCGTGTGGGTCACCTACCGGCTGGCGAAAGACCTGGTGGGCGCGGGTCAGCGGACGCAAGCGGATAACCTGATGATGAATCTGGCGCGCAAAAAATCCGGCGATCCGGATCAGGTCTACGCGTACGGGCTTTACCTGTCGGGCAATAATCAGGATCTGGCGGCGCTGTCGCACCTCAACACGCTGCCGCGTAGCCAGTGGAACAGCAATATCCAGGAGCTGGCCGATCGTCTGCAGGCAGGCCAGGTGATGCAGCAGGCGAACCTGCTGCACGACAGCGGGCACGAGGCGCAGGCTATCGCGCTGCTCAAACAGCAGCCGCCGTCCACGCGCTACGATCTGACGCTCGCCGACTGGGCGCAGCAGCGCGGCGATACGCAAACCGCCATCAGCGAATACAACGCGGTGCTGGCGAAAGACGCGGGTAACGACGATGCCCATCTTGGGCTTGCGGAGATTTACAGCGAAGACGGCAATCAGACCGCCGCACGGGAACAGTTGGCGAAGCTGAAAGCGCCGACGGCTGACCAGCCGCGTTCTATCAACATGCAGCGGCGTATCGCGCTGGTGTATGCGGCGCTTGGCGATACCGCGCAGGCGCAGCAGATTTTCAACGCTATTGTGCCGCAGGCCAAAGCGCAGCCGCCATCAATGGAAAGTGCGCTGGTGCTGCGTGACAATGCCCGTCTGCAGGCGAAAAACGGCAACCCGCAGCAGGCGCTGGACAGCTATAAAGACACGATGGTGGCGACCGGAATAACCCCGACGCGGCCACAGGATAATGACACCTTTACGCGCCTTACCCGCAACGACGAAAACGACGACTGGCTCAAGCGCGGCGTACGCAGCGATGCTGCTGACCTGTATCGCCAGCAGGACGTCAACGTCACCCTCGAACATGACTATTGGGGTTCCAGCGGCACGGGCGGTTACTCTGACCTGAAAGCGCGTACCACCATGTTGCAGGTGGACGCACCGCTCTCGGACGGGCGGATGTTCTTCCGTACCGACTACGTGAACATGAACGCGGGCAGCTTCTCCACCAAAAGCAATGGCGGCTATTCGCCGAAATGGGGCACCTGCGATCTGGCGACCTGCTTTGGCGGTAGTAAAAACCAGAGCGATAACGGCGCGAGCGTGGCGGTGGGTTGGTATAACAATAACTGGAATATGGATATCGGCACCACGCCGATCGGCTTTAACGTGGTGGATGTGGTGGGGGGCCTGAGCTACAGCGACAGCCTCGGCTCGTTAGGTTACACCGTCGAAGGGCATCGTCGGCCCATCTCCAGTTCGCTGCTGGCGTTTGGCGGGCAGACGGATAACGACAACAACGGCCACTCCGGCACCACCTGGGGCGGTGTGCGGGCCGACGGCGGCGGTATCAGCCTGAGCTATGACAAAGGGTATGCCAACGGCGTCTGGGCGTCTCTGAGCGGGGACTCGCTGACCGGGCAAAATGTTGAGGACAACTGGCGCGTGCGCTGGATGGCCGGTTATTACTACAAGCTCATCAACGAAAATAACCGCCGCGTCACCATCGGCCTTAACAATATGATCTGGCACTACGATAAGGACCTGAGCGGCTACACCCTTGGCCAGGGCGGTTATTACAGCCCGCAACAGTATCTGTCGTTCGCCGTGCCGGTTTACTGGCGGCAGCGTACGGAAAACTGGTCGTGGGAGCTTGGCGGTTCGGTCTCGTGGTCGCAGTCGCATACCAGCAAGCAGGCGACCTATCCGCTGCTCAATCTCGTACCGCCGCAATATCGCGATGAGGCCAGTAACGCGTTTGAGGATGCCAGCAGCAGCAGCGGGTTTGGCTATACCGCCCGGGCGGTGATAGAGCGCCGTCTGACCTCCAACTGGTTTATCGGAACGGCTATCGACATTCAGCAGGCGAAGGATTACACCCCGAGCCATGCGCTGCTCTATGTCCGTTATTCCGCCGCGGGCTGGCAGGGCGATCTGGATATGCCGCCGCGTCCGCTCATCCCTTACGCAGACTGGTAACAGAATAGCCCTAAATACGCGATCTCCTGTCTCCGTATGTGAACTCTTGACGTATAATGTGTCGCTTATCACTTTACGCCGTGGTGGACTATGCTACTGCGGCGTAAAGCGACCTGGGCTCGTTCAGTGATGTGCCACAGGGCGAGGTTTTACTCTGGGGAGAGTTACATTGCGCGTAAGCCGCTCACTTACAATTAAACAGATGGCTATGGTGGCAGGCGTCACCATGGTCTTTGCCTTTATTTTTTGCTTCATTCTGCTCTTTCACTTCGTGCAGCAGAGCCGCTTTACCACGGCGACGCAACTGGAAAGCATCGCCCGTTCGGTGCGCGAGCCGCTGTCTGCGGCGATCCTTAAAGGCGATATTCCGGAAGCTGAGGCGATTTTGGGTCGTATTCAGCCTGCCGGGGTGGCGAGCCGTGCCGACGTGGTGCTGCCGAACCAGTTTCAGGCCCTGCGTATTCGCTTCATTCCGGAGCGGTCCGTTCCGGTGATGGTGACCCGTATTTTTGAGCTGCCAGTGCAGATTTCACTGCCGATCTATTCGCTGGAGCGTCCGGCCAACCCGCAGCCCATCGCCTACCTGCTGTTGCAGTCCGACTCGTATCGCATGTATCAGTTTGTGATGAGCGCGCTCGCAACGTTAGTAACTGCTTACTTACTTTTGGTGCTGATGCTCACGGTGGCGCTCACCTGGTGCATCAACCGGCTGATGGTGCGCCCGCTACGTACCATTGCCCACGAGATTAATGACGTCTCGCCGCTGGATCGCGTCGGGCATCAGCTGGCGCTGCCGCGCCTGCACCATGATGATGAGATTGGCATGCTGGTGCGCAGCTACAACCGAAATCAGCAGTTCCTTTTGCGCCAGCACGAAGACATCAGCAGCCATGCTGCCCGTTATCCGGTGTCTGAACTGCCGAACAAGGCCTTCCTGCTGGCGATGCTGGACCAGGTTGTCGCCCGTCAGGAGTCGACGGCGCTGATGGTTATCGCCTGCGAGACGCTGCAGGACACGGCGGGCGTGCTGAAAGAGACGCAGCGGGAGATGCTGCTGCTGACGCTGGTGGAGAAGCTGCGCGGGGTGATTTCTCCTCACATGATGCTGGCACAGGTCAGCGGCTACGATTTCGCGATTCTGGCCAAAGGCGTCAGCGAATCCTGGCAGGCGATTACGTTAGGTAAGCAAGTGCTCACTATCGTTAATGAACGTCTGCCGCTCCAGGGCATTCAGCTTCGCCCCAGCGCCAGCGTCGGTATCGCCATGTTCCACGGTGATCTCAGCGCCGAACAGCTGTATCGCCGGGCTTTTTCAGCGGCATTCACCGCCCGGCGCAAAGGCAAGAATCAGATAGAGTTTTTTGACCCGGAAGAGATGGAAAAAGCGCAGCGTCGACTGACGGAGGAGAATGACATCCTGCTGGCGCTGGATAACCACCAGTTCGCGCTGTGGCTGCAGCCGCAGGTCAGTATCGCCACTGGCGAGGTGTGCGGCGCCGAAGTGCTGTTGCGCCAGCGGCAGCCGGACGGAAGCTGGGCGCTGCCCTGCGACCTTATCGACCGGATTGAAAGCTGCGGCCTGATGGTCACGGTCGGCTACTGGGTGCTGGAAGAAGCCTGCCGTTTACTGGCGGCGTGGCAGAGCCGCGGCATTATGCTGCCGCTGTCGGTTAATCTGTCGGCTCTGCAACTGCTGCACCAGGATATGGTGTCGGACATGCTGGAGCTGATGGACCGCTACCGTATCGCCCGGGGAACGCTGGTGCTGGAGGTGACCGAGAGCCGCCGTATCGACGACCCGAAAGCGGCGGTTGCCATCTTGCGTCCGCTGCGTAACGCCGGAGTGCAGATTGCGCTGGACGACTTCGGTATGGGGTATGCAGGATTACGTCAGTTGCAGCATATGAAATCGCTGCCGGTGGATATCCTGAAGATTGACCGGGTCTTCGTTGAATCCCTGCCGGAGGACGCCAGCATGGTGGCCGCGATAATCCAGCTGGCGCGTAGCCTCAATCTCAATATCGTCGCGGAAGGTGTGGAGACGCAATCGCAATATGACTGGCTGAAAACGGCGGGCGTCGACTGCGTTCAGGGGTTCCTGTTTACCCGCGCGGTGCCGCTGGAGACCTTTGAGCAAAAGTACCTCAACCTGTCGGATGGGGATGAAAACGTGTAATTCGTTACGCGCTTGTGCGAGTCAGCTCAAATTTCTTAACATTTTTGTCAAGAAATGTTTCTGTAGTGTTTCTCGGATGTTATTTTAAAGCCGCAGGCGGATAAACCCTATAAAGCCTGTGGTTTTACCTTAAGGACATCCTATGAAAACCTCTCTGTTTAAAAGCCTCTATTTCCAGGTCTTAACCGCTATCGCTGTCGGTATCCTGCTCGGCCACTTCTACCCGGAACTGGGCGCGCAAATGAAACCGCTTGGCGATGCTTTCGTTAAGCTCATTAAAATGATTATTGCACCGGTCATTTTCTGTACCGTCGTCACCGGCATCGCGGGTATGGAAAGCATGAAGGCCGTGGGGCGTACCGGAGCGGTTGCGCTGTTGTATTTCGAAGTGGTCAGTACGCTGGCGCTGATTATCGGTCTTATCATCGTCAACCTGGTGCAACCAGGCGCCGGGATGAACGTTGATCCGGCGACCCTTGATGCCCATGCCGTCGCGGTCTATGCCGAGCAGGCGAAAGACCAGGGCGTGGTGGCGTTCATGTTGGATATTATCCCTTCAAGCGTGATCGGCGCGTTTGCCAGCGGCAACATTCTGCAGGTGCTGATGTTTGCTGTGTTGTTCGGTTTTGCTCTGCACCGTCTGGGCAACAAAGGACAGCTGATTTTCAACGTGATCGAAAGCTTCTCGCAGGTGATTTTCGGCATCATCAACATGATCATGCGTCTGGCGCCGATCGGCGCCTTCGGCGCGATGGCCTTCACCATCGGCAAATACGGCGTGGGTACGCTGGTACAACTGGGGCAGTTGATTATCTGCTTCTACATCACCTGTATTCTGTTTGTGGTGGTGGTGCTGGGTTCTATCGCCCGTGTAACTGGTTTCAGCATTTTCAAGTTTATCCGCTACATCAGAGAAGAACTGCTGATCGTGCTGGGGACTTCCTCTTCCGAGTCTGCGCTGCCGCGTATGCTCGATAAGATGGAAAAGCTGGGCTGCCGTAAGTCGGTGGTCGGTCTGGTTATTCCGACCGGCTACTCGTTTAACCTTGACGGCACGTCGATATACCTGACCATGGCGGCGGTGTTTATCGCCCAGGCAACCAACAGCCATATGGATATTTTCCATCAGATAACCCTGCTGGTGGTGCTGCTGCTCTCCTCGAAAGGGGCGGCGGGCGTGACCGGTAGCGGCTTCATCGTGCTGGCGGCCACCATTTCCGCTGTTGGGCATTTACCAGTGGCTGGCCTTGCGCTGATCCTCGGTATCGACCGCTTTATGTCCGAAGCGCGCGCGCTGACCAACCTGGTGGGTAACGGCGTCGCGACCGTGGTGGTTGCAAAATGGGTGAAAGAGCTGGACAGCAAAAAGCTGGACGATGTGCTGAATAATCGTACACCGAGTGAAAAACCGCACGGATTATCCTCTTAATACCGCTAGTTACCTCTGTAATATGCCCGCAGTCCCTTGATGGACTGCGGGCTCCTGCGCATAATTGACGTTATTTTTCGGCAAACGTGTGACTTTTTGTCGTTTGTACGGTCTAACCGACGTATTTAACTCATCATTTTGATAATGAGTTGTTTTTATAACCAGGATTGTTGATCAGGGGTTCACATGCAGGGCACAAAAATTCGACTCGTTGCTGGCGGTTTGCTGATGATGGCAACGGCTGGCTACGCGCAGGCAGAAGCGCTCCAGCCAGACCCGGCATGGCAACAGGGAACACTGGCAAATGGTCTCCAGTGGCAGGTGTTGTC
Organism: Pluralibacter sp.; assembly: GCF_019237635.1. GTDB lineage: Bacteria > Pseudomonadota > Gammaproteobacteria > Enterobacterales > Enterobacteriaceae > Enterobacter_B. The sequence goes on from NZ_JAFAGS010000175.1 coordinate 26,045, forward strand.
AACGCCTCAGCGTCCCAGCGATCGTGTTGAGATCCGCCTTCAAATCAACATCGGCGCCCTGAGTGAAAGCGCGCGCCAGAGCGGCTACAGCCATTTTATTCCCCGCCTTGCGTTAACGCAGAGCGGCAGTTTACCGACCATGCAGGCGCGCTCGCTGTGGCAGCAGGGGATCGACCCCCAGCGCCCGATGCCGCCCGCCGTTGTCTCCTATGATTTCACCCAGTTTAACCTCAGCCTGCCGAACAACCGCAATGACCTGCTGAAAGAGGCGCTGACCTGGCTTGCCGACGCCAACGGCAAACTGGACGTCACCCAGGAAGCGGTTAACCATGCGCTGGGCGGCGAAGATATGGTGGCGACCTGGCCTCTGGACCCGAAAGAGGGCTGGTGGCGCTATCGCCTGAAAGGATCGACCATGCTGGGGCACGACCCGGCGGAACCGCTGAAGCAGCCGGTCGATGTGGAACAACTGAAAGCGTTCTACCACAAATGGTATACCCCGGACGCCATGACGCTTATCGTCGTGGGTAACGTCGACAGCCGCAACGTGTCTGAGCAAATCAACAAAATCTTCGGCGAGCTGAAGGGCAAGCGTGAAACACCTGCCGCAGTGCCTGCGCTGGCGCCGCTGCCGCCGCAAGCTGTCAGTATTATGACCGATGCCGTGCGCCAGGACCGTCTTTCTATTATGTGGGATGGCCCGTGGACGCCAATCCGTGATTCCGCCGCGCTGCAGCGCTACTGGCGAGCAGACCTCGCGCGTGAAGCGTTGTTCTGGCACGTGCAGCAGAACCTGAGCAAAAACAACGTGAAGGATATCGGCATCGGCTTTGACTGCCGCGTGCTGTACCTGCGCGCTCAGTGCGCCATCAATGTCGACTCTCCGACCGAGAAACTCCAAAGCAACCTGGGACTGGTGACGCGCGAACTGGCGAAGGTTCGCGATACGGGCCTGCCGGAAGAAGAGTTTAACGCGCTGATCGCGCAGAAGAATCTGGAGCTAAAGAAGCTGTTTGCCACCTATGCGCGCACCAATACCGATATCCTGATCAACCAGCGTATGCGTTCGCTGCAAAATCAGGTGGTGGATATTGCGCCGGAACAGTACCAGAAACTGCGCCAGGAGTTCCTCAGTTCGTTGACCCTTGAGCAGCTCAACCAGGATCTGCGCCAGCAGCTGTCGCAGGAGATGGCGCTGGTGTTGCAGCAGCCGAAAGGGGAGCCGGAATATAACATGAAGGATCTCCAGGCGCTTTGGGACAAGCTGATGGTGCAATCCACCACGTCAGCGACGCCTGCCGTCAGTGATGATGCGCGCCAGAACGTCACAGATATTCCGCCAGCGCAGTAACTCCCACTGCTTCAGGCCCTCTCCCGAGCGGAAGAGGGCCTCGTGGCTTAAACCGGCATCGCCTCGCGCGGGATAATCGCGCCGCGATACTGGATGACCGTGCTCGCGGTCAGGTGGCCGCGCGCGGCAGCTGCCCCGGCATCGCCGCCGGTCAGACGCACCGCCAGATAACCCGCGCTGAAGGAGTCGCCTGCCGCCGTGGTATCCACCACTTTCTCTTTCGGCAGTTTCACCGCTGGAACCTCAATGACCGCTTCGCCGGCAATCGCTACCAGGCAGGAATCGGCGCCGCGCTTAATCACCACTTCCGTCACGCCAGCCGCCTGGGTACGAGCAATGACGTCATCGACCGGTTTTTCTCCCCACAAGGCATCTTCGTCATCCAGCGTCAGGAAGGCGATGTCGGTGCACTGTAGCATCTGCTGGTATACCTGCTGCGTCTCTTCTCGGCTGGCCCACAGGCGCGGGCGATAGTTGTTATCGAAAATTACTTTGCCGCCGTTGGCGCGGCATTCGCGCAGCAAGGACAGCAGTTTGTCGCGGCTGGCTGGGCTAAGGATAGCGAGGCTTATTCCGCTGAGATACAGGTAATCAAAAGTCGCCAGCGTTTCGCAAATGGCGGCGGAATGTTCGCTCTCCAGCCAGAATTTCGCTGCCGCTTCATTGCGCCAGTAATAGAAGGTTCGCTCGCCGGTATCGTCAGTTTCGATGTAGTAGAGCCCCGGCAGCCGGTTTTCCATACGCTGAATCAGGTCGGTGCCGACACGCTCGCCCTGCCATGCCTCAAGCATCTGCTGGCTGAAACTGTCGGTGCCCAGTGCGGTCACGTAATCTACGTGCAGCGCAGCAGGGTCGACCTGGCGGGCGATGTACACGGAGGTGTTGAGTGTATCTCCGCCGAACCCACGGTTTACCGCTGACCCTTTTTCAGACAGCTCAATCATGCATTCGCCGATCACGGCAATTTTCCTGGACATAGTCTTCAACCCGGTTCTGATGCAAAAAGTAGCGCTAGTTTGCGCTGTGAGAATTTTATGGTCAATCATATTAAAACAGTGTTCCATTATTTTTTTTGAGCTAGCGCGTATTCCTTCTATTTTCTCCTGATACAGATACGGAAAATGGCGGCGTTGAACATAAAGTTCTCAATGCCACCGCCGATAACCCAATGACGAGTTTCGACGGATTTATCCCTTTCAACAGGACAGCTGAGATGAAGTTAGAGCAGGTTATCCAGCAGATAAGCATTCCCGACCCAGGTCTCGAAAGCCTGCAGGAGCGGCGCTACTGGCTGGAGTGTGAGCGTGCTTATACTTACCAGCCTATCTACAGAACCGATGGTCGCCTGATGGCCATCGAGGTGCTGACGGTGGTCACCCATCCTGATCACCCAGGCCAGCGGATCGCCCCTGACCGCTACTTCTCGGCGGTTGCGGTTCGCCAGCGTATCGAAGTGTTAAAGGAGCAGATGGCGGCGCTGAACGAAAAGCAGGGGTTCTTCAAAGACAATGACGTGCTGGCCTCGGTGAATGTGGACGGCCCGACGCTGATGGCGATGCGTCAGGAGCCGCAACTGCTGGCGCAAATCAGGACGACGCCCTGGCTGCGCTTTGAGCTGGTCGAGCATGTCCGCCTGCCGCAGGACTCCACCATCGCCTCTATCTGCGAATTTGGCCCGCTGTGGCTGGATGACTTCGGTACCGGCATGGCGAACTTTTCCGCTCTGAGCGAGGTGCATTACGACTACATCAAAGTCGCGCGCGATCTGTTCATTATGCTGCGGAAAACCCCGGAAGGGCGCAATCTCTTTATCCTGCTGCTGCAACTGATGAACCGTTATTGTCAGGGCGTGATTGTGGAGGGTATTGAGACGCTTGAAGAGTGGCGCGATGTTCAGCAGTCTCCGGCTTATGCGGCGCAGGGGTATTTCCTGTCCCGCCCGGTTCCTCTTGCGACGCTCGAAAACGCGATGCTGAATCTGGTCTGAGCCCCCTCACGCCGCGCGGCCGTGCCAGAGTGAGGGGCTCAGGTGTTTTACAGCGACTGATGCCGCGTTTCGTGGGTCAGCACCAGCGCAATCAGCGTCAGCACCGCCATACTTGCCAGATAGTAGCCGACATACGCCAGGCCCCAGTTTCCTTGCAGCCATGCCGCAATATAGGGCGCGACCGACGCGCCCAGAATCGACGAGACGTTGTACGAGAATGACGCGCCGGTATAGCGCACCTCCGTCGGAAACAGCTCCGGCAGCAGCGCGCCCATCGGGCCAAAGGTCAGTCCCATCAGGCTCAGGCCGATCAGCAGATACGCCATAATCAGCCCCGGATTACCGGAGCCCAGCAGCGGCTGGAAAATAAACAACCCGAACAGAATGATGAGCGTGGTGATCGTTATCATGCTCTTGCGACGGCCGAAACGGTCGGCCAGCAGACCGGCAATCGGCACCATCACGCCAAAACCAATCACCGCCATCATCAGCATCCACAGCACTTCATTACGCGGCAGCCCCAGGCCGTGCGGCGCCGCCGCGGTGCTGTAGGTCATGGAGTAGACGGTCATGATATAAAACAGCGTGTAGGTCGCCAGCATGATGAAGGTGCCGAGGACGGTGACGCGCAGGTGTTTGCTCAGCAGGGTGCCCAGCGGGATTTTGACCTGCTTTTTCGCCGCCGCCACTTTGGCGAAAACCGGCGTTTCGTGCAAGGAGACGCGCACATAGAGCCCGATAAGCACCAGTACAGCCGAGAATATAAACGGCACGCGCCAGCCCCAGCTCATAAACTGTTCATCGGTCAGTAGCCAGGAGAGCAGCAGGAAGGTGCCGTTGGCGAAGAAGAAGCCGATAGGCGCGCCCAACTGCGGGAACGAGCCGTACAGCGCGCGCTTCTTCGCGGGCGCATTTTCGGTGGCCAGCAGCGCGGCGCCTCCCCATTCGCCGCCAAGGCCCAGACCCTGACCAAAGCGCGCCAGCGCCAGCAGCATTGGCGCCAGAATACCGATGGTCTCATACCCGGGCAACAGGCCGATAAGTACCGTTGAAATCCCCATCGTCAGCAGCGAGGCGACCAGCGTCACCTTGCGCCCCACGCGATCGCCGAAGTGGCCGAACAGCGCCGAGCCTATCGGGCGCGCGACGAAGGCGATAGCAAAGGTTGCCAGCGACTGTAGCGTCGCCGCCGCCGGATCGCCCTGCGGGAAGAAGATATGCGGAAAGACGATGACCGCCGCGGTGGCGTAAATATAGAAATCGAAGAACTCAATAGCGGTGCCGATAAGCGAGGCGACGACCACCTTATTACGCGAGTTGACCGGGGCGATGGCGCTTTCGTTGTCGAGTGTTGTAGTGGTTGCTTGCATATTATTTTCTTATTTTTCAGGCGAACGAAGGGCCATATTACGCACAGCAAAAGTGATATTTCAATGTGTAACAAGCGGGCGAGATGGGTGAATAACAGCCAAATAGCGGATAATTTTCAGACTGACGATTTCGCTTCTATGAAATGCTTCACATAAATTTATAAATAGCAGATAAAACCAGTTTTTGGTTAAACAAAAGTTACGTACTGGATTTATCTGCTAAATAGATGGCGTGGGCTGATATTTCAGCCCGATAGTCCGGTCAGGGGCGAGACTCCCCCGGCATTTGCGGGTCGTCTTTATAGTCGGCAGTCGCTATCCACGCGGCGCAAAACAGCGTCAGCCGGGCAAAGAAATAGAAGAACGCCATTAGCCCCAGTACCGAGCCGAATGCCGCGCCGGACGGGGATTTTACCAGCGTCGGCAGCGTCCAGGTCATGATCATTTTGATCGCTTCAAACCCTATCGCGGCAATAAAAGTACCGCGGATCAGCGCTTTCTTGCGCGGACGCTGACGCGGCAGCCGCCAGAAGATCCAGAAAAACAGCAGATAGTTGGCGAAAATCGAAATCGCCAGACCAATCAACCGCCAGGCGGGTTTCAGCCATTCGATGTTGTCGAGATAGAGGGCGGAGATAATCGTCTGCTGGGCGGCGCCGGAGATGGACGTTATCGACAGCGTGACGATCAGCGCAATCAGCAGGCCGATAAGTGAGACAAAATCGCGAAAATAGCGGACCCAGATTTTCTCTTTATCCTGCGGCGTACGTTCCCAGACGTCGCGGGACTGGGCGCGAATGGCTTCCCGCAGGTTGCCCATCCAGTTGATTCCGGAGTAGAGCGCGATAAGCAACCCCACGATCCCGACCGTTGTACGCTGCTGCACTGCGGTATTAATGGTGCTTTTGAGCGTGGCGGCGAGAGTCGGATCGCTGACGTTCATCAGGATTTTATCGAAGATGTCCTGCAACAGGGTCGGGTGCGACGCCAGCACAAAACCGGCGGCGGCGAAGGAGACCATCAGGATGGGGATCATGGACAGAAACGAGAAATAGGTAATGGCGGCGCCAAACTGATTCCCCAGACGATCGTTAAAACGCTCCGTTGCGCGTAGCAGGTGGGCGATGATGGGCTGGCGCTGTACCTTCTGCGCCGTTCCGGTGGCTTTCTTTAGCGCATTATTGACTTTCGGCGTCATCAGCGACGATTTCCTTCTTTTACAGCGAGATGTCTGCAAATTATAGCCTAAAGGTGTCGATAATCGGCGAAAACTCGCGATGTTTTAGTCGACGTAGCCTTTTAACATCCCGGTGAGCCACTCCATAAACAGGTGTACGCGACGCGACAGGTTGCGCCGGTGCGGATAGATAAGCGAGACCGGCATCGGTTCGGCGCGGTACTGCGGCAGGATTTCAACCAGCCGACCGCTGCGTAACGCGTCGCGTACGCCGATGCGCGGCGCCTGAATAATCCCCAGCCCCGCCAGGCAGGCGGCCTGATAGGTTTCGGTGCTGTTGACCGTCAGCACGCCGCCGGTTTTGACCCATCGGGCCGCGTTATCCACCACCATCTCAAACCCCTGCGGGCGCACGCCGATGTTGGCCGAATAGTGGATCAGCGCGTGCCCGGCAAGATCGTTCGGGTGTTCGGGATAGCCAAAACGCGCCAGATAGTCCGGGCTGGCGCAGTTAATGATGGTCAGTTTGCCCAACTGCCGGGCGATTAGCCCCGAATCCTTAAGCGTGCCGATCCGCACCACGCAGTCAAACCCCTCGCGGATCACGTCGACCAGCCGGTCGCTGCTGCTCAGCTCCAGCTCAATACCTGGGTACTGCTGCAAAAAGGACGGCAGCTTTGGGATAACCAGATTTTTCGCCACCCCAACCGGCATATCCACCCGCAGCCGACCGCTGATGCTGGACGGATCGTGCTGAAACATACTGTCCAGCTCGTCGAGGTTGCTGAGCAGATCTTTTGCCCGCTCGTAGTACACCATGCCGTCCTGGGTGAGGTGGACACGGCGCGTGGTGCGGTGGAGCAGACGGATGCCAAGGTGGTTTTCCAGCGCCTGAATCTGGCGCGATACGCTACCTTTAGGAAGTCCCAGTGTGTCCGCGGCGCGTGAAAAACTTTCCAGTTCCGCCACGCGAATGAACAACTGCATTGCGTGAATTTTATCCATAGATTGCTCGTTTTGTTGTTCAGGCTGAAACAGTGAAGCGTAATTGACCATCTTTATTGATTATTTATCACCTAATAAGCTCTTTCTCAACGTTCACATCCCCGAGATGAGGTGAGTTATGACCCAACGTATTGCTTTGATTACCGGCGGTAGCCGTGGATTAGGAAAAAATGCGGCGCTGAAGCTGGCGGCAAAGGGAATTCATAGTGTACTGACCTATAACAGCAACCAGCAGGATGCGCTAAACGTGGTGCGCGAAATTGAGCAACTTGGCGTGAAATCGACGGCATTACAGCTGAATATTGCCGACATTTCCCACTTTGAAGCCTTTGCACTTCAGGTGCAGCGACAGCTTCACGATCTCTGGCAGCGCGATACCTTTGATTATTTAGTAAACAATGCCGGTGTGGGGCTGTACGGCGCGTTTGCCGACACCAGCGAGGCGGTGTTCGATGAGCTGCTGAACATCCACTTCAAAGGCCCGTTCTTTCTGACTCAGCGCCTGCTGCCGCTGATGAAAAATGGCGGTCGTATCCTCAACGTTTCCAGCGGGCTGGCGCGTTTCGCGTTACCGGGCTATGCGGCTTATGCCGCGATGAAAGGGGCGATGGAGGTGCTGACCCGCTACCAGGCGAAGGAGCTTGGCGCGCGCGGAATTTCGGTGAATATCATCGCGCCTGGCGCTATCGAAACGGATTTTGGCGGTGGACGTCTGCGTGATAACGAGGAGCTGAACCGCTATGTCGCCTCGCAAACCGCGCTGGGGCGCGCCGGGCTGCCGGACGATATTGGCGGGGCGATCGTCGCGCTGCTCAGCGACGAGCTGGGCTGGATGAACGCTCAGCGCATTGAAGTGTCAGGCGGAATGTTCCTGTAAAAAAACGGTGCGGCGCCCTTGCTCTGTGCTTTCGCACAGCGGGTGAGGGCGCACGATCGCTATCGTCTGTTATCCCCCGCTTTTCTCTCTCTTTTATTCCGATGACCCATGTTGCCCCTACGGTAAGCTCAGGGGGTACTCCTCTAAAAAAAAGAAAAAAAACATAAATTTGCCCGGTGAGCGGGTTTATCTGGTGAAAGGAACCCCGGGATGCATGCTGCGTCGCATCAACCCATTGAACAGTTTGAACACTGTCTTGGCATTATTCGTCAGGCGGCGGTGGAGATTTTGCTGCTGCTGAACATCCATAGCGCAGAGGCAAAAGATCCGCGCTGGTTTCTCGAGCAGCTTGAGCAGGCGCGCCTGAATCTGGGCGGCTGGGGGAGTGTCGCCCGGCGCCTGAACCTCAATGACGCCGAACTCAGCGATTTCACTCTCCAGTTGCGTCACCTCCAGCAGGTAGTGCCGGTTTACGATCGCGGTCAGCCGATAAGCGACAATCAACGGATTGCCGTCCTGCGTTTTGTGGTCGCGCTGGAGTCTGTCCGCCACCGGCAGCCGCTGCTGAAATATCCCTCTATCCTCGGCGAAGAGGGCGATGCCCGCCAGGAGCAGGCTCAGCGGCAGATGCGCGCTATCGCGCTGACGTTAAAGGCCCTGATTAGCCAGGCGGAGCCGGACACGACCCGCCTGCACAACGATCTTAAGCTGCAGTTCGGCGCCAGCAGCGTACGCCGCTGGCTTGCCAACAGCGAGGCGGGAGACGTGTTATCCGGCATGCGTTTTAGCGACCTGGCGCTACTGGTGGTGGATAAAAAGGCCTTTGCCCGCCACTACTCGCCGTTATTTAACTCCGCCGCGTCGCTGACGTTTCTGGCCGAACAGCGCGTGACGCTGCATGCTTTCCTTGATGACTGCCGGGCGATGCGTAACGCCATGATTGCCGGGCGTCCGCTGACCACCGTGGAAATGGCGCTGTTGGATGACTATCAGCAGCAGATAACCGGGCCCGTCCAGCGGGCGTTCGAACAGGGGCGTACCCAGGTCAATCCGGCATCGTTTATGGCGGTCGACAGCCGCGAACTCAGCCACTTCTGGGAGACGGCGCGGGCAAAAGATAGCGCGCTTGGCGGTGACAACCTGCCGGTGCGCGAAGGCATTGAACCACCGCAGCGACGGGAAAAACGCAGCCCGGAAGACCGGGACCAGCTGATTTCCGGCGTGCTATGGGGTGTCGTCGGTGTGTTTGTGCTGGCGATGGCGTTCGGCGGGATCTGGCTGTTTAGCGATCCGCCGGCGGGTCATTCCGCAAACATCGGGTTTCGCGAGTCGTCCGACGCGCCGGAACGCGAACTGCCGTCGCCGCGCGAAAAGCTGGCGAACCTCGGCATTGGCTGGGACGTCAATAGTCTGCGCGTCGCTATCGATCGCAACGATACCAACGTCACGTCGCTGTTTATGCAGGGCGGTATGACCTGGCAGCTCGCCTGGACCGAGCAGGCGCAGTCGGCAAAATATGACGAGGTGCTGGAGTTGCTGCTGCGCTACACGTTGCAAATGGATGAACCGAAACCGTGCCGCCGTTTTATCAACACCCTGAGCCACGCCATGACTAACGGCGAAACGATGACGGCGGTGCGTAAATCGTACCTGAAAGCGTTCTGCACCACGCCTGCGGTCGTTGAGCGCCAGCGCATCAGCGTCGCACAGGCGAAACAACGCCTCGAGGCGCAACCTGACGCGCAGAACAAAAAAACGCTGTCAGTGCAGTCCGCGATTTATGACGTGATCCGCTAACGGGTCAGGGCCCGCCATACCGGCCAGGCAGGCAGCGACATTCCGCCTCGTTTGCCCGGCGCTTTCACTTTGCAACGACGTGTGAATATCGCTATGATTTAGCTCTTTTTTATCGCGTCATTTTCGGTCGCGTGCAGCAGGAAGGTGTAGTGTGAACAGGCCGTTATTCCCCGTCCTGATAGCGTCGACGCTGGTTACCGGATGCGCCGGCACGCTTTCGCAAATGAGCGCGCCTTCCAGTGAGACAAGCCAGGTCGCGCAGAGCGGCAAACGGCTCCCGGTGGAGGCTTTCGTCACCCGCTATATGCAAAGCCAGCAGGTCAGCGGCATGGTGGTGGCGGTGATTCGCCACAACGGCCCGGCAGAATTTCACTGCTACGGCGTGACCGATGCGAAAAACCGCTATCCCATCACGCCGGATACGTTGTTTGCGCTGGGGTCGTTAAGCAAAGGCGTAACCGCGGAGGTGTTCACGCTGCTGGTCAATGAAGGACAGCTGCGCTGGGATGACACCCTGCAAACGCTGTTGCCGCCGGGGACGCCGCTTAGCGATGACGCGAAAAGGATAACGCTGTTGCAGCTGGTGACGCACACGTCGGGCCTGCCGCGTCAGCCGATGAACATGCTGTCGCTGGAACATTTGTTGTTCTATCTGAGCGATGGCGAAAACTTCTATCACGACCTTGATGACGACAGCGTGCTGCGCTATCTCAGCACCTTCAACGCGCCAGTCACGCGCGAGCCGCAGTACTCCAACATCGGCTACGCCATTCTCGGTTATATCCTGAAATACCAGACCGACGAGTCCGTTGAGACGCTGGCGTCGCGCCTGATTTTCCAGCCCCTGGCGATGAAAAATACCAGCTTTGAACCGCAGACGCTGCGCGCATTTCCCCGGCGCGCGCTGGGGCATGCCGGCGATCAGCCGAAATTTAAACCTCGCGGCGCGCTGACCCCGGACTGGCACTTCACCAATAACATGGTGGGCGCCGCTAACCTGTACGGCGACGCCCGGGATCTGATTGAGTACGCCCGTGCGCACTTCTCGTCAACGGGCAACGCTGCGCTGGACAAGGCGTTTACCGACGTTGACGCGATCTATTATCCCCGTCAGAAAGAGGCGGCGAATATCGCCTGGATTACCGATACCTACGGCCCGCAGAAAATTACGTATCAGGTGGGATATATCGGCGGTTACTCAAGCTATATCGGCTTTGATAGGGCGCAGCAGAACGCCGTGGTGGTGCTGCAAAACAGCTTTAACTGGAGCAACTACATCGGGCATGCGATTTTGCAGCATCAGGCGTCCGAATAACCTCTTCTACCACTTCACATCGCGGGCATTCTGCCGACCGGTCTGGCGATTTTGACGTTTATCGTGGCGGCACTGCGCATTGCTTTTGTTGTTGCTGGCTACGCAATCACGCTTTTCTTCACGTCCCTGCGTGCGGGTTTCCTGACGGACATTACGCGCGTCCTGACGCTGCTCGCCCTGATAGGTCGCATGGGCGGAAAGGGCTGGCATCAACAGCGCGGCGGTGACCAGAGAAAGAATGATTTTGTTCATAATAAACAACCTGATAGAGATAAAGAAATAACGTAAGAACCTGTCAGATTCCAACGGTATTGTTACGTGTCGCAGGAAGACGCGTCGGTGCAATTGGTGTGTAAAATCCGGTTATTTTGTTTACTTTTAAATATAGCGGAAGCCGCTGTGGCGGGAGCAATAAAAAAAGCCCCGTGCAGGCACAGGGCTTGATGAGATACAGGCGAAGGCCTTAACGCATGGTCACGAACTCTTCCGCGGCCGTCGGATGAATCGCCACGGTGTTGTCGAAGTCCTTCTTGGTGGCGCCCATCTTCAGTGCGACCGCAAAGCCCTGCAGCATTTCATCCATACCGAAACCGATGCCGTGGATGCCGACGATTTTCTCTTCCGGGCCCACGCAGACCAGCTTCATGCGGCACGGCTGGCGGTGAGAGGTTACGGCGGTGTACATGGCGGTAAACGCGGATTTGTAGACTTTCACCTCCTCGTCGCCGTACTGTTCGCGCGCCTGCGGCTCGGTTAAACCGACGGTGCCGATAGGCGGGTGGCTAAAGACCACGGTCGGGATATTGCTGTAATCCAGATGCTCTTCCGGCTTGTTGTTAAACAGGCGCTCGGACAGGCGACGACCTGCCGCCACGGCAACCGGGGTCAGCTCAACGGCGCCGGTGTTATCGCCTACGGCGTAAATCCCCGAAACGTTGGTGTTCTGGAACTTATCGACGACGATATAGCCTTTTTCGTTGGTTTTAACGCCGGTTACCGCCAGGTTGACGTTGTCGTTGGCCGGTTCGCGGCCAATGGCCCAGATCAGACAGTCAACGGTCTGGCTGCGGCCATCTTCCAGCTCAAGCGTCAGGCTGCCGTCGGCGTTCTTCACCACCGCTTTCGGCACGGAGTGCGTGTGCAACTGCGGGCCTTCGGCATTCATCACTTCAACCAGCGTTTCGATGATGAGCGGGTCAAAGCTGCGCAGCGGCGCGTGTTTACGCACGAACAGATGCGCTTGCGCGCCCAGGCCGTTAATGACGCCTGCCAGCTCAACCGCGATATAGCCAGCGCCGACGATTGCCACGCGCTTTGGCAGCGCTGGCAGCGCGAAGAAGCCATCGGAATCAATACCGTATTCCGCGCCCGGAATATTCGGATGGCTCGGACGGCCGCCAGTGGCGATCAGGATGTGGTCGGCGGTAATCATTTCACCGTTCACCTCGACGGTTTTCGCATCGACAAAACGGGCGAAGCCGTGGATCACATCCACCTTATTTTTACCCAGCACGTTGTCGTACGAGGTATGGATACGATCAATGTAGGCGCTACGGCTGGCGATCAGGCGATCCCAGTCAAAGTGATTGATGGTGGTGTCAAAGCCATAGTCCGGGCCGTACAGATGAATCGCTTCGCGGATTTGCGCCGCATGCCACATCACTTTCTTCGGTACGCAACCGACGTTGACGCAGGTGCCGCCCAGTTCCTTCGCTTCAATCAGCGCACACTTCTGGCCGTACATAGCCGCGCGGTTGATGGAGGCGATGCCGCCGCTGCCGCCGCCGATTGCGATGTAGTCATAATGCTTAGTCATAGCTTCTATCCTTAATCGTTGATTGCCGCGATTGTATACCGGGTATTAAAAGGTTCCACCGATGGCTGCGATTACTCAGGTGCGATCCAGCTAACGGAAGTGTGGCCTGTGCCGGACGGGACCAGCGTTTTATGCAGCCACGGCAACACGTTGTTCATCTGTGCTTCCAGCTTCCAGGGCGGGTTAATGACAATCATGCCGGATGCGGTCATGCCGCGCTGGTCGCTGTCCGGGCGCACCGCCAGCTCAATCTGCAGGATTTTACGAATTCCGGTCGCTTCGAGGTCCTTGATCATGCGCTTGATCTGCGCGCGCAGCACTACCGGGTACCAGAGCGCATAGGTGCCGGTCGCAAAGCGCTTATAGCCTTCGCTGATGCCGGAGACGACGGCCTGGTAGTCGGTCTTTATCTCGTACGGCGGATCGATAAGGATCAGTCCGCGACGCGAGACCGGCGGCAGTTTGGCTTTCAGTTGCAGGTAGCCGTCCGCTTTTTCCACACGGGCGCGCTCATCCTTCTGGAATTCGGATTTCAACAGCGGGAAATCGCTCGGGTGCAGCTCGGTCAGCTGCAGGCTGTCCTGCTCGCGCAGCAACTGGCGGGCAATCAGCGGCGAACCCGGGTAGTAGCGCAACTGACCGCTGCGGTTGAAATGCTGGACTACGCTGATGTAAGGCTCAAGCTCGGCAGGCAGGTCGTCCTGCTGCCAGACGCGGGCGATGCCTTCCAGATATTCGCCGGTACGCTCCGCGTGCTCACCGCTCAGCTGATAGCGCCCGGCGCCCGCGTGGGTGTCGAGATAGAGAAACGGTTTATCTTTCTCTTTCAGCGCTTCAATGATCAGGCTCTGGACGGTGTGTTTGAGGACGTCGGCATGGTTGCCGGCGTGAAAGCTGTGGCGATAACTGAGCATCAGGAGTTCCGAAATTAAAAACGATGCCGACAGTTTACCGCAGATTGCGATGGATTACCGCTGATGCGCGGCGTCTGTCCACGACGTGAGAAAAGCGTGTCTAAACATAACCGTGTCATAAAACGGTCAATTACCGGCGCTAGCGTCGAGGAATGGCAAGGTAATTGGTTGAATAAAAGGAATAAAAAATGAAAATACGTCTTACGCTGCTGGCGGCGTCGCTGTTTTTCGCGCTCCCGTCGCTGGCAAAAGAAGTCCCGCTGAACGCGGCGGCGGCCATTGCCAATAGCGTGACGCCCGCGTCCCCCGGCGCGTCATACAATGCGCTGGAAAGTCAGTCACTGGCGGCGCTGCGCAATGCGCTGAAAGGCGACTCGCCAGCGTTGCGCCGCGACCAGGTGGCGCATTCGACGCAGTCCACGACGCTTGCGGATACCGCGTGGCTGAAGGCCCGAGGGTATGATTTCCAGACCAAAGCCCGACAGCAGGCGGGGATTGACCTCCTTTCGACGTTCACCACGCTGCCGTCGCCGGTGCTGGCGGCAAACCTGGCGACCGTCACCGCCATCAACCGTGACGCGATAGCGGCCACGCGCCAGCAGGCGCTGGCGGATGCCGAAGGGATAAGCTACCTCTATTTCCTCAGTGATGCATTGGGGCCGCGCCTGGGCAAGGCGTTTATCACCGCCTATGACAAAGGGGAAATCGGCAAAGCGGCAGCGCTGATTAAAGCCAGCGAAGTCAGTACAGGGGCGGCGAAGAAGCATTTCAATAACCCTCGTCCGTTCCTCGTCAACGGCAATACCATTCACCTGGTGCCTGACGACACGGTGGTGAAAGACAATGCGCCGTACACCGCCGACGGCGGTTCGTTCCCGAGCGGCCACAGCAACACCGGGTACACCGACGCGCTGCTGATGGCGCAGATGCTGCCGGAACGCTACGAGGCGCTGGTGACGCGCGGGGCGCGCTACGGCTACTCGCGTATTGTGCTCGGCGTACACTATCCGCTGGACGTGATAGGGTCGCGCATGGTGGCGCAAAGCAATGTGGCGCACTATCTGAATGATACGAAATACCGCGCGCTGTTTAACGAAGCCCGCGATCAGCTACGCAGCGCGCTGGAAAAAGAGTGCGGCATGCCGCTGACCCAGTGTGCAAAAACTGACGGCAAAAACGATCCGTACCGTGACCCGGCGATGCAGACGTTCTACCGCTTCACCATGACCTACGCGTTGCCGCAACAGCAAGGGGAGAAGGAGGCGCTTGTGGCGCCAGAGGGCGCCGAGGTGCTGCTGGAGAGCGCCTTGCCGCAGCTTTCCGCCGCCCAGCGTCGCGCGCTGATGGTGAAAACCGCGATTCCGGCGGGGTACCCGCTTTCCGGCTCGACGCCGGAACAGCAGTTCTGGCAGCGTCTGGATCTCTCTGCCGCCTGGTCTACGGCGACGCATGCCCATTGAAATCCTCTACACTTACCCCCATGCTACATTTCATCGACAGGCGCCGGAATACGCGCCTGATTCACTCTTTTCAACAGGACAGCGCTTATGACCAATCCATTACTGACGCCTTTTGAGTTGCCGCCTTTCTCCGCCATCAAGCCGGAACATGTCGTCCCCGCCGTCACCAAAGCGCTGGATGACTGCCGTACTGCGGTGGAGCAGGTCGTGGCACAGGGCGCGCCGTACAGCTGGGAGACGCTCTGCCAGCCGCTGGCGGAAGTTGACGATGTCCTGGGTCGAATGTTCTCCCCGGTCAGCCATCTAAACTCGGTAAAAAACAGCCCTGAGCTGCGCGAAGCCTATGAGCAGACGCTACCGCTGCTGTCCGAATACAGCACCTGGGTGGGGCAGCACGAAGGGCTGTACAACGCATACCGCGATCTGCGCGACGGGGACAACTACGCCGCGCTGAACCTGGCGCAGAAGAAAGCCGTGGATAACGCGCTGCGCGATTTTGAACTGTCCGGTATTGGTCTGCCGAAAGAGAAGCAGAAGCGTTATGGCGAAATCGCCGCGCGCTTGTCCGAGTTGGGCAACCAGTACAGCAATAACGTCCTCGATGCCACCATGGGCTGGACGAAGCTGATTACCGACGAATCCGAGCTGGCCGGTATACCGGAAAGCGCGCTGGCGGCCGCCAAAGCGCAGGCCGAAGCGAAAGAGCAGGAAGGCTGGCTGCTGACGCTCGATATTCCAAGCTACCTGCCGGTCATGACCTACTGCGAAAACGGGCGGCTGCGCGAAGAGATGTACCGCGCCTACACCACCCGCGCTTCCGACCAAGGGCCGAACGCCGGGAAATGGGACAACAGCCCGGTGATGGAAGAGATCCTCGCGCTGCGCCACGAACTGGCGCAACTGCTGGGCTTTGAAAGCTACGCCTTTAAGTCGCTGGCGACCAAAATGGCGGAGAACCCCCAGCAGGTGCTGGACTTCCTGACCGATCTGGCCAAACGCGCGCGTCCGCAGGGCGAAAAAGAGCTGGCTCAACTGCGCGCGTATGCGAAAGCCGGGTTTGGCGTTGATGAGCTGCAGCCGTGGGACATCGCGTACTACAGCGAGCAGCAGAAGCAGCATCTGTACAGCATCAGCGACGAACAGCTGCGCCCTTATTTCCCGGAGAACAAAGCCGTTAACGGCCTGTTCGAAGTCGTTAAGCGCATTTATGGAATTACCGCGAAAGAGCGCACCGATGTTGACGTCTGGCACCCGGAAGTCCGCTTCTTCGAGCTATACGACGAAAATAATGAACTGCGCGGCAGCTTCTATCTCGACCTGTATGCCCGCGAACACAAACGCGGCGGCGCATGGATGGACGACTGCGTCGGCCAGATGCGTAAAGCCAACGGCACGCTGCAAAAGCCGGTCGCCTACCTGACCTGTAACTTTAACCGCCCGGTCAACGGCAAACCGGCACTGTTTACCCATGATGAAGTGATCACCCTGTTCCACGAGTTTGGCCACGGTCTGCACCACATGCTGACCCGCGTGGAAACCGCCGGTGTTTCCGGTATCAGCGGGGTTCCGTGGGATGCCGTCGAGCTGCCGAGCCAGTTTATGGAAAACTGGTGCTGGGAGCCGGACGCGCTGGCGTTTATCTCCGGTCACTATGAAACTGGCGAACCGCTGCCGAAGGCGCTGCTGGATAAAATGCTGGCGGCGAAGAACTATCAGGCGGCGATGTTTATCCTGCGCCAGCTGGAGTTCGGCCTGTTCGACTTCCGCCTGCATGCGCAGTACAACCCGGCGCAGGGGGCGAAAATCCTTGATACCCTGGCCGAGATTAAAAAGCAGGTCGCTGTGGTGCCGGGGCCGTCATGGGGCCGCTTCCCGCATGCCTTCAGCCACATCTTTGCCGGTGGCTATGCGGCGGGTTATTACAGCTACCTGTGGGCCGACGTGCTGGCGGCGGATGCCTTCTCCCGTTTCGAAGAGGAAGGGATTTTCAACCGCACGACCGGACAGTCTTTCCTCGACAACATTCTGAGCCGCGGCGGTTCCGAAGAGCCGATGACGCTGTTCAAGCGCTTCCGTGGGCGCGAGCCGCACCTGGATGCAATGCTTGAGCACTACGGAATTAAAGGCTGAGATCCTGCGTGAAGATTTGCTTAGTAGATGAAACAGGCGCCGGAGACGGCGCCTTCTCTGTTCTGGCCGCCCGCTGGGGGTTAGAGCAGGACGATGACAATTTGATGGCGCTGGTGATGACGCCGGAGCACCTTGAGCTGCGTAAGCGCGACGAACCCAAACTTGGCGGCATCTTTGTCGATTTCGTCGGCGGCGCGATGGCGCACCGGCGTAAATTCGGCGGCGGCCGCGGCGAGGCGGTGGCGAAAGCGGTCGGCATTAAGGGTAGTTATCTGCCCGATGTGGTGGACGCGACCGCCGGGCTCGGACGAGATGCGTTTGTGCTGGCATCCGTCGGCTGTCATGTGCGCATGCTGGAGCGAAATCCGGTGGTAGCGGCGCTGCTCGACGACGGATTGCGTCGCGGCTATGCCGACCCGGAGATCGGTCCATGGCTGCAGGAGCGTCTGCAGCTTATCCATGCTTCCAGCCTGACGGCGCTCACCGATATTACCCCGCGTCCGCAGGTGGTGTACCTCGACCCGATGTTTCCCCATAAACAGAAAAGCGCGCTGGTGAAAAAAGAGATGCGGGTGTTTCAGTCGCTGGTGGGGCCGGACCTCGACGCGGATGGCCTGCTGGAGCCTGCCCGCAGACTGGCGACCAAACGCGTGGTGGTGAAGCGGCCGGACTATGCGCCGCCGCTGGCGGATGTCGCGACCGTTAATGCGGTGGTGACCAAAGGACATCGGTTTGATATTTATGCGGGGACGGCGGAGTAAAGCCCTTTTTCGCCCCTCTCTGGCGAAGGAGAGGGGCGGATAGCGCCACGTTACTGATTGGTGGCTGGCGTATTAATCATCCGGTTGAGCCACGGTACCAGAATGGCCATCACCACAGTGACGGCAAGCGTCACAAGACCGATTTTGCTGAAGACGTTGGTATAAATCGGCAGCGTCTGCTGTGGGTCGGTAACGTTTTCCGGTACCGCCGTGAAGGTAGCGACATAGCCGCCGAGCAGGAACGCGGCGGCCTGAGTCAGGAACCACATCCCGAGAATAAAGCCCATCAGACGCTGCGGCACCAGCGCGGCGACCATTGCCAGCCCCAGGGCGCTAATCAGCAGCTCTCCCAGACTCTGGAACAGATACACCAGCACGATAAACCACGGCGACGTCAGCCCCTGCGGGTCGGCAAACCACAGCCCTGCGGCCGCGGCGGTCAGGAAGCCGAGGGAGCACAAAAACATGCCGAGGGTGAATTTCATCGGCATCGACAGGTCTTTACCATGGTTGCCAAGACGCGTGTAGATAGCCGCCAGCGCCGGGCTTGCGACCACCACCCAGAACGGATTCAGCGCCTGGAAGCTGACCGGGTTAATGGTGATGCCGAGAATGTCATGATGCACGTTGTTGATGGCGAAGAAGTTCAGCGAGGTGGGCATCTGTGCGTACAGAATGTAAAACAACACCGCTTCAATCATCAGAATAAACGCGACGATCATTTTGTTGCGGCCGGTATTGTCGAGACGGAACGCTTCACGGAAGAAGAAAATCGTCACCACGATGGAGAGGACGATCAGCACCAGGTTGGCCACTTTGACGTTATGCATCAGCCAGGCACAGATAAACACCGCGACGACCGTGCCAGCCAGCACCATCAGCAGGTTTTTGACGTTCAGCGGCCGGTGATCCGGGTCAGAACCGATATCCTTTACCATGCCGCGGCAGGCGAAATAGACCAGCAGGGCGACGATAAGCCCGGCGCCGCACAGGTTATAGGTCACCGCATAGCCAAACTTCTCGGCAATCACCGGGGCCAGTGATAACGACAGCAGCGAACCGATGTTGATAGACATATAAAACAGGGTAAACGCGCCGTCGAGACGCGGGTCCTTCGGCGGATAACATTTAGAAAGCAGGCTCGCCGGGTTGGCTTTAAACAGCCCGTTACCGACGGCAATGGTGCCGAGCGCAAAGAAAATCAGCTCAGGCTTGAGCAGCGAAAGACCGGTCATGAAATAACCGATAGCCAGCACAATGGCGCCGAGCACCAGCGTTCTTTTGGTGCCGAGCAGATGGTCGCCGACGAACCCCCCGAGCGAGATCAGGCCATAGACCAGCGCGGCAAAGGCGCCGAAGGTGATAAACGCCTGCTCCTGGGAGAACCCCAGCTGTTTGACGAAAAAGACGGCCAGGATGCCCTGAACGCCGTAATAGCCGAACCGTTCCCATAGTTCGACAAAGAAAATCATAAAGAACGGCCGCGGCTGCTGCAGTAAGCCCGCGGAGGGGGATGTATTCATGTTTTTCGTCCTTATTTACCAACCCAAAAAAGTATGCGCATTCGCGTAGAAATGTGCGAAGAAGATGCCATTGTTGAAATACAATGCTGTTATAAATTGCCAGTGTAGATTATTAGATTGGATGATAGTGAAACAACTGGCTGATCACACTAATTGTTTTCAATCTATCAAAATATTGTATTTGTGAGCAGGTTGTAAAAACGAAAAACGCCCGCAAAAGCGGGCGTTAAGTTGTACCGACAGGGAGAAGAATTAATCTTCCTCTTCGTCGCGCAGCGGAACGATCAACATGTCGACGTGAACGGTGTTGATAAGCTGGCGGGCAGAGGACATCAGCTTGCTCCAGAAATCCTGATGATGGCCGCAGACGACCAGGTCCATGTCATATTTTTTAATTGCATCAACCAGCACCTGACCCAGGTCGCCGCTACCGCTCAGGGTTTCGGTGATTGGATAGCCCGCGTTGGTGGACAATTCCGTCAGCGCGTGGTGGGTTTCTTCGGAGATGCGTTTTTGCATATCGCCCAGATTTACGTCAATTAAACCGGTGTAGAGATCGGAGTAGTTCACATCGACATGAATCAGGGAAACTTTCGCGTTATAGGGGCGAGCCATAGAAACGGCTTTGTCTACCAGTACTTTACTTTCTGGTGAGAGGTCTACCGCGATAAGAATGTGTTTGTAAGCCATAGTGTTACTCCTTCCTTAAGTGGTTAATGACCAATTGTAGACAATTCAACCTTAAAACGACCTACAAGCTACGTCAATGTACCTTGATCACCAATTAGTTAAACAAATTTTCCGTTTCGACTATTGATAACGGTTAACCTTGTAGCAAAAAAATTAACGGATCTCCTACACTATTTAATGAACCGATCGAAAGCGTTATTGTGATCGGATTCTCACTCTTTGACTGAATTGTCTGTTGGTTATCGGGGGAGCGGTAGCCCCGGAGGAGTCTCCGTGGGTGGGTCGCCGGGGAGGAGGTATGGTAAGCACTGTCGCGCTGTTTTGGGCTTTGTGTGTCGTGTGTGTAGTGAATATGGCGCGCTACTTCTCATCATTGCGTGCCCTGTTAGTCGTGCTGCGTGGTTGCGATCCCTTGCTCTATCAGTACGTAGATGGCGGAGGTTTTTTTACTTCCCATGGTCAACCCGGTAAACAGATGCGCCTGGTGTGGTACATCTACGCGCAGCGTTATCGCGATCATCATGACGATGAGTTTATTCGCCGCTGTGAGCGTGTGCGCCGCCAGTTCATCCTGACGAGTGCACTGTGCGGGCTGGTCGTTGTCAGCCTGATAGGCTTAATGATTTGGCATTAAGCAAAAAAAACGGGCCAGTTTCCTGACCCGTCGTTTTTCGCGTTGCTCGCTTAGATGACTTTCAGCGCTAACCAGTACAGGAGGCCTGAAAGGACAATCGCGGCGGGCAGGGTGAAGACCCAGGCCATCAGAATGTTGGTCACGGTTCTTCTTTGCAGGCCGCCACCGTCAACGAGCATCGTCCCCGCGACGGAGGAAGAGAGAACGTGGGTGGTGGACACCGGCATACCGGTATAGCTTGCCAGGCCGATAGATACCGCAGCGGTCATCTGTGCGGACATCCCCTGCGCGTAGGTCATGCCTTTTTTACCGATTTTCTCGCCGATGGTGGTCGCCACGCGACGCCAGCCGATCATCGTACCAATACCCAGCGCCAGCGCTACGGCCATGATAATCCAGACCGGCGCATACTCGATGGTGCTCAGCATGTCGGTTTTAAGTTTCTTCAGCAGACGCTGATCGTCGCCGCTTACGCCAGGCAGCTTCGCCACTTTGTCGGTGGTATCGGAGATGCACAGCATGATGCGACGCAGCTGGCCGCGCTGTTCGATGGACAGCTTGTCGTAGCTCTCGACGTTCGCCAGCATCCCTTTCGCACGCTCAAGCGCGTTGATGGTGTTAGACGGGTGGCAGTGGAACTCGGTCTGCGTCGCAACGCCTGGTGTGGCTGACGGTTGGAGCTGTTCAACGCCCGTTGCTTGCTTGAGCAGGTCCGGGCGCTGCTGGAAATAGGTTTCGACATTATTCACGGCATCACGGGTACGGGTGATTTCGTAACCGGTGGCGTTCATATTGACCACGAAACCTGCCGGCGCGACGCCGATCAGCACCAGCATGACCAGGCCGATACCTTTCTGACCATCGTTAGCGCCATGAGAGAATGCCACGCCGATGGCGGACAGGATCAGGGCGATACGCGTCCAGAACGGCGGTTTTCTCTTGCCGTCCTGCTTTTCACGTTCTGCTGGCGTCAGGTGGATGCGGGCACGTTTTTTGGTCCCGTTCCAGTAACGACGCAGAAGGAAAATCAGACCGCCTGCAACCACCAGGCCGACGATAGGAGAGACGATGAGCGACGCGAATATACCGATAACTTTCGGGATATTCAGCGCATCAACCACGGAGGTGCCGGTCATCAGCGCATTGGTTAAACCAATACCGATGATAGCGCCGATCAGGGTGTGTGAGCTTGATGCCGGAAGGCCGAAATACCAGGTTCCGAGGTTCCAGATAATCGCTGCCAGCAGCATCGAAAAGACCATGGCGAGACCATGCGCAGAGCCCATGTTCAGTAGAAGGTCTGTTGGTAGCATATGCACGATGGCATAGGCTACACTCAGGCCACCTAACAGCACGCCAAAGAAATTGAACAGCGCCGCCATAACCACCGCCACTTGCGAACGCATCGCGCGGGTGTAGATGACGGTTGCGACTGCGTTTGCAGTATCATGAAAGCCGTTGATGGCCTCATAAAACAGAACAAAACCCAGAGCAAGCAATAACAAAAGCCCGGTATGCAAATCCAGGCCAGTAAATAAATGTAGCATAGGACGTTACGCCATTTGGGGGACATGAACGCGGCGCATTATCCAGGACAAATGCGGTGCGGGCAAAGAGAAATATAGACTTTTATTGATTTTTGTTCGGACTCCGAAAACGTACGTCAAGAATTATCCTATATCTATCAATGAAATGCCTGAGAAAGGAAAATTCTCAGTAGTCGTACCGTTTGGGAAAATTTACAATTCCCGACATTCAAGACGAGAGGAACGGTGTGTGGAAAGGTTTGATGCCATTGTGGTCGGCGCGGGCGCGGCGGGAATGTTTTGTGCAGCGCAGGCGGGGCAGGCCGGGGCGCGAGTGTTGTTGCTGGATAACGGCAAAAAACCGGGGCGTAAAATTCTGATGTCCGGGGGCGGTCGTTGTAACTTCACTAACCTTTATGTCGAACCCGCCGCATATCTTAGTCAGAACCCGCATTTTTGTAAGTCGGCGCTGGCGCGTTACACCCAATGGGACTTTATTGACCTGGTGGGTAAGTATGGTATCGCCTGGCATGAGAAAACCCTCGGCCAGCTGTTTTGCGATGATTCCGCCGAGCAAATCGTGTCGATGCTGGTGGACGAATGCGAAAAAGGCAACGTCACTACCCGTCTGCGCAGCGAAATTCTCAGCGTTGCGCGCGATGACGACGGCTATACGCTACAGCTGAACGGCGAGACCGTGACGGCAACGCGGCTGGTTATCGCCAGCGGCGGGCTGTCGATGCCAGGGCTGGGCGCGTCGCCGTTTGGCTATAAAATCGCCGAGCAGTTTGGGCTGAAGGTGCTTCCGACCCGTGCGGGGCTGGTGCCGTTTACCCTGCATAAACCGCTGCTGGAGCAGCTCCAGGTGCTCTCCGGCGTCTCCGTGCCGTCGGTCATTACCGCTCATGATGACACCGTATTTCGGGAAAACCTGCTCTTTACCCACCGCGGTCTTTCCGGCCCGGCGGTATTGCAAATCTCCAGCTACTGGCAGCCCGGTGAGTTCGTCACTATCAACCTGCTGCCGGACTGCGACCTCGACGGCTTCCTTGATGAACAGCGCGCGGCGCACCCAAACCAGAGTCTGAAAAACACCCTGTCGATGCAGCTGCCGAAGCGGCTGGTAGAGTGCTTGCAGCAGCTAGGGCAGATCCCGGACGTGCAGCTCAAACAGCTGAACAGCAAAGAACAGCAGCAACTGTGCGAGACGTTAACCGGCTGGCGTGTACAACCGAATGGCACCGAGGGCTATCGCACCGCCGAAGTGACGCTCGGCGGTGTGGATACGAATGAGCTGTCGTCGCGCACCATGGAAGCCCGCAAGGCGCCGGGGCTGTACTTTATCGGCGAGGTGATGGACGTGACCGGCTGGCTCGGCGGTTAC
>NZ_JAFAGS010000118.1 GCF_019237635.1 Pluralibacter sp.
AGCCTGACGATGCGCTTCGCCCGCGGGCGTCAGGCGGTAGCGGAAATAGGCCAGCTCCTGGCGGCGCAGGAACATTTCGCTGTCCGGGAAAGCCTTAAAGATCTCCTGCATATGCTGCTGATGGGTAATGTTGTCCCGGCCGGTTCCGGCACGCGCCAGCAGCGAATCATACAGCTCGCGGCCTTTCGGCGTCAGCGCCACGCCCCGCTGCTCGATTTCGCCAAAGCGCGCGCTATGGGTGCCACGATGCTCACCGGCAAACAGCACCGGCTCCTCCAGCGCTTTAAAGCTGGTCTGGCGCAGCAGCACCGGCACTTCGCGACGCGGCGGCCCTTCTATCAGCACCTTCGGCTCAATGCCGTATTCCGGCATCAGCGCCTGCACGCGGTCGATATCCAGCGTACGCGGCGTCAGGTGGTTAATATGACAGCCCGGGAAACACACCACGTCGGCAATCAGACGATGCTCATTATGCAGCGCCTGGTAGGTCTCCTGGTCCACCGTCGCATGACTGTGCCAGCGGAAGGTTTCCAGCGCCTCACGGACAAACTCCTCGCCCTGCGTCTGGGTAAACCCGCCGTTAACTTCATGCAGCGCGATAAGCTCGCGGCAGCGACGGGTAAAAATATCGCGCTTCGCGAGGATTGCCGCCGCTTTCTCACGCAACGCAACGTTCTCGATAAGCTCCAGGCGCAGCAGCGAGGTAAATACCCGGAACGGGTTTCTCAGCAGCGCGGCATCATCGACCGGGCGAAACGCGGTAGAGTGTACCGGCACCCCCGCCTGCGACAGGTCATAGTAGCTGACCGGGTACATCCCCATGATGGCAAACATGCGGCGCAGGGTTGCCAGCTCATCGGCAGTACCGACGCGGATTGCGCCGTGACGTTCAACGTTCAGGCGCGCCAGTTCGTCAGCGTTCGCCAGTTGTTCATGTAAGTGTGGGTTATTTTCCAGTACCGCCAGATTAACGTCCGCCACCAGTTCCAGCAGCGTGCCGTACTGTGGAACTTCCTGCTGGTACATGGCCGACATAGCCTGCGAAAAATGTTCCCGAATATCATCAGTTGTGATGGTGTTCGCCATGATGTCATGCCTCCAGTGAATACTCCCTGGAGTTTACCTAAGCGCGCTGACCGCGGGGGGAAGAATTTCCGAATTGTGATCGCGGATAACCTCTGCGTTTTTTCGCCGCTTTGCTCACGATATGACCCAAGGCCATGCCAAAAACCACGCAAATTAACCTCAAACAAACAATAAGCCCACATAACACACCACAAAAACAAACAAACATCGCAAGCTATTTCTATAACCATGCGTAACGTAATCCCACCCAATGTTAATAATATTTTGCTAGCAAGTTATCAAATTTAAACAACTTCTCTTGAAAGCCGCCTCGCTCTGTTTTTAACATCCGGTTATGGAAAAGAACGGTCTCTTTAGTCAGCGCATTCGCTTGCGCCATCTGCATACCTTTGTCGCCGTTGCTCAACAGGGTACTCTGGGGCGTGCGGCGGAAACCCTTAACCTCAGCCAGCCCGCACTGTCAAAAACACTCAATGAGCTGGAACAGCTGACGGGTACCCGGCTGTTTGAGCGCGGACGTCTCGGCGCGCAGTTGACGCTGGTGGGCGAACAGTTCCTCACCCATGCGGTGAAAGTGCTTGATGCGCTCAATACCGCGGGTCAGGCGCTGACGCGCAAAGAAAGCCTTAACAACGACGTGGTACGTATCGGCGCATTGCCGACCGCGGCGCTGGGCATTCTGCCCGCCGTTATCGGCCAGTTTCACCAGCAGCAAAAAGATATCACCCTGCAGGTTGCCACCATGAATAACACCATGCTGCTGGCGGGGCTGAAATCAGGCGAGCTGGATCTCGGTATCGGCCGGATGTCCGATCCGGAGCTGATGAGCGGTCTCAATTATGAGCTGCTGTTCCTGGAGTCGCTGAAACTGGTGGTGCGCCCGGATCACCCGCTGCTGCAGGAGACGGTCACATTAAGTAAAGTGATGGAGTGGCCGGTGGTGGTGTCGCCGAAAGGCACTGTACCGCGGCAGAATGCCGAGACGCTGCTGCAAAGTCAGGGCTGCAAAATGCCGGCAGGCTGTATTGAGACGCTGTCGGCCTCGCTCTCCCGCCAGCTGACGGTCGATTATAACTACGTGTGGTTTGTGCCGTCTGGCGCGGTCAAAGACGATCTGCGGCGCGGAACCCTGACCGCCCTGCCAGTGCCCACTCAGAGCGCCGGAGAACCGATTGGCATCCTGACGCGCGTGGATGCATCCATATCCCCAGGTGCGCAGACGCTGCTTAGCGCGATTCGTAAAACCATGCCGGGCTGACCGCCCGGCATGACGTACTTATTTACGCGGCATCATGCGCAGCAGCGTATTATCTTTCCAGAAATAGTGATGCACCAGCGCAGCCAGCGCATGCAAACCAATCACGTAGTAGCCAAAATTCGCCAGCAGAACATGGTACTCCTTCAGGTTGTCCGCCAGGTCGAAATTGGCTTTCGCGGCATGCGGCATGGTAATGCCAAACGCCATCCAGGGATTACCGCGGTTGTACATCATCACCAGACCAATCACCGGCAGCACAATGAACAGCAGGTAAACGACCAGATGCCCGAGGTGCGACAGACCCGTTACCATCGCCTTCGGTTTCGGCACAATTGGCGGCGCCGGACGTTTCAGACGAACCAGCAGACGTGTTGCCATCAGCGCCAGAATCGCAATCCCGCCGGAAACGTGCACCATATTAAAATAAGGACGATAGTCGCGCGGGAAAAAGCCCCGCAGCTCCATCGCGCAATAGGTGATAATCACCAGTAAGAACACCATCCAGTGGATGCCAATCTGCAGACTGGAATATTTATTTCGCATAGCTGATTCCGGGTAAAAACGGTAAGACGGCTAACATAACCACTTTTCCTTAAATTTTCTTTAACTTTTCTGTATAGATTTTCAAACCCTTACCGGCGGCTGATTTTTTTCCAGTTGCCCATTGAGAGCGACTGGTCTAAGCCTGGAGAGGTTTACTCGCCATCCCCCATCATTAGGAGATCCTCAATGAGCAAGATTGGTATTAATGGTTTTGGACGCATTGGACGCCTGGTGTTGCGCCGACTGCTGGAGGTCAAAAGCCCGCTCGAGGTGGTGGCTATCAACGACCTGACCTCACCAAAAGTACTGGCCTATTTACTCAAGCATGATTCCAACTACGGCCCGTTTCCCTGGCGCGTGGATTTCGCCGAAAATACGCTGATTGTCGACGGCAAAAAAATTGCGGTGTATGCAGAAAAAGAGGCGAAGAACATCCCCTGGAGAGCGGCGGGCGCTGAGCTTATTGTCGAGTGCACCGGTTTCTATACCTCGGCCGATAAGGCGAAAGCGCATCTGGAGGCTGGCGCAAAAAAGGTGCTGATCTCCGCCCCTGCGGGGGAGATGAAAACCATCGTTTATAACGTCAACGACGATACGCTTGATAGTCAGGATACGATTATCTCCGTCGCCTCCTGCACGACCAACTGCCTGGCGCCAATGGCGAAAGCGCTGCACGACGCGTTCGGCATTCAGCTAGGCACCATGACCACAATCCACGCTTATACCGGCACTCAGGCGCTGGTGGACGGCCCCCGGGGTAAAGATCTGCGCGCCTCCCGCGCCGCGGCGGAAAACATTATTCCCCATACGACAGGGGCGGCAAAAGCGATTGGTCTGGTGATCCCGGCGCTCAGCGGCAAGCTGAAAGGCCATGCGCAGCGCGTACCGGTCAAAACCGGCTCGGTGACGGAGCTGGTCTCCATACTGGGTAAAACGGTCACTGCGGATGAGGTGAATGCGGCGCTGAAAAAAGCGACCGAGCAGAATGAATCCTTTGGCTATACCGATGAGGAGATCGTCTCTTCCGACGTTATCGGCAGCCATTTTGGTTCGGTTTTCGATGCCACCCAGACGGAAATTACTGAGGTCGGCGACCTGCAGCTGGTGAAAACCGTCGCCTGGTATGACAACGAGTACGGTTTCGTCACGCAGCTGATTCGCGTGCTCGATAAATTCAATACCCTCTGACCGACAGCAGAAAACAAAAACGGATGGCAGGCCATCCGTTTTTTATGCCACCTCAGATGGCGATCACTTCACGCAGCGCGCGCACTGTGAGGTGCTTATCTGCTGGAAGAAGTCGTTACCCTTATCGTCTACCAGGATAAACGCCGGGAAATCTTCAACCTCGATTTTCCAGATAGCTTCCATCCCCAGTTCCGGGTACTCCACGCATTCCAGATGCTTGATGCTGCCCTGCGCCAGTACCGCCGCCGGACCACCGATGCTGCCGAGGTAAAAACCGCCGTGTTTGTGACAGGCATCGGTCACCTGCTGGCTGCGGTTGCCTTTCGCCAGCATGATCATGCTGCCGCCTTCCGACTGCAGCTGATCGACGTAAGAATCCATACGTCCTGCGGTGGTCGGGCCAAGCGAACCGGACGCGTACCCTTCCGGCGTTTTCGCCGGGCCCGCGTAATAAATAGGGTGGTCTTTGACGTACTGCGGCAACCCGTCGCCGTTGTCCATGCGCTCTTTCAGTTTGGCATGGGCAATATCGCGCGCCACGATGATGGTGCCGTTGAGCGACAGGCGGGTAGAAACCGGATACTGCGACAGCTGGGTCAGGATCTCGCTCATCGGACGGTTCAGGTCGATACGTACCGCTTCGCCCTCCCCGGCATTACGCAGCGCTTCCGGAATATATTTGCCCGGATTATGCTCCAGCTTTTCCAGCCAGACACCGTGGCGGTTGATCTTCGCCTTGATGTTACGGTCGGCGGAGCAGGAAACGCCCATGCCGACCGGGCAGGAGGCGCCATGGCGCGGCAGGCGGACCACGCGGATATCGTGGGCGAAGTATTTACCGCCAAACTGCGCGCCGAGACCGAGGTTCTGCGCCTCCACCAGCAATTCCTGCTCCAGTTGAACATCGCGGAACGCCTGGCCGTGCTCGTTGCCTTCCGTCGGCAGACCGTCGTAATAGTGGGTCGAGGCGAGCTTGACGGTTTTCAGGGTCGCTTCGGCAGAGGTGCCGCCAATCACGAAGGCGATGTGGTACGGCGGACAGGCAGCCGTACCGAGGGTGCGCATTTTTTCCACCAGGTAGTTCTTGAGCTTCGCCGGGGTGATCAGCGCTTTGGTTTCCTGATACAGATAGGTTTTGTTGGCCGAGCCGCCGCCTTTGGCGATGCACAGGAACTTGTACTCGTCGCCGTCGACGCTGTAGAGATCGATCTGCGCCGGCAGGTTAGTGCCGGTGTTGACCTCTTTATACATATCCAGCGGCGCGTTTTGCGAGTAGCGCAGGTTATCTTCGATATAGGTGTCGTAGACCCCACGCGCCAGCGCGGCTTCATCACCGCCGCCGGTCCAGACGCGCTGCCCTTTCTTACCCACGATGATCGCCGTGCCCGTATCCTGACAGGTCGGCAGAATACCTTTGGCGGCGATATCGGAGTTACGCAGGAACTGCAGCGCCACGTATTTGTCGTTTTCACTGGCCTGCGGGTCGTTAAGAATATCGGCCACCTGCTGCTGGTGCGCCGGACGCAGCATAAACGAGGCATCATGGAACGCGTGCTTTGCCAGCAGCGTCAGCGCCTGTGGGTCAACTTTGAGGATTTCCTGGCCTTCGAATTCGGCGACGGAGACATGATCTTTACTGAGGAGATAGTATTCAGTGTCATCCTTTTTCAGCGGAAAAGGATCCTGATAAACAAAAGGTTTGTTCGACATTGTGCTCTCACTTACGGCGTAGGCTGATTTTTAGTCAGGCACATTTTCCATGTGCCCTCTGAAAAGCGAGTGGCCCTATCCTACACAATTTTTTAACAAAAACTGAGACAAGGACGACTTTTTACATTCGAAGGTTACTTCTGCCCGCTTTATTGGTTTAATAACGAAAGACAAATTCCCATGATTACAGGGCTTGATAATGCAAAAACTCATCAACTCAGTGCAAAACTATGCCTGGGGCAGTAAAACTGCGTTAACCGACCTCTATGGTATCGCAAA
Organism: Pluralibacter sp.; assembly: GCF_019237635.1. Taxonomy (GTDB): domain Bacteria; phylum Pseudomonadota; class Gammaproteobacteria; order Enterobacterales; family Enterobacteriaceae; genus Enterobacter_B. The sequence goes on from NZ_JAFAGS010000118.1 coordinate 6,065, forward strand.
TCCTGACCATCTGCCGATGGCAGAACTCTGGATGGGCGCCCACCCCAAAAGCAGTTCGAAAGTCGAAGACGGCAACGGTCAGGCGCGCTCGCTGCGTGAGGTGATCGATGCCGATATGTCCGCACTGCTGGGCGGTGTCGTTGCTGCCCGTTTCGGCGAATTGCCGTTCCTGTTTAAAGTCCTGTGTGCCGACCAGCCGCTGTCGATTCAGGTTCACCCAAACAAAAAGGCTTCTGAAACCGGTTTTGCCAAAGAGAATGCCGCGGGTATCCCGCTGGACGCGGCCGAGCGCAACTACAAAGATCCAAACCATAAGCCGGAGCTGGTTTTTGCCCTAACGCCGTTCCTCGCCATGAACGCCTTCCGCGAGTTTTCCGAGATTGCCTCCCTGCTACAGCCGGTCGCTGATGCGCACGCCGCTATTGCCCATTTCCTGCAAAACCCTACTGCGCAGGCGTTGAGCTCCCTGTTCGCCAGCCTGCTCAACATGCAAGGTGAAGAGAAGTCCCGCGCGCTGGGCATTCTGCACGCGGCGCTGGACAGCCATCAGGGCGAGCCCTGGGACACCATCCGCTTTATCGCCCGCTTCTACCCGGACGACAGCGGCCTGT
>NZ_JAFAGS010000073.1 GCF_019237635.1 Pluralibacter sp.
CAAAACGGGCAATACTGCCCTGAAACACGCCCGGCGGCACGCTCTCGCCTGCCGGGTTTTACACAGGCCGGGCAGGCAGAGCGCCACCGGCTAAGCACCGGGAATGTAAAGGTAAAGTTATGATTCGCACTATGCTGCAGGGCAAGCTCCACCGCGTGAAAGTGACTCAGGCGGACCTGCACTATGAAGGTTCCTGCGCCATCGATCAGGATTTTCTCGACGCCGCCGGGATTCTGGAAAACGAAGCCATTGATATCTGGAATGTGAACAACGGCAAACGTTTTTCAACCTACGCCATCGCGGCGGAACGTGGTTCTAAAATCATCTCCGTTAACGGCGCAGCCGCACACTGCGCCAGCGTCGGCGACATCGTGATTATCGCAAGCTTCGTTACCATGACGGATGAAGAAGCGCGCACCTGGCGGCCGAACGTCGCCTATTTCGAAGGCGACAACGAAATGAAGCGCACCGCAAAAGCCATTCCGGTTCAGGTCGCGTAAAGCGGTCATCCCTGCGGCTGGTTGCTGACCAGCCGCGACATCGTCTCCAGCGAATCCGTTCTTAAGATATACAACCGCTTCAGTAAGAACGGATTATCCCCCGGCTTCACCTTCCCTTGTACCGTCGTCACCGCCATATGGAACCCGGCATTATTAGCCGCCTGAATGGCCGTGGCGTTATAGCCGCCAAACGGATACGAAAGATACAGCACATGCGGATTAAACTGCGACAGCGCGCGCCTTGAGCGCTCGAAGTCGAACAGAATATTGTGGTAGTTACGGCTGAGCAGAATCGGCCGGTGATCCGCATCCACACGATGCAGAAAGTGGGTGTGCGACTGTACGTCAAATACGTCCTGAATCTCTTTTAGCTCCGAAACGCTCATAAACTGCAGCGTTTTCGGCTCCCATTTCTGCGGGTGGCGCTTAATACGTGACGAAATAATAAAGGCGGTAGCCTTGAAACCATACGCCCGGAGAATGGGCCAGGCATAGCGATTCACCGACTTCAGACCATCGTCAAAAGTAATCACCACCGCCCTGGCGGGCAGATTTATTTTATTACGCACATACCCTTCCAGTTGATACATGTTGAGGGTGGTGTACCCCTGGTCGCGCAGCCACGTCATCTGGTTGCTGAACGCGCGCACCGACGTGGTCGTGGAGGTATGGCGAAAACGGGTGTTCTCTTCATCGCGCAAAATGTGGTGGTAGGTCAGCACCGGTATGCCGTTATCGGGCTGAGCGTCGAGGCTGCTAATCCACGCCAGGCGGTTGCCGATACGAATCTGATACCAGGTCTGATTCAGGCGATCTTTGAGCTTGCCAATAATCGGATAGCGCAGGTTATTCGCCAGCGTGCCAAAGGGCGCGCTGCCGACATCCGGCGCGTTATAGACTGGGGTATCGCGCCAGGTTATCAGGTTCTGATTGCTTAACGGTTTATTCAGGTCGCCCAGATTATCTTCGACACGCTGCTTCCCCTGTACCGGCTCAAGATGCCCTTTATCAATGAATCCGGTGCCGAAGCCAAAGTTGAATTCATAATAATCGGTCTGCGCCGACACCACGGCCAGAATTTGCCCGGCTCGCACGTTACCGACAGTGACGACGTCGTGACCCACCTGCGCCCAGATAATAGCGTCTTCCGTCGTTTGCATATAGCGGGCGGGCTGCCCTTGCTGGCTAAGCAGGCTGGCGCTAGCGCTGCCGGAGAGGAGCAACAGGAGAGAGAAAACCACGCGAATCAGCATGCGTTTTTAACCGTCGGGATGAATCAGTTTGTATTGTAACAAAAGCGCTATCAATACCAATGGTTAATTCGCATACAGGTCATGCCGCAGAACAAAAGCGGGATTTTTTTGCTGTGGGTGCCAGAGGCTGCTGATGCCGGATAGCGCGACGCTTATCCGGCATACGGCTGAAGACGTTCTTCAGGTACGCAACCCGCGACCACGCTGGATCAGATACCAGCACAATAGATAAAACGCGACGATAAACACCGCCAGTACCGCGACCGTGGTGAACAACGGTACATCACTGATCCCGAGGAAGCCAAAGCGGAAGCCGCTAATCATGTAGACAATCGGGTTTAAGTGCGACAGCGCCTGCCAGAACGGCGGCAGCAGCGTCAGCGAGTAGAACACCCCGCCGAGATAGGTCAGCGGCGTCAGGACGAAGGTCGGGATCAGGCTGATATCATCGAACGTCTTGGCAAAGACGGCGTTAAGCAGCCCCGCCAGCGAGAACAGCACCGCCGTCATCAGCAGCGTCAGGGCGACGAACAGCCACGAATGCACCTGGAACGGGACAAAGAACAGCGATATCGCCGTGACAAGAATACCCACACACAGGCCGCGCGCCACGCCGCCGCCGACGTAACCGGCGATAATCACGTGCGTCGGCACCGGCGCCACCAGCAGCTCTTCGATATTGCGCTGGAACTTGGCGCTAAAAAATGACGACGCCACGTTGGCATAGGCGTTGGTGATCACCGCCATCATAATCAGCCCCGGGACGATGAACTGCATGTAGCTAAAACCATGCATCTCGCCGATGCGCGAGCCGATCAGGTTGCCGAAGATGATGAAGTAGAGCGTCATCGTGATCACCGGCGGCACCAGCGTTTGTATCCAGATGCGCATAAAGCGGTGGATCTCTTTGGTCCAGATGCTTTTCAGCGCGACCCAATAAAGCTGCATCATGCCTGCTCTCCTTTCTTATTGTTCACCAGCGTAACGAACAGCTCTTCCAGGCGGTTGGCCTTGTTGCGCATACTGAGTATCTGCACGCCCTGCTCGCTCAGTTGGCTGAACACGCTGTTGATGCCCTGCTCGCGCAGCACTTCCACCTCAAGCGTAGAGGTATCCACCAGACGGTATTGATAGCCTTCCAGCTGCGGTAGCGGGCTTTTCGGCGCCAGATCGAGGATGAAGGTTTCTGATTTCAGCTTGGAGAGCAAATTCTTCATCGAGGTATTCTCCACCAGCTCGCCGTGCTGGATGATGCCGATGTTGCGGCACAGCATCTCCGCCTCTTCCAGATAGTGCGTGGTAAGAATAATTGTGGTGCCTTTGTCATTAAGATCTTTCAGGAACCCCCACATTGAGCGGCGTAATTCGATATCCACCCCTGCCGTCGGCTCGTCAAGAATCAGCAGTTTCGGCTCGTGCATCAGCGCGCGGGCAATCATCAGACGGCGCTTCATCCCACCGGACAGCATTCGCGCACGTTCATTGCGTTTTTCCCACAGATCGAGCTGTTTTAAATACTTTTCGCTGCGCGTAACCGCCTCGCGACGCTCCACGCCGTAGTAACCCGCCTGGTTGACAACGATCTGCTGTACCGTCTCAAACGGGTTGAAGTTAAATTCCTGCGGCACCAGCCCCAGTTGGCGCTTGGCGTTGACCACATCTTTATCAAGGTCATAGCCGAAGACGTTCACCGTCCCGGAGGATTTATTGACCAGCGAGCTGATGATACCGATGGTGGTGGATTTACCCGCGCCGTTTGGCCCCAGAAGCGCATAAAAATCGCCGGCCTCAACGCTCAGATCGATACCACGCAGCGCCTGAACCCCGCCCGGGTAGGTCTTTTTAAGCTGTTTTAATTCCAGTGCAATGGTCATTAAAAACTCTCTTTTAAAAATCTTGCAATCGATGTGTGGTTTTAAATAAAGCCGAGTTGACCTATATTAGCGCAACGCACTAACTTGGTTACAGGTCGCTAACCTCCATGAATGACATAGATACACTCATCAGCAACAATGCACTATGGTCAAAGATGCTGGTAGAAGAGGATCCCGGATTTTTTGAGAAACTGGCGCAAGCACAGAAACCGCGCTTTCTATGGATTGGATGTTCCGACAGCCGCGTCCCCGCCGAACGTTTGACGGGTCTGGAGCCGGGCGAACTGTTCGTTCACCGCAACGTGGCCAACCTGGTGATTCACACCGACCTCAACTGTCTGTCAGTGGTGCAGTATGCCGTTGATGTTCTGGAAGTCGAGCATATTATTATCTGCGGCCACTACGGCTGCGGCGGCGTTCAGGCGGCCGTTGAGAACCCGGAGCTGGGGCTTATCGACAACTGGCTGCTGCACATCCGCGATATCTGGTTCAAGCATAGCTCGCTGCTCGGCGAAATGCCGCAGGAACGTCGCCTGGATACCCTGTGCGAGCTGAACGTGATGGAGCAGGTCTACAACCTGGGCCACTCCACCATCATGCAGTCCGCCTGGAAACGCGGTCAGAAGGTGACAATTCACGGCTGGGCGTACGGGATTCATGACGGTTTGCTGCGCGATCTCGACGTGACCGCAACCAACCGCGAAACCCTGGAGCAGCGTTACCGTAAAGGTATCTCTAACCTGCACACCAAGCATATTAATCACAAGTAGCAAATAAAAACCCCGGTAGCGCTACGCTTACCGGGGCGACAAATGATACAGGCCGGGTCAGGCGTCATCGCCACCCGGCTTTTTTGCGCTTACTCGTCCAGCAGAACCACTTTGCCGATATACGGCAGATGGCGATAGCGCTGCGCATAGTCGATACCGTAACCCACCACGAATTCGTCCGGGATGGAAAAACCAATATATTCGACTGGCACATTCACTTCACGGCGGGACGGTTTGTCCAGCAGCGTACAAATAGCCAGCGACTTCGGTTCACGCAGGCTCAGGATCTCACGCACTTTCGACAGCGTGTTGCCGGAGTCGATAATATCTTCAACGATCAGCACGTCTTTACCCCGGATATCTTCATCCAGATCCTTGAGGATTTTTACATCGCGCGTCGTCGACATACCGCTGCCGTAGCTGGAGGCCGTCATAAAATCGACTTCATGGGAGACGTGAATTTCACGGCACAGGTCGGCCATAAACATGAATGAACCGCGCAGTAACCCCACCAGCACCATGTCGCTGCCGCTGTCTTTATAACGCTCAGTAATCTGACGACCTAATTCGGCGATACGTGCTTTGATCTCCGCTTCCGGGATCATCACTTCAACAGTATGTTTCATAAAACTAACCACTTGATTTCAGAGATACATCTCTCAACACCGGGAAAGCTATCCCACAGCATTGATCGGCAAGCCCCGTATTATACCAGCAAAACGATTTTTTCGGTGGATGAGTTAATAAGGCAATATTTGTGATACCGATCACATTTGTTAAATCATATAATTAATTGCTATTAAAAAATTAACAAGTTGAGTGGTGTTTTCTATGGCAGTAATAAAACCGCAACAGTCCGGGCTTCTGGTGAAGCTGACGGCGCTGTTCGCCGCTTTTTGTGGGCTGTATCTGTTTATCGGCGGAGCCTGGCTGGTTTCCCTCGGCGGCTCCTGGTACTACCCCATCACGGGCCTGGTGATGCTTGGCGTGACCGCCATGCTGTGGCGCGGCAAGCGCGCGGCCCTGTGGGTATATGCGTTGCTGCTACTGGCAACCATGATCTGGGGCGTCTGGGAGGTCGGCTTTGACTTCTGGGCGCTGACGCCGCGCAGCGATATCCTGGTGTTCTTCGGCATCTGGCTTATCCTGCCGTTCGTCTGGCGCCGTCTGCAGACGCCTTCCGCCGGCGCGGTTGGCGCGCTGGTTGTCGTGCTGCTCTTCAGCGGCGGTATTCTTACCTGGGCAGGCTTTCATGACCCGCAGGAAATTAACGGTACGCTGAGCACCGATATCGCACCGGCAGCCCCTATCTCTGAGGTGGCCGACAGCGACTGGCCTGCCTATGGCCGTAATCAGGAAGGCCAGCGCTGGTCGCCGCTTAAGCAGGTAACGGCCGATAACGTGCATCAGTTGAAAGAGGCGTGGGTATTTCGTACCGGCGACCTGAAGGGCCCGAACGATCCCGGTGAAATCACCAACGAAGTCACGCCGATTAAAATCGGCGACATGCTGTATCTCTGCTCAGCCCATCAGCGCCTGTTCGCGCTGGATGCCGCCACCGGGAAAGAGAAATGGCGCTTCGACCCGCAACTGAACGCCGACCCGAGCTTCCAGCACGTGACCTGCCGCGGCGTCTCTTACCACGACGCCACTGCGGATAACGCGCCAGCGGACGTGGTTGCCGATTGCCCGCGTCGTATCCTGCTGCCGGTCAACGATGGCCGCCTGTTCGCGCTGAACGCGCAAACCGGCAAGCCGTGCGAAACCTTTGCCAACAAAGGTATCCTCAATCTGCAAACCAGCATGCCGGTCACCACACCGGGCATGTATGAACCGACCTCGCCGCCCATCGTCACCGATAAGGTCATTGTGATTGCAGGCGCCGTCACCGATAACTTCTCCACCCGCGAACCGTCCGGCGTCATCCGCGGCTTCGATGTGAATACCGGCAAACTGCTGTGGGCCTTCGATCCAGGTGCAAAAGATCCGAATGCTATCCCGCAAGATGAGCACCACTTCACCCTGAACTCGCCGAATTCCTGGGCGCCAGCGGCGTATGACGCCAAACTGGATCTCGTGTACCTGCCGATGGGCGTCACCACGCCGGATATCTGGGGCGGCAACCGCACGCCGGAGCAGGAGCGCTACGCCAGCGCGATTGTGGCGCTGAATGCGACGACCGGTAAGCTCGTCTGGAGCTACCAGACGGTGCACCATGACCTGTGGGATATGGACCAGCCGTCGCAGCCGACGCTTGCAGATATCACCATCGACGGCAAAACCGTACCGGTTATCTATGCCCCGGCGAAAACCGGCAACATCTTCGTGCTCGACCGCCGCAACGGTCAGCTTGTCGTTCCCGCACCG
>NZ_JAFAGS010000083.1 GCF_019237635.1 Pluralibacter sp.
CGCACGCGCGCAATGAGCAGGAGATGCTGGAGCAAGGGCGTGCGCTGCTCGGTTTGGGCTGCGGCGCCGTGCTGATGAAGGGAGGACATCTTGAGGATGCCGAAAGCCCTGACTGGTTGTTGACGCCGCAGGGCGAATACCGGTTCACCGCGCCGCGCGTACCGACCAAAAACACTCACGGCACGGGCTGCACGCTGTCGGCGGCGCTGGCGGCGCTGCGTCCGCGGTATCGCAACTGGCAGGAAACGGTGCCGGAGGCCAAGGCCTGGCTGTCGGCGGCGCTGGCGCAGGCGGATACCCTTGAGGTTGGTCACGGTATTGGCCCTGTGCACCATTTCCACGCGTGGTGGTAGTATACTGGCAGGAGAACCCTGCCAGGAAAAGACTCAATGGAACAAGCGCATACCCGGCTTATCAGCCAACTGAACGAGCGCATTGCGGCGGCAGACAATACGCCGCTGTACCTTAAGTTTGCCGAAACGGTGAAAAACGCCGTGCGCAGCGGCTGGCTGGAGCACGGCAACATCCTGCCTGGCGAGCGCGATCTCAGCCAGTTGACCGGGGTCTCGCGCATCACCGTGCGTAAGGCGATGCAGACGCTGGAGGATGAGGGCGTGGTGACCCGTGCGCGGGGTTACGGCACGCAAATCAACAACATCTTCGAGTATTCGCTCAAAGAGGCGCGGGGCTTTTCGCAGCAGGTGGTGCTGCGCGGTAAAAAGCCCGATACTCTGTGGGTGAATAAACGGGTGGTGGAATGCCCGACGGAAGTGGCTGAACAGTTGGCCGTCGCGCCGCGCAGCGACGTGTTCCTGCTTAAACGTATTCGCTATGTGGATGAAGAGGCGGTATCGATTGAAGAGTCATGGGTGCCAGCGCACCTGATTGCCGATGCGGAGGCTATCGGTATCTCCCTGTATGACTATTTTCGCAGTCAGCATATTTACCCGCAGCGCACGCGCTCAAGGGTAAGCGCGCGGATGCCGGATGCCGAGTTTCAGTCGCACATCAAAATGGATGAAAAAATCCCGGTGCTGGTGATAAAACAGGTCGCGCTCGACCAGCAGCAGCGACCTGTCGAATACAGCATTAGCTATTGTCGCAGCGATTTATACGTGTTCGTGTGCGAGGAGTAACTCCTCGCGCGTGGGCGCGCAGTCGCCGCCGCGGCGGCTGACCACCCAGGATGCGACCGCGTTGCCGAGCAGCACCGCGTCGCCAAGCGTCCACCCCGCGGCAAGCCCTGCCAGTACGCCTCCGGCATGGCTGTCTCCCGCGCCGATGGTATCGACGACCGTGGTGGCGAACGGTGCGGCGAGCCCCTCTTCGTGTGGGCTAAAGTACCACGCGCCGTCTTTATCCTGACGCACGATAACCGGTGCGGCAAAGCGCGCCAGCCATGCATGACCAAAGGCGGTCGTCTGTGTTGGCAGCTGTTCGCGTTCGGCGACGATCTCCGCCTCCTGGCGATTCAGCGTGACGATCGGTCGGCAGGCCATTATCCGGGCAAACAGCGCCGGGGAGATATCCGCAATTCGCGGGCCAAAATCGATAAGCGCGGTAATGCCGGGGCGCGATTCCAGCCAGCCGACCAGCAGCGGCGCGCAGGCCGCCGTGAGCTGGTAACCGGACAGGTAGACCAGCCCGTCGCTGTCCTCGGGCAGGCGCGCCAGCCAGTCGTCGCACCAGGCGTTTTCCACCCCGGTGAAGGACATAAACGTCCGCTCGCCGTCAGGCTCGACCAGCGCCAGACACCAGCCGTTGTCGCCGGCGTCGGTTTCAATCACGCTCTCAATGCCCTGGCGGGCGAGGTTATGGCGCACAATATCCGCCCAGACGCCCTGGCCGAGCGGCAGGGCGTTGCAGGCGCGGATGCCAAGGCGCCTGAGCGCCACCGCCACGTTGAGCGCGCAGCCGCCAATGTTCACGCTTTGCTGCTTGAGTTCGATATCGCAACCCCGCCACGGCAGCGCGTAAGCATCGGCGATGACGTCGATCACCGCCGAGCCGATAACCGTCACCGGGCGCTGCTGATGCAAATGCGCAAGTTTCCCGGCTAACATATCGCCTCCCGCTGCTGACGGAAGTGAAGCAGGGCGGCGGCGTAGCGCTGGAAATCCAGCTGATTGACCACATCCAGCGCCTGCTTAAACGCCGGGTCGATCCCGGCGATGCCGTGAAGCGCGCCGCAGATGGCGGTCGCCATGGCGCCAATGGTGTCGGTGTCGCCGCCGAGGTTGGCGCACAGAATAGCGCAGCGGTTCGGGTCGGTTTCGGCGAGGTCGACCAGCGCAACCGCGCAGGCGACGGATTCCAGGGTGCTGGTGCCCGCGCCGACCAACTGATACAGCTGCTCGCAAGCGGACTCCACGCCGTTGGTCTCACGGACGGTTTTTAAGGCCAGCTCAATGCGCAGCGCCAGCGAGGCGCTAAAGGTGGTGACCCGCTTTTCCTGGGCGTGGCGGGCGACGGCGGGCAGCGCATCGACAATCGTCTGCCAGCTTGCGCCGTCAATCGCGCGCGATACCGCCCAGCCGATAACAACCGCGCCCGCCACGGCGAGGTCGGATTTGTGCGTCGGGCTGGAGGCCAGCGCAACGGCGTCGATAAAGGCGTCGAGATTATCGGCTGGCAGCATGCAGCCGAGCGGCGAGACGCGCATCGCTGCGCCGTTGGTCACGCCGTTGTTCTCAAGCTCGCTCACCGGTTTGCCGTCGCGAATAGCATTGAGCGCAATTTTCGACGTCGGGCCGAGCACATTTTTGTTAAAGGCGTCGAACCCCTGCGCCCATGCCAGGATATGGCGGCCAATCACGTCAGGTACGATGTTGCCGTCGCATTCGATCAGCGCATCGGCCAGGCACAGCGCCATCGAGGTGTCATCGGTGAATTCTGCGCGGCCAAAGTAGCAGGCTGCGGTGTTCTCCGCCGGGCCGGGCAGGAAGCGGTCGATCCAGCCGAAGTGGGCTTTTACCCGCGAGCGGGGCCACAGCTCCGATGGCATCCCCAGCGCGTCGCCAAGCGCCTGGCCGTATAAGGCCCCCAGAATTCGTTGTTCCTTCATTTCGCTTCCCCTTGTGCCAGCGTAGCATCAGTAATTGCCACAATCTCTTTATCCGATTCGCGGAACAGCAGCATGAACAGGACGGCGATAACGGCAATCATCACCGCGCCGAAGGTCCACATTCCCGCCCAGTTAAAGGTCAGCCCGTTCACTGGCTCTTTATAGGCAAACATTTTTTCCATCATCACGCCGCCCAGGCGGTAACCCAGCAGGCTGCCGAAGCCCTGACAGCACAGCGTAATCAGCCCCTGCGCGGCGGTACGCATATGCACCGGGGCTTTTTTATCCACATAGATGTACGCCGTGACGTAGTAGAAATCGTAGCTTACGCCGTGCAGCAGAATACCGAGGAACAGCAGGGCATAGGTGAAGTATTGCTCTGCGCCGCCGTAGACGAAGAAGCCATAGCGGATGGCCGCCGTGATAAGACCAAGCAATAGAACCTTTTTAATACCAAAACGCCGGGTGAAAAACGGCAGCGCCAGCATAAAGAAGATCTCGGAGAACTGGCCGAGCGTCATCCAGCCCGTGGCGTTTTTCATCCCCACTTCGGTCAGATAGCCGTTGGCGAAGATGTAGTAGAACGCCAGCGGCATGGCGAACAGAAACGAGCAGATAAAGAAGACCAGAAAGTTTTTGTCGCGCAGCAGCACCAGCGCATCCAGACCAAGCATCACCTTCAGGTCGAGTTTGCCGGTACTTTTCGGCGGCGTATCCGGCAGGAAGAAGGCGAACACGCCGAGTACCACGGAGCTTGCAGCGGTGATCAGCAGCGGTACGTTGGTGGGTGAAATATCGGCAAAGCCCATCATCTGCGGTAAAAAGCCGCAGACCAGCCCGGAACCTATCCAGCCAATGGTGCCCATGACGCGGATGCGCGGGAAGTCGCGCTCGACGTCGGGGACGTTGGCAAAAGCGATGCTGTTGGTCAGCGCAATCGTCGGCATATAGGTCAGCGAGTAAGCCAGCAGCAGCGGAAAGAAGCCGCTGAAGGTGGTCTGCTGCGCGGCGAAGTACATCAGGATGGCGCCTGCGAACATCAGCACCGCCAGCACTTTTTGCGCGCAGAAGAAGCGGTCCGTCAGCGAGCCGACGAGGATCGGCGACAGGATCGCGGCGAGGGCGGTGCAGGCATAGGACCAGCCGATCTCCCCGGCGCTAAAGCCGCTTTTATTAAGCCAAAGCCAGAGTGGAACAAACCAGGCGCCCCAGATAAACCATTCAACGAACATCATGAACGACAGTTTGACTGTGGTTTTCATAAGTAAATCCTTCATGACAGGTAAGGTACACCTGAACAATACCATTTAATAATACCTTTTAAATACCTTTGAGGTGGTTTTTTGAGCGACTTAACAGTTTGCTCCTCAGTGAATCGTGCCAGCTGACGGGCCTGAAAAGCGCACATACGGGGCTGGAAATTCCGGCCGCCGCATACCAGACTTATGGCTGGTCAAAAATCTGGCCCAGGACAATTCATGGCCAACACCGGTTGGCACTTACGGGAGTTATCACTATGACTGATATTGCGCACCTACTTGGCAAAGACGCCGACGGCCTTTTACAGCATCGTTGTATGACCATTCCGGCAGACCAGCTCTATCTCCCCGGGGCGGATTACGTCTCGCGGGTGATGATAGACAATAATCGTCCCCCTGCGGTATTACGTAATATGCAGACGATGTACAACACCGGGCGTCTTGCCGGAACCGGGTACCTCTCTATATTACCGGTAGACCAGGGCGTTGAGCACTCCGCGGGCGCCTCTTTTGCCGCCAACCCGCGCTATTTCGATCCAAAGAACATTGTGGAACTGGCGATTGAGGCCGGATGTAACTGCGTGGCGTCAACCTATGGCGTTCTGGCGTCGGTCTCGCGCCGCTATGCGCACCGAATTCCGTTCCTCGTCAAACTGAACCATAACGAAACCCTGAGCTATCCCAATACCTTTGACCAGACGCTGTACGCCAGCGTCGAGCAGGCGTTCAACATGGGCGCGGTGGCCGTCGGCGCAACCATCTACTTTGGCTCAGAGGAGTCCCGCCGCCAGATTGAAGAGATTTCAGCGGCGTTTGAGCGCGCGCATGAGCTGGGAATGGTCACTGTGCTGTGGGCCTACCTGCGTAATTCGGCCTTTAAGAAAGACGGTGTGGATTACCACGTTTCCGCCGATTTAACCGGCCAGGCCAACCATCTGGCAGCCACTATCGGCGCAGATATCGTCAAGCAGAAAATGGCGGAAAACAACGGGGGATATAAGGCGGTGAACTACGGTTACACCGACGAGCGGGTGTACAGTAAGCTGACCACCGACAACCCGATTGACCTCGTGCGTTACCAACTGGCGAACTGCTACATGGGACGCGCAGGGCTGATTAACTCCGGCGGCGCGGCGGGCGACAACGATATGGCCGATGCGGTACGTACGGCGGTGATAAATAAGCGCGCTGGCGGGATGGGGCTGATCCTCGGTCGCAAAGCGTTTAAAAAATCCATGGCCGACGGCGTTAAATTGATTAACGCCGTGCAGGATGTGTATCTGGATGGCAAAGTGACCATTGCCTGATAGTATTCATTTTCATTTTTTTTCAATGGCTTCCCTGACAGGAGGCCATTTTTTTATCCTTTCAGATCCGCTTTACCTGCGCAGCTCCCTCCTGAAACGATCACGCTTTTCGTAAGTTCATTTTTATGATCGAAATCACGACATTTATGATCGAATACTTTCAATATATTTTGAATTCGAAAGAAATCGATAGGATATGAAAATATGTATGTGATATCTACGCACCACATGCTCAGACGAGCGCAACGTGGAAGGTATGCCGTCCCGGCCTTCAATATTCACAATTTAGAGACCCTGCAGGTGGTGGTTGAAACGGCGGTCAGACTACGCGCGCCGGTGATTATTGCGGGAACGCCCGGCACGTTTAAACACGCTGGCGCGGAAAATCTGGTCGCGCTGGTCAGTACAATGGCGAAATGTGTTAACCATCCTTTGGCGATTCATCTCGATCACCATACGGAGTACGACGATATCGCGCAGAAAGTACGCCAGGGCGTGCGTTCAGTGATGATTGACGCCTCGTCTCTGCCGTATGCGCAAAATGTGGCGATAGTGAAAAAGGTGGTGAATTTTTGTCATCACTATGACGTCAGCGTGGAGGCTGAACTGGGGCAACTTGGTGGTCAGGAGGATGAGTTACTGGTTAACAGCGAAGATGCGTTGTACACATCGCCATCACAAGCCGGGGATTTTGCCCTCGCGACCGGTATTGACTCACTGGCTATAGCGATTGGTACGGCGCACGGCATGTATGCGGCAACTCCAGCGCTCGATTTCGGTCGCCTTGATGCGATTCGCGATCGGGTCAGCGTTCCGCTGGTTTTGCACGGCGCTTCAGGATTGCCATCAGACGTTATTCGTAACGCGGTGGCGCTCGGCATCTGCAAAGTCAATGTCGCAACCGAATTAAAAAATGCGTTTTCACACTCCCTGAAACGCTATTTACAGGATAACCCGCAGGCCACCGATCCCAGAGACTATCTGCAGCCCGCAAAACTCGCCATGAAAGACGTGGTGGAGAAAGTCATTGCGGATTGCGGCTGTGAAGGAAGGGCGTAACGCGCTCTGTTCATTGTTCAGGTGTTTAATTTAACAAGGAAAAATGATGAAAGAACTCATTGCACGTCATAAAGCTGGTGAGCATATCGGGATCTGCTCTGTATGCTCTGCACATCCGCTAGTGGTTGAGGCTGCGCTGACATTTGACCGGGACAGTTCACGCAAAGTACTCATTGAAGCGACCTCAAATCAGGTAAACCAGTTTGGGGGTTATACCGGGATGACGCCTGCGGATTTTCGTGATTTTGTCTACGCCATTGCCGATAAGGTCGGTTTTGCCCGCGAGCGCATCATTCTCGGTGGCGATCATCTGGGTCCTAACTGTTGGCAAAGCGAGCCCGCCGATTCGGCGATGGAAAAATCTGTCGAGCTGGTGAAAGCCTATGTTGCCGCCGGTTTTAGCAAGATTCATCTGGATGCCTCAATGTCGTGCCACGGAGATCCGGTTCCTCTTGCGCCTGAAACAGTTGCCCAGCGGGCTGCGGTGCTCTGCAAGGCGGCGGAACGTGTAGCGACGAATGAACAACGGGAGCAGCTCACTTATATTATCGGCACGGAGGTACCGGTGCCCGGCGGTGAAGCCAGTTCTATTGATACTGTCCATGTCACTCGTGCCGAAGATGCGGCAACTACGCTGCGCACACACCAGAAAGCGTTTATTGCGTCCGGACTCGCGGAAGCGTTATCGCGTGTGATTGCCATCGTTGTGCAACCGGGTGTTGAGTTCGACCACAGCAAGATTATCCACTACGTACCGCCAGCGGCCCTTGAACTTTCCGACTGGGTTGAAGGGACTAAAATGGTTTATGAGGCGCATTCGACAGACTATCAAACAAAAGAGGCTTATCGGTCATTAGTGCGTGACCATTTTGCCATTCTGAAAGTGGGGCCCGCGTTGACCTTTGCCCTGCGTGAGGCAATTTTTGCGCTGGCTAAAATTGAAAATGAGCTTATTGCGCCTGAATATCGTAGCGGTAGTTTAGAAGTCATTGATGAAGTGATGCTGAATGAGCCTCAGTACTGGAAAAAATATTATCACCCGGTATTCAGTGAATCGCTACGGGATATTCATTACAGTCTTTCAGATCGCATTCGTTATTACTGGCCGCACAGTCGTATTAAACAGTGTGTGGAAGCAATGATTACCCGTCTGAATGAGGTTGATATTCCTTTAGGAATGCTCAGTCAGTATCTGCCAAAACAGTTTGAACGCGTGCTTGCTGGTGAACTGCAGGCGACGCCTCACGCGCTGATAACCGATAAGATTTATGATGTATTACGCGCTTATCGCTATGGTTGTGTCATTGGCTAAAAACTCTGCCGATACTCATTTTTCAAATAACCGAGATTCTTATGACGCATTTATTTATTCGTACCGGGATATCTTTTGCCGATCGTACGGCAGTGCTAACGCATATTGGCGATGAAATGCTAAAAATGGACGTCGTGCATGAAACGTATCCCGCGGCGTTGATTGAACGGGAGATGCGTTATCCAACCGGTATTATGTTGGATAAGCATGCGATTGCGATTCCTCATTGTGAAGCCATTCACGCTAAATCACCGGCCATTTATCTGCTAAGACCGGATAAGGCGGTCTCTTTTCAACAGGCCGATGACGAAAGTGAAATTGCAGTTTCCTTAATTATTGCATTGATCGTTGAAAACCCAGTTGAGCAATTGATGTTATTACGTTGTTTATTTGGAAAGCTACAGCAAACGGAGGTGATAGAAGCGCTCATTAATTTACCAGAAAGCGAATTACAAACGTATTTTAGAGAAGAAATATTAAACGCTAATAAATAAAACACTTACCTCAATACAAAAAGGAATACTCATGAAACGCAAAATAATTGTCGCGTGCGGCGGGGCAGTTGCCACCTCGACGATGGCGGCAGAAGAAATAAAAGAGTTGTGTTGTGCCAACCATATTGATATCGACCTGATCCAGTGCCGGGTAAACGAAATTGAAACCTACATGGATGGTGCACACCTTATTTGTACAACAGCAAGAGTTGACCGTACTTTTGGCGATATTCCGCTCGTGCACGGTATGCCGTTTATCTCTGGCGTGGGGATTGAAGCATTACAGAACAAAATTCTTGGTATCTTACAGGGGTGACCTATGTTTTCGGACGTCATGCGTTATATCCTCGACCTGGGTCCGACGGTAATGCTACCGATCGTGATTATCATCTTCTCAAAACTACTGGGAATGAAAGCCGGGGATTGTTTTAAATCAGGGTTGCATATTGGTATCGGTTTTGTGGGCATCGGGCTTGTTATTGGCCTGATGCTGGATTCCATCGGCCCAGCCGCAAAAGCGATGGCAGAAAATTTCGACCTTAATCTTCATGTTGTAGATATTGGCTGGCCAGGGTCTTCGCCGATGACCTGGGCGTCACAGATAGCGTTGATTGCTATACCGGTGGCGATACTGGTGAATATCGTCATGCTTGTCACCCGAATGACGCGAGTGGTGAATGTCGATATCTGGAATATCTGGCATATGACCTTCACTGGCGCCCTGCTGCATCTTGCTACGGGCTCCTACTTGATTGGGATCCTCGGCGTCGTTATTCATGCTGCCTTTGTGTACAAATTAGGCGATTGGTTTGCGCGTGATACACGAGAGTTTTTTGAACTGGAAGGGATTGCCATACCGCACGGGAGTTCGGCATATCTGGGCCCGATAGCCGTACTGGTTGATGCCGTCATCGAAAAAATTCCCGCTATTAACCGCATCAAATTTAGCGCGGATGATATCCAACGCAAATTTGGTCCGTTTGGCGAACCTGTTACCGTTGGGTTTGTGATGGGGCTGATTATCGGTCTGCTTGCCGGATATGATGCGAAGGGCGTTTTACAACTGGCCGTTAAAACGGCGGCAGTGATGCTGCTGATGCCGCGGGTAATTAAGCCAATCATGGACGGACTGACGCCGATTGCCAAACAGGCGCGGAGCCGCTTACAGGCTAAATTCGGCGGACAGGAGTTCTTAATCGGTCTGGATCCCGCCCTGCTGTTAGGTCATACCGCTGTCGTCTCCGCTAGCCTGATCTTTATTCCATTAACCATCCTGATCGCGGTCTGTGTTCCGGGCAATCAGGTGTTGCCCTTTGGCGATTTGGCCACAATCGGTTTCTTTGTCGCCATGGCGGTCGGCGTGCATCGGGGCAATCTGTTCCGCACCTTGATATCGGGCATTATCATCATGAGCATGACGCTGTGGATCTCAACACAAACCATAGGTCTGCATACACAGCTGGCGGCGAATGCCGGTGCGCTGAAAGCAGGGGGAATGGTGGCGTCGTTAGATCAAGGCGGTTCTCCGATAACCTGGTTACTGATTCAGATCTTTTCACCGCAAAATATTCCGGGCTTTATCATCATTGGCGTTATTTACCTCGCCGGAATTCTGATGACCTGGCGGCGTGCCCGTCGTTTTATTGCACAAGAGAAAACTGCTATCGCAAAGTAATTTTTAAATAAGGGGGAAGGTTTTCCCCCTTGCTATCTCAGGAGTAGTCAATGAAATCAGTCGTTAATGATACTGACGGCATCGTTCGTCTTGAAGAATGTCCTGTGCCTGAAATTCACCATGAATGTGACGTGTTGGTCAAAGTAGCCAGCTCGGGTTTATGTGGTTCAGATCTTCCGCGCTTATTTAAAAATGGCGCGCATTATTACCCGATAACCTTAGGTCATGAGTTCAGCGGTACGGTAGAAAAATTCGCTGGCGGGGTGACGGATCTCCGTATTGGCGATGCTGTTGCCTGCGTACCTTTGTTACCCTGTTTTGAATGTCCTGAATGCCAGAAAGGGTTTTACTCGCAATGCGTGAAATATGATTTTATTGGTTCACGACGGGATGGCGGTTTTGCCGAATATATAGTGGTTAACCGTAAGAATTTATTTATTCTGCCTGCTGATATGGCGATTAATGATGGTGCTTTTATGGAGCCAATCACCGTAGGGCTACATGCTTTTCACCTCGCGCAAGGCTGTAAGGATAAAAACGTGATTATTATCGGTGCCGGAACCATCGGGCTACTGGCCGTCCAGTGTGCGGCAGCGCTGGGGGCGCGCAGCGTGACGGCGATCGATATCAATCCTGAAAAACTGACGCTGGCAAAAGCACTTGGCGCCACGTACACCTTCAATTCACGAGAACTGACAGCCAGTGATATTCGGGCTGCTCTGCATGAGATGCGCTTCGGGCAGTTGATTCTGGAAACGGCTGGCGTACCGCAGACGGTGTCGCTTGCTGTTGACCTGGCCGGGCCGCATGCACAATTAGCGCTGGTGGGCACATTGCATCAGGATCTGAACTTAAGCCCGACGACGTTTGGCAAAATTCTGCGCAAGGAGCTGACCATTATTGGCAGTTGGATGAACTATTCCAGACCCTGGCCGGGCGTGGAGTGGGAAACGGCAACCCAATTACTGGCTGAACGTCGACTGAGCCTTGAACCATTGATTGCGCATCGGGGGAGTTTTGAAAGCTTTGTGCAGCAGGTGCAGGATATCGCGCAGCATCCGATGCCAGGCAAGGTATTGCTCATTCCGTAAGAGACCGGGCCGACATCATGTCGGCCCCTCATTGCCAAAACAGATCATTCACCATTTGTTCCCCTTCGTTTACACTATGCGCAATTGAAAATGGGTAACTCACAATGAATTCATTCGAACGAAGGAACAAAATTATCCAGCTAGTGAATGAGCAGGGTACCGTGCTGGTTCAGGATCTTTCGGGGATTTATGCCACCTCTGAAGCGACTATCCGCGCTGATTTGCGCTTTCTCGAAAAAAAAGGGGTGGTGACGCGTTTTCACGGTGGCGCGGCTAAATTAGCATCTGGTCATTCTGATGCTGAGATGCAGGAAGTTGGCTTTAAGGAGCGGTTTCAAATTGCCAGCGCGCCAAAGAACAGAATAGCGCAAGCCGCCGTAAAAATGATTCATGAAGGTATGACGATCATTCTTGATAGCGGCAGTACGACCATGCTTATTGCCGAAGGATTAATGACGGCAAAAAACATTACTGTGATTACCAATAGTCTGCCCGCCGCATTTGCTTTGTCAGAAAATAAAGATATTACGCTTGTTGTCTGTGGCGGTACCGTGCGTCATAAAACGCGCTCTATGCATGGGGCCATTGCTGAGCGTTCTTTGCAGGATATTAATGCTGATTTAATGTTTGTTGGTGCGGATGGTATTGATGCAGTTAATGGCATTACCACGTTTAATGAAGGGTATTCCATTAGCAGCGCCATGGTTGCTGCGGCTAATCGCGTTATTGCGGTTCTGGATTCAACAAAATTTAATCGTCGGGGATACAACCAGGTTCTGCCTATAGAGAAAATACATTGTATTATTACCGATGACGCGGTAAGTGAGCAGGACAAAGCGTCGTTAAAAAATACCCATATCAACTTAATTATCGTCTGACCTGGCACGACGACTAACGCAGCAGTATACAGTCCGGCGGCAGCCGACAGGTCAGCGCATTTGGCAGGATCTCAATACGAAACTCCCGGCCGCTCAACGGTTCACCGTCCAGATTGAAGGTGATGTCATGTGGCGCGCGGATCGTAAACCAGCGGGAAACGCCGTCAATGATGTTGGGGTTTTCCTCGCTGCCTGAAAGGGGGGTAAGCAGGGCCGGTAGTAGCTCATCGCCGGTAAAAACCCGCAGATGGAGCAGACCGTCGTTAATCAGCGCCTGTGGGCACAATTGCTGGCCGCCGCCCGCCTGACGCCCGTTGCCGATGCCGAGTACCAGCGCATCGCCCTGCCAGTGGAACGCCTCACCGCGGATCTCGCAGGTATCCGGCTTCAGGGTATCTATCCGCATCAGTCCGTGAATCAGATATGACACGCCGCCGAGGGCGGCCTTCAGCCGCTCCGGGGTTTCCGTTGTGATTCGTGTACCAAAGCCGCCGGTCGCCATGTTGATAAAGCAGGTGTCGTTGTTCACCTGAGCAATATCAATCTCAACGGCATGACCAGCGATTGCCAGTTTTAACGCCAGTTCGGGGTCTTGTGGGATGCCTGCGCTGGTGGCGAAATCGTTCGCCGTTCCCAGCGGCACAATACCCAGCGCCGGAGTCGTGGGGTGATAATTACCCACCAGCGCGGTCGCCACTTCGTTGACCGTCCCGTCACCACCGCCAGCGATAATGGTCGCCACGCCGAGCTGGCAAGCTTCGTCGACATAGCGCACTGCGTCTCCCTTTTCCCAGGTCACGCGAACGTGCAGGGTGGCGCCATCCATGCGCAATTGTGCGACCGCCGCACGCAGCTGCGGGTCGTCCGCACTTTTGCCGTTAATAATTAACAGACTGTCAGGAAAATCGGTCATCCATCTCACCCGGTGATAAACATAACGAAAAGTGTATCGCACGCGGAGGGGTTATGCCTGGTTAGTGGGGCGATCTGTGGAACTGCATACATGACTTCATAACTTGACTTCATTTTTATCGATGACTTAAAAAGGAAGGTGAGATTTCCCTGCGTGAGTATCTGGATGATTGCAAAGCCGCAGGTATTGAGGCCTATACGCGTCAGGAGAGGGTTAAAACCTTCACGCTACGTTACCCAGAATCATTTGGAGAACGTTTGACTCAGGCTGCCGCGGAGCATGAAACATCGGTAAATGCTTTTATCATTGAAACGCTCAATGAGCGGATGAAGCACGCTTAAAGGTCAATGACGGCAGTTGTGGACAGAGCCTCTGGTGCTAAAGCAAAAAAATAAGCCTGCGTAAGGGAGATTACGCAGGCTAAGTAGGTGGTTCCTGGTACAACTAGCATTTATGGGTTATGTTTTTCAGCATTTCGAATAATACCCGCATTAAGCGAGACGGTATGTGATCCGTTTCTAAGAATCTTCCGTATCGAAAAAATAACCCAGATTAACTACTTACCGTGCGGATTGCGCGTGGTCTGTCCAGTGAAATTGCGCATCAGCAGCGCATAATCCAGCACCATCTCCTCCGGTACAGGCAACCATACTGTGTAGCCGTCGCCAGGCGCGACGCTCATGGTTTCGCCTTTGGCGTTCTCCATATGTTCCAGCGTAAAGTTGACGTTGCCCTGCGGGGTCATCAGTTCCAGGCTGTCGCCGATAACGAACTTGTTCTTTACCGCCACGGCGGCAAGATGCCCGTTACGCTCGCCGGTAAATTCGCCGACAAACTGCTGGCGTTCGGAGACGGAATAGCCGTATTCATAGTTCTGGTAGCTGTCATGGGTGTGGCGCCGCAGAAAACCTTCGGTATAGCCGCGGTGCGCCAGGCCTTCCAGGGTCTCCAGCAGCGAGGTATCGAACGGTTTACCGGCCGCCGCGTCGTCAATGGCCTTGCGGTATACCTGCGCGGTGCGCGCGCAGTAGTAGAAGGATTTGGTGCGGCCTTCGATTTTCAGCGAGTGAACGCCCATCTGCGTCAGACGTTCGACGTGCGCGATGGCGCGCAGGTCCTTCGAGTTCATGATGTAAGTGCCGTGCTCATCTTCAAAGGCGGTCATGTACTCGCCCGGACGCTGCGCCTCTTCAATCATAAACACGCTGTTCGTCGGCGCGCCTTCACCGAGGGTGGGCTCGACGTTTTGCACCGGGATAGGCTCATGCTTGTGGACGATGTTGCCAACGGCGTCCTCTTTGCCTTCCTGCACGTTATATTCCCAGCGGCAGGCGTTGGTGCAGGTACCCTGGTTCGGATCGCGTTTGTTGATGTAACCGGAAAGCAGGCAGCGGCCGGAGTAGGCCATGCACAGCGCGCCGTGGACGAAAATCTCAATTTCCATTTCCGGCACCTGCTGGCGGATCTCTTCAATTTCTTCCAGCGACAGTTCGCGGGAGAGGATCACGCGGGTCAGCCCCATCTGCTGCCAGAATTTTACCGTTGCCCAGTTGACGGCGTTCGCCTGAACCGAAAGATGAATATCCATCTGCGGGAAATGCTCGCGCACCAGCATAATCAGCCCTGGGTCGGACATGATCAGCGCATCGGGACCCATTTCCACCACCGGCTTCAGGTCGCGAATAAAGGTTTTCAGCTTGGCGTTATGCGGCGCAATGTTAACCACTACGTAGAATTTTTTCCCGAGCGCGTGGGCTTCGTTGATCCCCAGTTGCAGGTTTTCGTGGTTGAATTCGTTATTGCGCACGCGCAGCGAGTAGCGCGGCTGGCCCGCATAAACAGCGTCAGCGCCATAGGCGAAAGCGTAACGCATATTTTTCAGCGTTCCCGCCGGGGAAAGGAGTTCCGGTTTAAACATGATGTTCTCGTTCTGATGACAGGTCAGACTCGTCTCACCTGATGAGACGGTTAGGGAAGAGCCCCTACGTTAAGGGCGGGCATTGTAGCGCCGCGGGGCAGGGGAGTAAACCTTTTAGCCGCTCCCAGGGGATGAGAGCGGGCTGTTTTCAGGCAATCCGGTAGGCGTCCGCTTCCCAGCGATAGCCAACGCCGTACACGGCGCGGATAAACGACTGTTCGCCGTCCAGCGCTTCCAGCTTGCGGCGCAGGTTTTTGATATGGCTGTCGATGGTGCGGTCAGTGACCACGCGGTAGTCATCATAGAGATGGTTCAACAGCTGCTCGCGGGAGAAGACTTTTCCCGGTTCCTGCGACAGGGTTTTCAGCAGGCGAAATTCCGCCGGGGTTAAATCCAGCAGTTTGTTGCGCCAGGAGGCCTGAAAACGGCTCTCGTCGACGATAAGCGGGCTTTCGGCATCCAGCGCCTGCAGCTCGCGATGCGGGCGGCAGCGGCGCAGAATGGTTTTGACGCGCGCCACCACTTCGCGGGGGCTGTAGGGCTTACAGATATAGTCATCCGCGCCAATCTCCAGCCCCAGCAGACGGTCGATCTCCTCTATCTTGGCGGTGACCATCACGACAGGCACGTCGGAAAAGCGGCGGATTTCGCGGCACAGGGTCAGGCCGTCGGTGCCGGGCAGCATCAGGTCGAGCAGGATCAGCGCCGGGGGCGACTGGTGCACGTAGGGCAGTACTTTGTCGCCGTGATTAATCAGTACCGGCGCGTAGTTCGCCGCCAGCAGGTAATCAATCAACAGCTGCCCAAGTTTGGGCTCATCCTCAACAATGAGGATGCGTGGGGCGTTTTCATCAATCGGTAACCCGTTCATACATCTCTCGATACGTCACGATCCAACGGTAATTCTACTTTAATGCTAACCCCGCCAAAAGGCGAATGTGCGGCATGAAGCTGGCCGCCGTGCGCCGCCACGATATTGACGCAAATGGCAAGCCCCAGCCCGGAGCCGCCGCTGGCGCGGTTGCGCGAGCCCTCGGCGCGGTAAAAACGCTCGCAGAGCATCGCCAGTTGCTCATCGGTGACGCCCGGAGCGCTGTCGGCAAACTGCAGGGTCAGCAGGCTGGCGTTCTTCTCGGCGCTTACCCGCAGCTGGCCGCCAGCGTCGGTGTAGCGCAGGCTGTTTTCCAGCAGGTTGTTAAACAGCTGCATCAGACGGTCGCGGTCGCCAAACACGGTGGCGCTTTCCGGCAGCCGTAGCGTCAGCGTCAACCCCCGATGGGCAAAACGTTCACGAAACGCGCCTGCCGCCATTTCCAGCAGCGAGACCACGTCGGTCGGCGATTTTTGGTAGGCCAACGCGCCTTCGTCGGACATTGACAACTGATGCAGGTCATCCACCAGCTTGGTGAGCGTCGCGACTTCCGCCTGTAGCGACGCGACGGATTCCGGGGTGAATTGACGCACGCCGTCCTGAATCGCCTCCAGCTCGCCGCGCAGTACCGCCAACGGCGTGCGCAGCTCGTGGGAGATATCGGCCATAAAGTCGCGACGCATCTGCTGATTACGTTCAAGCGTGCTGGCGAGCTGGTTAAAATCCTGCGCCAGCCGACCGAGTTCGTCGGTGTCGGTCGCCGTCACGCGGGTGGAGAAATCGCCCGCCGCCAGCTTGTGCGTCCCGTCGACCAGTCGTTTGACCGGCGCCAGCAGGCCTCGTGCCAGCAGGAAGGTGGCCAGCGCCGTGAGCAGTGTCGCCAGACCCACGATAAGCCAACTGGTGCGCTTCTGCTGACGGTCAAAATTGATGTCGGTATTGCGGGTCAGCCGCTCAACCGGCGAGGCGATCACCGCGCCGACCTCCATACCGTTGACCATAATGCCGCGCCGGGTGCCGTCCGCCGGGACGGGTGCGCGCGGGCCAACCAGCACCAGGGCGTTCTGATCCACCACCCAGAACTGGGTGCGCCAGCCGTGAGGCGGCATGCCGGGGCCGGGGCGGTCGTCACTGCTGTCATGTTCAAGCGATCGCAGAATTTGGAACACAAAGCGGTCGTTATTGCGCAGAAAACGCCAGTTGCCGTGCGAGGCGTATTGTTCCGCCAGCGCTTCGCTCAACAGTTGCAGACGCTGCTCATTGCCGCGCTTGATGTAATCGATAAAGCCGTGTTCGAAGCTTAAGCGCACCGCCCAGTGCATGCTGACCAGCAGCACGATACAGGTGGCGAAAATAGCCAGAAACAGCTTTGCGGTAATGCCTGGGCGCCAGATTTTCACGGCTCGCTCCTTCTGCGTCGGGAAATCACCACGTTCTTGCTGACATCATCCGGCACGCGGGCGAAGAGCAGCGCCGGAAGCGCGATGATCACCGCCATGCTGAGATAGGTATACAAGAAGACCTGATGTGAAACGGTGTTGTCGACGCTGATATGGTGCTGGCCGTACATGCCGAGCAGCAGCCCGGCGACGGTGACGCCAATACTCATCGACAGCTGCATAATCATTGAGAGCAGGCTGTTGCCGCTGCTGGCGAGCTCATCCGGCAGGTCCTTGAGCGTCAGGGTGTTCATTGACGAGAAACGGCTGGAGTTGACCATCCCTTGCAGGAACAGCACTGGCGGCAGCAGCCAGTACCAGCCCAGCAGCGCGGTGGCCATAAACAGCAGGCTCACCAGCGAGAGCCCAAGCGTCGCGCCGACCAGCACCCGGCGGTAGCCGAAGCGGTTGACCACCTGCACCACCACCCGCTTCATCCCCATACTGCCGATAACCATCGGAATCATCATTAACCCCGCGTGAAACGGAGAGAATCCGAGACCGATTTGCAGGAAAACCGGCGTCATAAACGGCAACATGCCGCTCCCGATACGCCCGGCAAAGCTGCCAGCCAGCCCCAGCGAAAAGGTATGGGTGTGAAAAAGCTTCAGGCTAAAGAGCGCGCTGTCGCTGCCTTTGGCGTGCCGCAGGTAGAGCAGGACCGACATCAGGCCGACAGCCACCAGCAGCGTCAGCATGAGCGGCGAGATGCCCAGCCCTTTTTGCCCGTCGAGCGCGATAGTCAGCATCGCCATTCCCAGCGCCAGCAGAATAAAACCGTAAAGATCAAAGCGCCGCGTCTGCATGGTGTAGTTCGGCATCAGGCACAGGGTGGCGATAGCGCCGACGATCCCCACCGGGATATTGATAAGGAAAATCCAGTGCCAGGAGGCATATTCCACCAGAATCCCCCCCAACGCCGGGCCCAGCAGCGGCCCGACCTGGCCCGGGAGGGTCACAAAGGTCATCGCCGCCATGTACTGATCCCGGGGGACGATTTTCATCACCGTCAGCCGTCCGACGGGCACCATCATCGCGCCGCCGACCCCCTGCAGCACGCGCGCCATGACCAGCTCGTTAAGGGTATTGGCCTGTGCGCAAAACAGCGAACCGGCGGTGAACAGCACGATCGCCGTAAAGAAGATGTTGCGTACGCCGACCCGGTCCGCCATCCAACCGCTGGCGGGCAGCATCAGTGCGACCGTCAGTACGTAGGAGACGATAACCATGTGCATATGCAGCGGGCTCTCCCCCAGGCTTTTGGCCATTGAGGGCAGGGCGGTATTGACGATAGTGGTATCCAGTGATTGCATAAAAAAGCCGAATGCCACTATCCATAGCTGCCAGCGGACGCTGGTGGGTAGCTCTTCCATTTTACTCAGTTACCGGTTGCCGCGGTTTGCGCGCCAGGCGCAGGCGCAGACGATCAAAGAACAGATACACCACCGGGGTGGTATACAGGGTCAATAGCTGGCTCATCACCAGACCGCCAACGATGGTGATCCCCAGCGGCTGACGCAGCTCCGAGCCATCGCCGCTGGACAGCACCAGCGGCAGCGCACCGAACAAAGCGGCGAGCGTGGTCATCATGATTGGACGAAAACGCAGCAGGCAGGCCTGGAAAATGGCTTCTTCCGGCGGCAGGTTGCCGTGACGCTGCGCCTCAAGGGCAAAGTCGACCATCATGATGGCGTTTTTCTTCACAATGCCAATTAATAGCATGATCCCGATAAGGGCGATTAGGCTGAACGGGGCATTGAACAGCTCCAGCGCCAGCAGCGCGCCCACCCCCGCCGACGGCAGCGTCGAGAGAATGGTCAGCGGGTGCACATAGCTTTCATACAGTATCCCCAGCACGATATAGACCGTGGCAATCGCCGCGAGGATCAAAACGACCTGCGCATTCATGGTCTGCTGGAACACCTGGGCGGTACCGGCAAAGCTGCCGCGGATGCTGGACGGGACGCCGAGCTGGGTCATCGTCCGGCCGATGGCGTCGCTGGCTTCCGACAGCGATTTCCCGGTCGGCAGGTTAAAGGAGATGGTCGAGGCCGCCGACAGCTCCTGATGGTTCACCGACAGCGGCGCGTTGGCGGGCTGCCATTTCGCAATCCAGGAGAGGGGAATCGCCTTACCCTCGCTGTTAATCACGAACATCTGGTCCAGGGCGCTGATATCCTGGGTGTAGACCGGGTCGACCTCCATCACCACTTTGTACTGGTTCAGCGGCTGGTAGATGGTGGAGATCTGGCGCTGACCAAAGGCGTTGTTCAGCAGGCTGTTCGCCGCCTCGACGTTGATGCCGAGCCGCGACATGGTGTCGCGATCGTACACCAGATCCATCTCAGCGCCGTTGTCCTGCTGGTCGGAGTTAACATCCGCCAACTGCGGAAGTTTGGCCAGCGCGCGGGTGATTTTCGGGGTCCAGGCGCGCAGGTCGGCCAGGTCATCCGACAACAGGGTGTACTGGTAGCTGGCGTTGGCCTGGCGGCCGCCGACGCGAATATCCTGTACGGCCATCAAAAACAGGTTAGCGCCCGGTTCTTTCGCCAGCTTCTTGCGCAGACGATCAATCACCTGCTGCGCCGTTTCGTTGCGCACGTCGCGCGGTTTAAGGGTAATAAACATCATGCCGCTGTTGACCCGTGAACCGCCGGTAAATCCGGTGACGTTATCCACGGCCTTATCTTCGCGGATGATCTTCATAAAATCCTGAAGTTTGCCGCGCATGGCCTGGAACGAAATGCTCTGGTCCGCCTGAATGTTGCCCATCACCACCCCGGTATCCTGCTCCGGGAAGAAGGTTTTGGGGATCGAGATATAGAGCCAGACGTTGAGGGCGATGGTGGCGAGCAGCACCAGCCCCACCAGCCGGGCATGGTTCAGCACCCATTTCAATGATTTACCGTATCTTCGCTGCATAGCGACCAGCACGCGGCCGAACCCCCGGTTACGGGTTGGGGCGCGATGACGGGAAGATTTCAGCATCCAGCCGCACATCATCGGCGTCAGGGTCAGCGATACCGCCAGCGAAATGCCGATAGCCACCGACAGCGTCACCGCAAACTCGCGCAGCAGCCGCCCCGGCAGGCCGCCCATCAGCAGCAGCGGCAGGAACACCGCCACCAGCGACAGGCTCATCGACAGCACGGTGAAGCCCACTTCGCGGCTGCCCAGCAGCGCCGCCTGCAGCGGCTTCATTCCGGCTTCCAGGTGGCGGGAAATATTCTCCAGCACCACGATAGCGTCATCGACGACAAAACCGGTGGCGATGGTTAGCGCCATCAGCGACAGGTTGTTCAGACTAAAGCCGCACAGGTACATCGCGGCAAAAGTGCCGATAAGCGACACCGGCACCGCCACGGCGGGGATAATCGTTGCCCGTCCGGAGCGTAAAAACAAGAACACCACCAGAATCACCAGCGCCACCGAAATGACCAGCGTTTGCTCCACCTCGGCAAGGGAGGCGCGGATGGTCGGCGAGCGATCCTGAGCTATCTGCAGGTCGATAGCCGCGGGAATGGTTGCCCGCAGCGCCGGCAGGCGGGCGCGAATACTGTCCACGGTCTGGATGATGTTTGCTTCCGGCAGTTTGCGAATCATCAGCAGGATCGCCGGTTTGGCGTTGGTCATCCCGGCGTTGCGCACGTCCTGTACCGAGTCGGTCACCTTCGCGACATCGCTCAGCCGTACCGCCGCGCCGTGGTTGTAGTGGATAATCAGCGGCTTATATTCGGCGGCGGTTTTCAGTTCGTCGTTGGTGGCGAGCTGCCAGCGGTGGGCGGTGTCGTCGATAGCGCCTTGCGGGTTACGCACGTTGGCTTTGGTTATCGCGGTACGGACATCGTCCAGCGAGACGCCCTGATTGAACAGCGCCTGAGGGTTGAGGTCGACCCTGACGGCGGGCAGCGAGCTGCCGCCGATATCCACATCGCCGACACCCCCAATCTGCGAGAGGGTCTGCGCCAGTTGGGTGGAGGCAAAGTCGTACAGCTTACCCTGGGAGTAGGTCTCCGAGGTGAGCGTTAAAATCATGATCGGCGCGTCGGACGGGTTGGCCTTGCGGTAGGTCGGGCGGCTCGGCATGCCCGACGGCAGCAGGCTCTGCGCGGCGTTAATCGCTGCCTGCACGTCACGGGCGGCGCCGTTGATATCGCGGCTGAAATCGAACTGCAAAATGATGCGCGTGCTGCCAAGCGAGCTCATCGAGGTCATTTCGTTGACCCCAGAGATCCTTCCGAGCGAGCGTTCCAGGGGTGTGGCAATGGATGACGCCATGGTCTCCGGCGAGGCGCCGGGCAGCGAGGCGTTGACCATAATCACCGGGTAGTCGACCTGCGGCAACGGCGCCACCGGCAGCAGCCGGAAGCCCAGTACGCCGCACAGGGTGATGGCAAGCGTTATCAGAATTGTCGCCACCGGGCGGTAAATGAAGAGGGCGAAAAACTTCATTTACGCCTCCTCTTCACGCGCAGGCAGGCGGTTTTTCAGGTACAGCGACAGGCGGTCGAACAGCAGATAAATCACCGGGGTGGTGAACAGCGTCAGCACTTGGCTTACCAGCAGGCCGCCCACCATGCCTACCCCCAGCGGGCGTCGCAGCTCCGCGCCGACACCGGTGCTGAGCATCAGCGGCAGCGCGCCGAGCAGGGCGGCAAGCGTGGTCATCAGGATCGGCCGAAAACGCAGCAGGCAGGCCTGATAAATGGCTTCGCGCGGCGGCATATGCTGCTCGCGCTCGGCGGCCAGCGCAAAGTCGATCATCATGATGGCGTTTTTCTTGACGATGCCGATAAGCAGAATGATGCCGATTATCGCGATCACATCGAGTTCGCTACCGGAGACCCACAGCGCCAGCAGCGCGCCGACGCCTGCGGTCGGCAGCGTCGAGAGGATGGTTATCGGGTGGATAAAGCTCTCGTAAAGAATCCCCAGCACGATATACATCGCCACCACTGCCGCCACGACCAGCCAGACGGTGCTGCCGAGCGCGGACTGGAAGGCCAGCGAGCTGCCCTGGAACTGGGTGCGGATTTCCGCCGGGAAGCTGAGGGTTTTTTCCGCATCCTGAATCGCCTGCACCGCGTCGCCAAGCGAGGAATCCTGCGCCACGTTAAACGAGATAGTGGTCGACGGGAACTGATCCAGATGGTTAACCGCCAGCGGCGTAAAACGCTCTTCCACTTTGGCGATGGCGTTCAGCGGCACAATGCCGCCGCTGCTGCTGGTGATACGGATATTATCCAGCGCCGCCAGCCCTGGCGTTTCACTGGTGTCGTTTTCCAGCACCACGCGATACTGGTTCGACTGGGTGTAGATGGTGGAGATCAGGCGCTGGCCGAAGGCGTTGTACAGCGCGTTATCGACATCCGCCATGGTAATACCGAAACGGCTGGCGCTGTCGCGGTCGACATTGATAAAGGCCGCCAGTCCTTTGTCCTGCCAGTCGCTGCTGACGTCGGCCAGCTGCGGCAGGGTTTGCAGCTGCGCCGTCAGCTTCGGCACCCATTCGCTGAGCGCCTCCAGCGAGTTGGCTTGCAGGGTAAACTGATACTGGGTGCGGCTGACGGTCGTATCGATGGTGAGATCCTGCGCGGGCTGCAGATACAGCGTCACGCCTGGCACCCGATCGGCGGCGTTTTGCAGGCGCTGAATCACCGCCTGCACGCGGTCGTCGCGGTCGCTCAGCGGTTTGAGGTTAATCTGCAGGCGCGCGCTGTTGAGCGACGGGTTTGTGCCGTCGACGCCGACGAAGGCAGTCAGGCTTTCTACTGCCGGGTCCTTCAACAGAATATCGGAGACCTGCTGTTGACGCTGGGCCATGCTGGCGAACGACGCGGACTGCGGCGCTTGCAATGTGCCCTGAATAATGCCGTTATCCTGGATGGGGAAGAAGCCTTTGGGGATAAACACCCACAGCATAATCGACAGCGCCAGCGTTGCCAGCGCCACGCTGAGGGTCAGCCACGGGTGGTTCAGCACTCTGGCAAGCACCCGGCCATAGGCGGCAATCACCCGCTCGAAGAAGCGTTCGCTTGCCTGCGAAAAGCGGTTCTGTTTGCGCAGCGACTCGTGGCTCAGCATACGGGCGCACATCATCGGCGTCAGCGTCAGCGACACGATCGCCGAAATCAGGATAGCCACTGCAAGGGTAATGGCGAATTCGCGGAACAGGCGGCCAATGATATCGCCCATAAACAGCAGCGGGATCAGCACGGCAATCAGCGAGAAGGTCAGGGAGATAATGGTAAAGCCAATCTCCCCGGCGCCTTTCAGCGCGGCAGTCAGAGGCTTTTCGCCTTTTTCGATATAGCGGGAGATGTTTTCAATCACCACGATCGCATCGTCGACCACAAACCCGGTGGCGATGGTCAGGGCCATCAGCGTCAGGTTGTTGATCGAGAAATCGAGGAACACCATCACGGCAAACGTTCCGACCAGCGACAGCGGCACCGCCACGCCGGGAATGATCGTTGCTGGCACGTTGCGCAGGAACAGATAGATGATCATCACCACCAGCGCGATCGCCAGCATCAGCTCAAACTGCGTGTCGCTGACCGAAGCGCGAATATTGTTGGTGCGATCGGAAAGCACCTGTACCTTCACCGACTTCGGCAGGCTGCTGGTCAACTGCGGCAGCATCTGGCGGATGCTGTCGGCGGTGGCGATGATATTGGCGCCGGGCTGGCGCTGCACGTTCATCACAATCGCCTGCTGTTTGTTGGCCCAGGCACCCAGCCAGCTGTTTTCCGCGCCCTGTTCAATGGTGGCGACGCTGCCAAGCCGCACTGGCGCGCCGTTCTGGTAGGCGATGACCAGGTTGCGGTACTCCCCGGCGGACTGCATCTGGTCGTTGGCGGAGAGCGTGATGGCGCGAGCCGGGCCGTCAAGGCTCCCTTTCGCCGAGTTAACGTTGGCGTTGGTGATGGCGGTGCGGACGGTTTCGCTGGTCAACCCGAGCGCCGCAATGGCCTGGGCGTTAAGCTTCACGCGTACCGCCGGGCGCTGCCCGCCGGCAAGCGTTACCAGGCCGACGCCGGAGACCTGCGAAATTTTCTGCGCGACGCGCGTTTCCACCATGTCTTCAACCTGGGTCATCGGCAGGGCGGAGGAGGTCACGGCCAGGGTCATGATCGGCGGATCCGCCGGGTTGACCTTGCTGTAGACCGGCGGATTCGGCAGGTCGCCCGGCAGCAGGTTAGTGGCGGCGTTGATGGCGGCCTGCACCTCCTGCTCGGCGACGTCCAGCGACAGCGCAAGCTGGAACTGCAGCGTCACGACCGATGCGCCGCCCGCGCTTTGCGACGACATCTGTTTGAGGCCCGACATCTGGCCGAATTGCCGTTCCAGCGGCGCGGTGATGGAGGACGTTACAACGTCCGGGCTGGCGCCGGGATAAAGGGTAATGACCTGAATAGTGGGGTAATCCACCTCAGGAAGCGCGGAAACGGGCAGAAAGCGGTAGCCGATAATCCCGGCAAGCAGGATGGCGACCATCATCAGCGTGGTGGCGACCGGACGCAGGATAAACAGGCGGGACGGCCCGCCCGTATTGCCTGGAGGTAACACGTCCATCAGGAGCGAGCTCCTTTCTTACCGCCCTGGTGGGCCGCCGGGGCTTCTGCGGGCACGCTGTGCGCTTGCACAACGTCCACTTTTGCCCCATCGGTCAGGCGGTCGATGCCGTCGGTCACGACCCGGTCGCCTGCGGAAAGCCCGGCGCTGATGACCACGTTCTGGCTGTCCTGAATACCCGGCACCACCGTGTGTTTGCTGACCTTGTTATCATCGCTCAGCACCCAGACGAAGTTGCCTTCGTTACCCATCTGCAATGCAGCCGTTGGGATAACCACCGCGTTTTGCTCGGTATCCACGAGAAGGCGCGCGTTGACGAACTGGTTAGGGAACAGCGCGTCGTCCATATTGCTAAAGCGCGCTTTCAGCTTGATGGTGCCAGTGGTGGCGTCAATCTGGTTATCGAGGCTCAGCAGCGCGCCGTTGCTGAGCTTTTGTTTGTTGGTCCGGTCCCAGGCTTCGACCGTTAGCGGCTGACCGGCTTTCTGCGCCTGCACCACGGTGGCGATATCATTTTCCGGCAGGGTAAACACCAGGTCGATAGGATGCGTTTGCGTCAGCACCACAATGCCGGTGGTGTCGCTGGTGGAGATCTGGTTGCCGATATCCACTTGCTTGAGGCCGACGCGGCCGTCAATCGGCGCCGTGATGCGGGTCCAGTCAAGCTGCAACTGAGCGCTGGCGACCGCAGCCTGATCGGCTTTTACCGTCCCTTCGCTTGCCGTCACCAGCGCCGCCTGTGTATCCAGCTCCTGACGGGATATCAGGTTGGTTTTCACCAGTTGTTGATAGCGCGCCAGATCGCGGCGCGCATTGGCGAGGGTGGCATTGTCTTTCGCCAGCTGTCCCTGAGCCTGGGCCAGTGCGACGTTAAACTGACTTGGGTCGATCTGCGCCAGCAAGGAGCCTGCTTTGACCTGCTGGCCTTCCTGGAAGTTAATGCTGAGCAACTGGCCGTCGACGCGGCTGCGAACCGTCACGGTGTTCGCCGCGGTGATGGTGCCAAGGCCCGTCAGATAGCGTGGTACGGATTCTCTGGTCGCCGTCGCGGCCTGCACTGGCGCCAGCGCGCCGCTAAAGCGTCCGCCGTGACGACCGCCGCCAGTATGCTGCCCGGCAGGGGCCGAAGCGCCCGCAGCGACGCTGTCCGCGGTGCTGCTGCGGCTGTGCCAGAATCCGATTGCGGCGCCAGCCACAATCACCACACTCAACGCCATCATCCAGCGCGTTTTTTGACTGCCTTTCATTGTTATACGTATCTCATCCTGAAACCTTTCACGGAATGATACTAGTTTAGTTAGCGAACGTGCCGGAATAATGGAGGAAATATGAAAGACTGTCTGGAAAGGTCTTAATCAAGGAGATACGGTGGAAATACGCACGCCGGACCGTCTGACGATACCGGCGTGTAAAGGCAGGATTAACCGAACATCACCTGCGCCCAGCGGGCAAGCCCGGCGGTAACGGAACCGAAATCATCGCCGCCCGCGATGTTGATGCCCGGCAGTTGTTCGGCCAGCGCTTTCTTAATCAACGGCGAACGGGCGCTGCCCCCGGTCAGGTAGATAACGTCCGGCGTTTCGCGGCCGTTGTCGAGCGCCAGCTGCACCTGTTCGAGGATCCGCGCCAGCGGTTGGTTCAGCGCTGCTTCGAGTCCGTCCTGGTTAATGGCGGCGGCCAGCGAATCGCTGATGAACGGCAGCGCAGCGGAATATTCCGCCTGCCCGGAAAGGGCGATCTTGCTCTCTTCGGCGCTGCGTACCAGCCGGTAGCTCAGACGCTGCTGCCATACTTTCAGCAGCAGGGCGACCTTATCGGCATCGCGCGCGTCGCGAACCAGATCCCGCAGCAGACGGCCATTGGCGCTGCCATAGAAGTCAGTTTGCGCCGGAACGTCGTTGATGGCGACGGCGTTCCACCACGGCAGCACCGGCAGCGCGATGCCTTTTTCCGTTTCACCGCCCATGCCGAGCAGCGGCATCAGGCATTTAAACGCCAGCGCGATGTCCAGATCGTTTCCGCCGACGCGACAGCCGCTGTGACCGAGCAGGCTCTCCTGACGATCGCGGCGGGCGCGCCATTGCGGGCCCATCAGCAGCAGCGAGCAGTCGGTGGTGCCGCCGCCGATATCCACCACCAGTACGCGCTTTTCCGCGCTGAGCGTGGCTTCAAAATCCAGCCCTGCGGCGACCGGCTCGTATTGAAAGATAACATCGCGAAAACCGGCGCGCTCGGCGGCGCGGGCGAGGATCCCCTGCGCCTGGGCGTTGGCGTCATCGCCGCCCAGCCCCTGGAAGTTGATCGGACGACCGATAACCGCCTGGGTAATGCTCTGCGGCAACTGGGTCTCCGCCTGCTGTTTGATGTGTAGCATCATCGCGCAGACCAGATCTTCAAACAGCGCCACTTGCTGCGGCTTCAGGCCGCTGGCGCCGAGAAAGGATTTCGGCGATTTAACGAAGTAGACCTCTTCCGGGTCGTCAATGTAGTGCTGCAGCGACGAAAGACCGAACTGTACGCTGTTGCGCAGCACGTCGATGTCTTCTTCGCGGTTGTATTTCAGGGCCCGACGCAGCAGGGCTTCGTTTTCGTCGCCGTTCGCCGGAACATCATGATGGCGGTACAGCCATTCGCTCACCGCTTCGCGGGTCGGCGCGCACAGCATCGACGGCAGCAAGGTGCTGTCGTTTTCCAGTTTCAGCAGTTGCGGTGTGCCGTTGTCCATGACGGCAACCGAACAGTTAGCCGTCCCATAGTCAAAACCAATAAACACTTGTTATTTCCCCATGCCAGTGA
Source organism: Pluralibacter sp. (assembly GCF_019237635.1). Taxonomy (GTDB): domain Bacteria; phylum Pseudomonadota; class Gammaproteobacteria; order Enterobacterales; family Enterobacteriaceae; genus Enterobacter_B. The sequence goes on from NZ_JAFAGS010000083.1 coordinate 27,652, forward strand.
AGAAGGGGGGCGACTTTAGCCCAATGAAGCCCTGGCGACAACCGGAATATGAAAGCAAGGCGAAAAATGCGCCAGGCGGTTATCCTGTAAAGGTTAACGAAGGAGAAGACATGTTTAATTTGCCCTGGCAGCCGCCTTATGACTGGAACTGGATGTTT